>DEHX01000147.1:0-11231 GCA_002352145.1 Chitinophagaceae bacterium UBA2789
GGGCTATACGGGAAATGTGCAAATCGTATCCTTGCTGTTGTGTCAGTCGGTACTTCTATATTTGTTGCAACCGTTTTCTGCTTTGGTGATGTAATGGTGTCATACATGAAAAGGGTATATGTTTTACCAGCCTGCAGGTTCTCCGCAAAAGAATACGGTACCTGGGTGCTTGTTGATAAAGTATCCCTTACCAGGAAATTACGCAGACCTCCGCCAACATTGAATCCAAAACCTGTTGTAGGGAAAACACTACCTGTTGTAAGCGAAGCACCGTTAATACGATTGGCGTCCACCCAGATAAAGTTTCGGCTGGCATTCACTGTAGCAACATACACCTGCATTATGCTGGAGTTGGAAAAATCATCCTGTTCCTTGAATTTTTCATCAAATGATTTGGTACAGGATACCATTACACTGCCTGAAAAGAGCAGTATGGCTATTCCCGGTATATATGTTTTTATAAATTTCATGATCTTAGTTTTATGAGTTAATGACTTTAGGGTTGAGAAAACCACTGCTCTTTGGTATGATAATCTAATGCAAGGCCACCTACACTGGATAAGGCTGCTATATTGTACAGGTATTCCGAGTTATACCTTGGCCTTGCCCTGTACACCCATTTACCTGCATTATTTGTAAACAAATCCGTTCCGGTAGGAGGAGCGAAATCAGCATATACCTGCTGGCCGGTTACAGGGTCAAGATCTGTATAGTGGTATCTTCTCAAGTCCACCCAGGTTTCTACAACACCGTATCCATACATGGCAATATACTTCTGCAACATGATGTGAGACCTTGTCAGGTTGCCCACTGCCGGTACCACGGTGGGATTGGCAAGGTAAGCAGCTTTTACACCAGGGGTGATTTGCATCGCACCGGGAACTGAGTTATGATAATCAGGAGTGCCGGTTAGCATATCAAAGCTGGCGTTGATACCATCAATATAAGATTGTCTTGCCTGTGCTGCAAAGGCGGGGCCTTTTCTCAGGTAGGCTTCTGCTTTCATGAAATGTACTTCAGCGGCGGTAATGATCGGGAAGGGTGATCCATTACGGAAAATATAGCGGCAGGTTGCATCTGTACCCGGCGCTGCAGTAGAACTAAAAGCTCCTCCCCAGAAATTTTGGGGTTGGTCATTTGTAGCCAACCCATCCGTTCCCTTATTAGGTCTTACACCTCTGTAAGTACCGTTTGTGTTCTCACGGATTATGTAAGGTGCCCTGGGATCATTTACAGAAAGGAATGTTGGATTTAAACCCGTCATCAGGTTAGCTATAAAACGAGACTGACGAAGGGCGCCTACATTACCTCTGAAAGGACCGAAGAAATTATAGGTGCCTGAGAGGCCTGTAGCAGCAAATTTTGCTGAAGCATTATCAGCATTATCCAGGATTCCAAGATTGGCATAATAAATAACGGAATCAGGATTGTAAGTGGCTTTGTTTGTCAGGTGATTGAATGACCTCGCTAAAACAGAGTAACAAAACTTCTTCCACTTGTTTACATCGCCATTATAAAAATAAGCATCACCAAGGGCAAGATTTGCCTGGCTTACGCCGTCACCAGTTTTACTCAGGTATTCAATTGCCACATGGCAAAGACGCCTGGTTTCCGCATAGATATCTTCCTGGCTGTCGTAATCAAACACCAGCCTGTTGGGATCAAAAGCCTGGCGAAGAATTGCTTCTCCGTACATATTGGTCAGTGTTAACCAGCCCCAGGCACGGATGGCATAGCCCACACCCACATAATCCCACTTCTTATCTTCTGTTGCCCATTCAATCATTTTGGACAAATTGGCGCCATGGCCATAATAATGCATAGCCCATATTGAACCAAGGATATCACTGGCGCCAGTTGCACCACCCATTTGATCATACTGGTTGGCAGTAGTATTCGTTGCCCAAAACTGAGCATAGCGGCCAGTATAAAGGCCGTCATTAGCTATACCGTAGGCACTGCCCTGTGCAGAGGAACTTCCAACAAAGTTTCCGATAATGCCGGGTAACAATGTTTCAACAGGCACTCTTGTTGAAGCATTAGGGTTAGTATATGCTTCATCAATTTTTTTGCTGCACGAAAACAACCCGGAAACCGTAATCAGGGTCAGCGGAATTGCTATTAATTTATTTCTAAGTTTCATATTTCTAATTTTTTAAAATTTATCAGAAGGATGCTTTGATACCGAAATTAACCTGTACAGGAGAAGGCAGGGTGCCATAATCGAAACCGAAACCACCCACACCAGAACTACCTGCGGTATTGCCATTTACAGCAGGGTCAGCACCGCTATAATTGGTCAGCAGGATCAAATCATTCGCTGTTACAAATAAGCTGAGTGATTTGAATGATCTGATAAAATTCTTAGAAAATGTATAATTGATAGTAACATCTCTCAGCCTGAACCAGTTTACATCTTTTTCAATGAACTCTTCCTCAGGCATTGTGGTATAATACTGATCGTTGAAAGCAGGGATTACAACGATGGTGTTTTGTGTTGGGGTAGCACTGTTTTGTAAACCATCATTCAGCACACCCTGGATAACACGGGGTACATACCTGTCTTCCGTACGTTTGCTCTTGCCTGTACGGGTCAGGAACATGTTTGTACCGTTAAAGATATCGCCACCTATTTTCAGATCCCAAAGCATAGAGAACCTCCAGTTTTTCCAGCGTACGGTGTTGTTCCAACCTAAGGTGAAGTCTGGGTTTCTGTCACCTTTAACAGTGAACACACCATCACCAACCGGTAAACCATTGGCAGGGTTGATCAGGATCTGGCCCTGGTTATTTCTTGCATAACCAAAAGCAGTGATGGAAGTAGTGGGACCATTCAATACGAGACCACCTCTTGCATTACCGTACAACCATGTATCAGATATATAATATTCAGCTACGTTGCGGGGCATGTCCACCACCTTATTATACATCTTGTTGAAGTTGAAACGCATGTTCCAGGTCAGGTCTGATTTCTTCAACAGATCATAATCCATGGCAATCTCTATACCCTTGTTACGAGTGCTGGCTGCATTTTGAGTGTTTAATACATAACCGGTTCCATAGCTTAAACGCATATTCTGAATGATCTGTCCTTTGTTAAGTGTATTATAATAAGTAAAGTCAATATTCAACCTGCTTTTGAAAAGTCTGAATTCAGTACCTAGTTCATAAGTACTTTGTCTTTCAGGCCTGAGGTCAGGGCTATTATTAAAGAAACCATAGGAGAAACCACCCCCACTGGCAAAATTATCAACGAAGACAGACTGTGTGGAATAAGGAGTGTTCAAACGGGCAGTACCTGCCAGTGATGTACGCAACTTCCAATAGCTGACAAGATTGTTTTTCTTAAGCGATGGAATCATATCACTCATGATGATACTCAAGCTACCACCAGGATAGTTATATTTCCTGTTTTGTTTAGGAACAGTAGAAGCTTCTTCGAAACGGTGTGTATAGCTAAGGAATATATAGTTCCTGAAGCTTACCGCAAATTCTCCGAAATAAGCCATTTGCCTTGATATCTGCTTATTATATTCTCCAAACTTATTTCTCAGCAAACGTAATCTTGTATTTGGCCTTGTAACGGTACTATCCATATAGTTACCCATCAACTGCTGTAAGTCACGGTCAGTGAGTACAACCTGCGGGCCAGTGGGGTTACCATTCGCATCCCTTGGAGCCCTGAGCATTTGACCTGCTGCATTCGTGTTATCTACGATGTTAGTACCAGAAATAGCCCACATTCTTGTTTCATAATCCTGCCACATGGTACCTACCATTAAACGCAGGTTAAGATCTTTGCCGATTGTTTTCTTAAAGGTCGTAGTGATCGTATGGTTGTAGCCAATATATTTTCTCCAGTAGTTATCAAGCGACCCACCTGAAGCTGCCGTTACATAGAATGACTGTGGGTGATAGAACCAGTATCCGAATAAGTCATAAGTATCATATCCGAAACGGCCGGAGATGCTCCACCATTTGGTTGGGTTTATATTGATACCCAGGCTGGCTGTTTTACGTTCTGTTTCATCGTAAGCCCTGTTCTTTTTTACGTTGAAAAGAGGGTTGTCATATTCGCCGTTAGCACTTGTTGCTGCAAAAAGGTCTAGTTTGTCACCTGTAGTCAGGTCTTCATAATTCCTGATATCATTATTATCAGGCCATACCAGCAAGCTCAGCAGGTAACCACCGGCACTGCGTAATACTTTATTGTTTTCTGATTTGATATAGGCAATAGAAGGATTGATCTCAATCTTGTCTTTCCAGAACTTAGTAGTATTTGTCAGGCGAAGGTTAAAGCGTCTGAAATTGTTTTCAGGTACCACACCATTCTGGTCAAAAAATGTTCCTGAAAAACGGAAGAGAGATTTCTTTATACCGAAATCTACGCCAAGGTTATGAGTTTGTGCAAAACCGGTTTCGAAGAATTGGTTCTTATTATCAAATAACTGTGTACCCGGAGCCCACTGGGGTCCAAAGTAGGCAAACACATTTGAATTGAGACCATTGTTACCATTAGCATATGTATTGATTGTCTCCGGCCAGCGGGTTACTTTCTGGAAACGGAAACTGTTGTCATACTGTATACCCAGTTTATTATTTTTTGCTTTTCTGGTAGTAATTACAATGGCACCGGAACTGGCCTGGCTACCATATAAGGCAGTAGCTTCAGGGCCTTTCAGTACAGTGATCGTTTCAATATCATTAGGATTGATATCGGCAATCCTGTTCTGGTAATCATTATTTCTGTTAGGACGGTCTGATGCCAAACCAATACCTTGTCCGCCACTTGATGTTTCATTAATGGTAGAGTTATCAAGAATTACACCATCCACCACGTAGAGTGGCTGGTTACTTAATGATAGAGAGTTGAAGCCTCTTAATACAACTGATGAGGATGCTCCGGCCACACCTGATGTCTGATCAAGTGTTAACCCAGCTACCCGGCCCTGCAAACTGTTCAGGAAGTTTTCTCTTTGCGTTTCCTGCACGTCACTTCCACTAACTTTTTGAACGGAATAACCCAATTCCCTTGGGTTACGTTTGATATCCATCGCGGTTACCACGACTTCGCCCATGGTATTATCAGCAGTCTTTAAGCTGATACCTAAGCTTTCGCCGCTTCCGGGTTTAATTTCTTCAGTCTGATAACCCACATAGGTAAACTGAAGTGTTTCACCGGGACCCACTTTAATGGAGAATTTTCCATTAGCGTCCGTTTGGGTGATTTTACGGGTGCCTTTTACCCTAACCGTAACACCTGCAAGCGGTGTCTTATTGTCCTCTGAAATGATCGTACCGGTGATTGTTCTTTCCTGCGCCATCACAGCGGAGGGCAGTAAGAGCAGCGTCAGCGATAACACAAAGAACAATTGGAGAATTTTTCTCATAGCTGTTTTTTTTAGATATAATAAATAAGCAGTTCCATTTTTATTATGCCACTTTTACCCCGGCATTAATATAGGGTTTTAGTAATGGATCATCCGGCGACAGTTCAGTTATCAGCATATCTATCTCATTCAGTCCGCAAACCTTGATTGGCTGCACCGAGTTGATCTTTTCAGAAATAGTCAGGCAAACCACCTTTTTAGAAGACTCAATCATGGCCTTCTTTAGCTGCACCACTTCCCAATCATTATCGGTAATTCCTTGCTCTGTATCTATGGCATTGGTACCGAGAAAACATATGTCTGCCTTAACCTGTTTTATTTTGGCAATAGCCTCAGAACCAACAGTTATTTTAGAGTTTTTTGAAATTCTGTCTCCGATCATTATTACCTCAATATTAGGATGATGCATGTATTCCAGTATAGCAGGAATACTGCCCGAAATAAAGGTTGCCTTTAGCTGGGGCGGTAGCGACCTTGCCATTTCTAGAATAGTAGTACCTCCGCTGGTCAATACAAACATGCCATTGCCAATGAGGCCAATGGCCTTTTGAGCTATGGTTCTTTTTTGATTTTGAGAATAAACCCCGTTGGTGGAGAAATGTACCTGGTTAAAAGAATGGGAGAGGGCACCTCCGTGTACTTTGATGATTTTTCCTTCATCAGCCAGTTCCTGCAGATCACGGCGGATTGTATCTTCCGACACATTGATTTCGGAACAAAGTGAAGAGGATAAAACCTTATTATGAAGGTTTACCTGGTGAAGAATATAGGCTTGCCTTTCCTTCTTAAGCATCCGTTAGTTTTGATGGCTAAATATAAATCAAATTCCTGCACAAAAACGCAAAAACCAGAAAAATTTTGCAGATGTGGAAATCTGGGGGAAATTTAAAGCAGTAATAAAAAAAGCTCATAGCGCTTAAGCTATGAGCTTTTAAAAAGACTTCTTCAAAACTTACTTTCCAAATGTAAACCGGGCTGTGAATCCAATAGCAGCCGGCTCAAAATTAATATCGGTTACTATATTCAGCTCTGGTTTCCAGTCAAGTGAAAGGTTAAGAGGGATATTGTTGAATTTATAATCAAGTCCGATTACACCCTGTGCTCCAAAATTGGGATCGGTTGTTGTTTTTTGGGTAGTGGTATTCACTTTTTTCAAAAAACCGATGTAGGCACCACCGCCATAATACCAGGTAAGGCCAGATGCTGTCATGGGTTGGTGCAACTCCACAAGGGCGCCAATTGCCAGCGGGTCGCCAAATGAAAGTAACCCTTCTATGGCCATTTTATCATTGAGGAAATGCTTTACTGAAACGGAATTGTTGATCATTGCATTGGAACTGCTGAGTCGTACACCAAGTGCGGTTTTATACCCGGAATTTTGTGCATTGACTGAACCAGCAGTAAGTATACTGCCGGTAAGCAGTATAGCATAGAAGAGTTTTTTCATGGCGATTTGTTTTAGCTCATAGAAAACGAAAAATGGTGCCAATAAATTCTAAATAAAATGCAAAATTGATCCTTTCGTCATCAGGCATGCATATACATTCTTGTGTATTTTCGCTTCCTTATGAACGCAGTGATCATTTTGATTTTTGTTCTCGGTTACCTGGGTATTGCATTTGAACATAAGATTCAGATCAATAAGGCCGCTACTGCAATGGTAACCGGGGTATTGTGCTGGACGATATATATCCTGTTCTCAGATAATAAGGAGGTAGTAAATGATCAGTTGAGCCATCATCTGGGCAACCTCTCCCAGATTTTATTTTTTCTGTTAGGTGCTATGACCATTGTGGAGCTGATTGATGCCCATGATGGCTTCGAAGTGATTACCCGGCGGATTACTACAACAGATAAGAGAAAAATACTCTGGGTGGTGGCTATCATTACTTTTTTTCTTTCAGCACTTCTGGATAACCTTACAACAACTATTGTGATGGTTTCATTGGTCAGGAAATTGGTAGCGGATAAAAATGACCGATGGATGCTGGCCGGGATGATCGTAATAGCTGCCAATGCCGGTGGTGCATGGTCGCCTATAGGTGATGTTACCACTACTATGTTGTGGATCGGAAACCAGATTACTGCTGTCAATGTTATTGTAAAACTGATAATACCCAGCCTGGTTTGTCTTTTTGTCCCGCTTATAGCCATGCGCCGGTCTTTTAAAGGAAAAATAAAAGCCCCCGAACATATTTATGAGTATGGCGGAACAACCCGAAGTACAAAAAAAGAGCGAACTATTGTTTTCTTTACCGGGCTTGCCTTTTTACTTTTTGTTCCGGTATTCAAAACAATCACTCATTTACCTCCCTTTATGGGGATTCTGATAGGTCTGGGACTGATGTGGATGATTACAGAAAATATTCATAGCGGAAAAGATGAGGAGGACCGGAAAAATTTTACCGTAGCTTATGCACTGAGAAAAATCGATGCACCGAGTATTTTGTTTTTCCTGGGGATATTACTGGCTATTTCTGCATTGGAATCTACTCATCAACTGGAAATGGCAGCACGATGGATGGATACAACTATCAAGAATGAGAACCTGATTGTCGGCAGTATTGGATTGTTATCTTCAGTGGTAGACAATGTGCCGCTGGTTGCTGCGGCGCAGGGTATGTATGGGCTTGATGTGTACCCGACGGATGCATATTTTTGGGAATTCCTTGCTTATTGTTCGGGAACTGGAGGAAGCATACTGATCATTGGTTCTGCAGCGGGAGTTGCCGCAATGGGAATTGAAAAGATTGATTTTATCTGGTATTTAAAAAAAATCGGTTGGCTGGCATTGTTAGGATATTTCGCAGGAGCGGTAACCTATGTTTTGCAGCATCAGTTCTTTGGATTTTGACCTCATTCGAACAATTCGTATTTCGATTTAGGTCTCCTTTCATCCAGCCAGCGAAAATTGGGTAATCGCATTTCTTTTGGATCTTTTTGACGGATTGGCCATATGGTTCCCGCCACACTGCTTCTGAAAACTACTTTTTGCAATGCTTCATTTCCAAAATAAATATCGATAATGTCGCATTTTGATTCGTTAATACCGGTGTAGGAACTGTCTTCGTCCTGCAGATAGTAAATACATTCTGCATACCCGGCAGCTCTTACTGAGTCGATAGTTCCTTCTTTAAAATAAGCATCCATCCGGCTTGATTTGATCTGGTTATATACTTCCGGGTCGGTTTGGCTTACGAGAAAGCTATTTTCAAATACTTTTACCCGGTCCGCCTTTTTATTCTTTGTGAATATCAGCACTGTGTCGCCGGTTATCTGGCTTTCTTTTGACCAAAGAACAGGGTCATCATACAGCCGAAAAGTGGAATCTTTAAATGAATAAAAAAGGCTGTCGCATACGGCCTGCATAGAATCAGCAAAGATTCGTACATGCCTGTAAGCTTCAAAATACCGGTTGGTACTATCTTTTGCATTGCTGACCGTGACAACCTTCGTTCCTTTCACTGTATCCTTTACTACGGAATCTTTTTTTCCGTACAGGTCAGTTAATCTTGCCGAAAATAAGGTGTCCGCAGTTACATAAATGGAATCATTATCCTGCTTGATGATCATTAATGGCTTTCTTGTTGCCAATAATCGGTCGTTTTTATTATCTCTGTAAACTTCTCCAGCCAGAATAGTGGTTCCCTGGGCTGAATCCACGATAATAACATTGCCAATAGCCTGGGAGGTGCCGGCGCTGTCATCAAAGGCAATGCGATTGGCGATAATCGTCGTTTTACCATCTTGAATTATTGGCCGTTGTCCAAATTCTGCTTTACCGGTAGCGATATTGTAGTAGCCTTCTTTGGTTTTTATCGTTCGTCCGCTGCTGTCTTTTATAAAGGTCTCTGCGATGAAACGTGTGGTTTGCGATTCAGTATTATAAAGCAATGAATCGGTTTCGATATAATAGGCAGGATCTTTCAGCTTAACGTTCTTTTTGAAATAAACATCCCTTAAACCGGCGTAATAGTAGCCTTCCTGGCTGGTTAAGACTGTTTTTTTATTTATGACTTTTCCGCCATGTGTGTAAATGCCGAAATCCGTTGTCATATCATACTCCAAATCAGGAGTTGTCAGGCTTCCTTTTCCGTCTGTTAAGCGAACCCCACCATCGAGATAGGCAATTCGCTTATTCATCAGGTAGCGAAGGTGGCTGGAATAAATATGAGCTGTGTCTGAATCATTGATATGTACGTTGCCCCATGCTTCAAATGTCTTTGTATTATTATTGATAACACAACTGTCACAATAGAAGTAGGAAGTTCCCTGCTTCAATTTTACATTACCGGCCAGTATTTGCAGTTGGGTAGAATCATTTACTTTTCTGAACTCCAGTTTTCTTACACCAGGTAAAATTTCCACAAGCAGTAAGCTATCAGTGGAAGACGAGGTGACGGGTTGCGGAGGAGGAATGACCTGTCCCCATGACAAAGTGCTGAGCAAAAGCCCTGTAAACAGTAAAACAAAGGAAAAAAATCTATGCATTATAAGCTACTTCGATATACTGTCTTTAACGGATGGCGAAGTTAGAGCACCGCCTTTATCTTTCCGGCCAAAGATGGAGAAATTAACGTAGCGTTTAGGATGTGCCCGCATATCATCCATCAATATTTCAGCGCTTAATATAGCATCGGTGATCTTTTTATAAAGCGTTCTGTCGTTCATCAAAGCTCCTAATGTTCCCTCATTGCTGTTTAATTTGGATGCTACCACTTTCAAATTACTGATCATTGAGTTCAGTGAGTCAAGTGTCGGTTGAATTTCCAGTGCAGCTAATTTTTCTGATGCTTTTTTGGCGTTTACGATAGTAGCTGTTATATCTTCTGTATTATTCTTGAGACTTTGAGAGATAGCCTCTGCATTATTCAAAGTTTTAGCCAGTGAACCGGATTGATTATCGAGTAAACCATTTAAAGCACTGCTGGCCCGGTTCAGATTAGCCAAAGTTTGCTGGAGGTTGTTTTTGGCTTCGCTGTTCAATATGCCGTTTACACTTCCCAATACAGTATTGAGTGTGTCCAGGGTGTTTCTTACTTTGGTAAGCGTAGGGGTGAGTTGCGCCTTTACATCATCAAGAATACCTACATCTAATTTTGATTTCAATGTATCACCAGGTTTCAAGAACTCAACGGATTCGCCTTTTTCAATATTTATATACCAGGATCCTACCAACGGTGATGTGATAATTGCTTTGGAATCTCTGGGTATGTTTACGTCTTCAGTGAGGTTGATTGTGGCTACAATCTCATCAAGGTTGGCATCTTTTTTATTCAGGCTGTAAACAGTGCCAATGACAAAGCCATTTACTTTTACTTCATTGGAACGGGAGAGGCCACCCAGGTCATTAAACACAGCATAGATCTTTTTTGACTTTTTAAACAAGTCTTTCCCCTTCAGGAAATTAAAACCCAGTATCAGAACAGTAAGGGCTGAGATAGTAAGTATGCCGACCTTTGTTTCGTTGCTTATTTTCATCAGGTTGTGTTTGTTAGCCAGTAGGCCAAGCAAAGATGCCAAATTAGCCAATTATTTACAAACGATATACACAACTTACGCCAACAAAAAAGAGGATGAATTTTCATCCTCTTTTGCCGGGTATTTTTGTTTTTACTTACTCATTCGTTGTTTTTCCATTTTGTCAACCATTTCCAGAAATTCCCTGTTGTCCCTGTTCAGACCGGCGGATTGCGGGCTGCCGTCATCTTTCTTTTCATCTTTCTCTTTATCGTCCTCCTGCTTATCTTCCAGCCATTTTACATATTTCCTCAACGCCTTTACTATACAATCTGCAATTTCGGTTTGTCCTTCCTGGCTGTTCAGGTATTTTTCTTCTTC
>DEHX01000147.1:11331-22775 GCA_002352145.1 Chitinophagaceae bacterium UBA2789
GCCAGTTCTTTTTCTTCTGATTTATGTGCTCCCCAGATATAGGTTTCAGTACCCTTTGCATTACTTGGCACTGTATAATACCGGTATTGAGGAACCTGTTTTGTTTTCTTTTTACGATTTTTTCCCTTGCCTGTATAATAAGTAACTGTTTTATAGCCGGTAATTTCTGACATTCTTTTAGCCGGAGCCGAGTTAACATGGATGCATAGAAACAGGTCACCTTTGTTTTCATTGGCAAAATTTGCCCGGGAGTGTAGGGCAGGATAAGTGTCAGTAGTTCGGGTATACAGCAACTTAATGTCTGGAAATTCCTTTTCTATCATTTTGCCCAGTTTGAGGGAGATATCAAGGCAAATATCTTTTTCATAAGAATAAACGCCATGTGCTCCGGCATCACTACCGCCATGACCGGGATCGATTACGATCGTATTGATCACCTTTTGCTTGCCTTTCTTTTTTTCTTCCTTCTCAGAAAAGGAGAATACGGTTACACCAAATGAAATAAAGAGAAAAAATACCAGGGTTCGTTTAATCATGGTTTTTCGGTTTGAGTTTTTCCACAATATTCACAAATTGTTTAGGTCTAAGTATCAAAGTCCTATGGATAATGATTTACATTTGCTTCCTTGCGATGGAGCATTCGTACAAATTTAGGTCAAAATATTTTTTAACCGGGATATTAACTGCTATTATGTTTTTCACTCAAACGTGGAAAACAATGGCTTATGCGGATTCTTCGTCATACTTTTACAAGCCTTTAACAGACACAACAAGACCTGTAAATCCTTCAGACTCCGGCCGTAAAATTTTATCATTAGTTACGGACACAACCAAATTACCGGTAATAGATACTAGCCTGAAGCCAAAGACAGATACATTTTCTCTTAAACTTTCTAAAGATTCACTGGAAGCTCCCCTGAAGTATGAAGCGGCAGATTCTGCTGTTGTTTTGATTCAGGATAAAAAAATCATTCTATATGGTAAGACAAAAACGGAATACAAGGATATCACTTTAACAGCACCCAAAGTGGAAGTGGACCAGGTTACACAGATTGTTACAGCCGTGAATGCTAAAGACAGTACAGGTACTGTAACAGAAACCGCCCATTTCAAAAGCGGAGAAAGTGAGTTTACCAGCGATACTATCCGCTACAACTTCAAAACACAGGTAGGATTGACAAAAAATACTTACACTCAACAAGGGGAATTCTTAGTTATTGGTGAAGTGGCAAAGAAAGTGAGTGAAAACACTACCTTTATCAAAAGAGCAAGGTTCACTACCTGCTTGCTCGATGATCCGCATTTTGCCTTTGTAACACCCCAGATGAAAGTGATTAATCAAAAGCTGGCGGTATCTGGCCCGGCTCATCCTGAATTTGAAGGTGTACCGGTTCCTATTTACCTGCCATTTGGTTTTTATCCTTTAAGCCAGGGAAGACATTCGGGTCTGTTGCCGCCAAGATTTGCGACTAACGAACAATTTGGTTTGGGATTAGAAGGATTAGGTTATTACAAAGTGATTAGCGATTACTGGGATGTAAAAGTATACGGAAACATTTACTCATATGGTGGCTGGTCAGCCAATGTAAATCCCTCTTACAGGAAAAGATACCGCTATAACGGAGCTTTCAATCTTAGTGTACAATCAACCCGATTTAACTTCAAAGGAGACCCTGACTATTTAAAGAATAAAAGCTATATGGTTAACTGGACTCACTCGGTTGACAGCCGTGCCCGTCCCGGAACAACTTTCTCTGCCAGTGTGAATGCCGGTTCTACTAAATTCAATCAATTGGTGCCAAACAATGTGCAGCTGAACTTTCAAAACCAGATGAGTTCATCCATTGCCTATTCCAAATCATGGGCGGGAAAACCTTATAACCTGACAATAAGTGCCAATCACAACCAGAACAACAGGACAAGACTAATCAACATAAGTTTGCCGGATGCAGGATTTGCCGTAAATACATTATATCCATTACAAAAGAAAAATGCAACCGGTACTGCAAAATGGTATGAAAAATTAGGTATTGCTTATAACGGTAACTTCAGAAACCAGGTTTCTTTTTATGATACTGCATTTAAGTTGAAAAACCTGATTGATACATTACAGTGGGGTGCACAGCATAGTTTCCCGGTTACACTGGCATTGCCCCCCATATTAGGTGGTGCAGTAATTGTTTCGCCGGGATTTTCTTACTCTCAGGTTTGGATTGCACAAAAATTCAGGCGGAGATGGAATTCAGCTACACAAAAAGTGGATACATCCATTACCAAGGGGTTCTTTATGGATCATCAGGCTCAGTTTTCGTTGAGCTTTAATACTGCCATATTTGGAACCTACCAGTTCAAAAAGTCGAGGATCGTAGCCATTCGCCATGTGATAAGACCTACTTTCAGTCTGAACTATAAGCCTGATCTGTCGAGGAAATTTTATTACACAGATACGGTTGCAACAGGAGTAACACAGCGTTTTAGTGTTTTTGAAGGAGCCCTGTATGCTGGTTATGGTGAAGGAAAAACAGGCGGTATCGGCTTTCAATTGGATAATAACCTCGAAATGAAAATGCGTTCAAAAAAGGATACCGGTGAAAATGCAATCAAGAAAGTGAAGTTGATCGATGGTTATGGTTTTTCAACAGGGTATAATTTTCTCAGGGATTCATTAAAACTGGATGCCTTTAATATTTACCTGCGGTCAACTTTATTTGATAAGATACAAATCAATGCTCAGACCGTATTGGATCCTTACCAAACGGACAAATATGGGCGAAATATAAACAAGTATGCCTGGCAGGGGGGCAAGTTCAAATTGGGCAGGCTTACCTATGGAAGTGTGTCTGTAAACACCAGTTTCAAGAGTAAACCAAAAGATCCTAAAAAAGATGAGTTGCGAAAAAAGCAACAAGAGGAATTATTAAGCGATCCTTCGCTTGCCGGCGACCAGAGAAGATTATTGGATTATATGCAGCAAAATCCTGGTGATTTTGTTGATTTTAATATTCCCTGGCAGGTTACATTGGGTTATTCTATTTCCTTTACCACCAGGCTGAGCGCCGACCTGGTCAATTTTGAGAAAGACTTTTCTTCCGGTTTGAACTTCAACGGAAGCTTTAATCTTACCCCAAAATGGAATTTTTCTGCGCAGGGCAATTATGATTTTGATACTAAAGAAATGCAAACCTTTTCTATGAGTATTAACAGGGAGATGCACTGTTGGCAAATGTCAATCAACGTGACGCCAATCGGTCTTTATCGTTCTTTTAGCTTCTCTATTAGTCCTAAAGCTGCAGTGTTGCAGGACCTCCGTATCAACAGGAGCAGGTTCTTTACGAATTTCTAATGCTGATGCTCCAGGTAATATTTTTTCATGATTACAAAAACTTCTTCACGAAGTTCTTCAGTTTCTTTGTTCTCAACTGATACAGGTGGCAGAAAATGCATTTCCAGTTTGTGTGGCAGAAAATAAAAACTTTTGTGCACCGGCACAGCCTTTCTAGTATTTAGAATTATGGCCGGGATGATGTCTGTACCTGTATCCGTTGCCAGTTTGAAAGCCCCATCATAAAATTTTTTTAATGGCTCATTAGTACGGTTGCGGGTCCCTTCCGGGTAAATACACATATGCATCCCTTTCTTTAATACCAGTTTCATTTTCTCAAAACTTTCTTTGCGGCTTTTTTCGCTTTTTCTGTCAACCAGAACCGCGCCTTTCATATAATAAAAACCAAACAGCGGCACTTTGGCAAACGATGATTTAGCAATTGTTTTATTGGCCCCGGGAATAAATGGAGACGAAAGCGGAACATCCATCAATGAATTGTGATTACAGGTAACAATATAACTTTTGCCTCTTTGAAAATTTTGACGGCCTTTTATTTTTACAGGGCAGCCCACCAATCTTAGCCATATATTCATCCAAATCCGTGCTATCCCTATGAATATTCTTTGTCCTTTGGGCTCAGGGAGCAACCAGGTGATCATTGAGGGTATATAGATGACCAGGAAAGTACCGATGAAGCTGATAATGCCCCAGAATGCCCAAAACCTTCCAAATATATCTTTTAGCAGTTTCATACTGTCTGAGTTTGATTTATAATTTCCAGTCTACAGGATCAATTCCCTTGCTGATGAGCCATTCATTGGCTTTGGAAAAGTGCCTGCTTCCAAGGAAGCCTGCGTGAGCAGAAAGAGGCGATGGATGAGCAGCTTTCAACACCAGGTGTTTTGTTTCGTCAATCAATATTTTTTTTTCCTGCGCAAATTTTCCCCAAAGCATAAAAACTACATGTGCTTTTAAATCCGAAATCCTGCGGATCACTGTATCGGTAAAAGTAGCCCACCCGATTTTAGCATGGCTCATAGGTTCGCCGGCCCTTACTGTAAGCGAAGCATTCAGTAGAAAGACTCCTTGTTCTGCCCAATGTGTAAGATTGCCATGGTTGGGTATTTCAACACCGATATCGTCGTGCAGTTCTTTAAAAATATTGATGAGGGAAGGAGGAGGGGGCACTCCATTTTGTACTGAAAAACAAAGTCCATGAGCCTGACCGGGCCCATGATAAGGGTCCTGTCCGAGTATTACCACCTTTATATGATCAACAGGCGTTATGTTGAAAGCGTTGAAAATATAAGGACCGGGCGGATAAATGACTTTTCCCTGTGATTTTTCCGTTTTTAGATGCAGTACTACCTGCTGAAAATAGGGTTTTGAAAACTCATCCTTTAGTACTTCCTTCCACGATGGCTCAATCTTTACATCCATTTCATTTATCCTTTGGCTGCAAGCTAAAAAAAATTATCTTTGCCGCTCTTCAAAAGGTCCGGTAGCTCAGCTGAATAGAGCAACTGCCTTCTAAGCAGTAGGTCACAGGTTTGAATCCTGTCCGGATCACAATAAAAAAACCTCTCATATGAGAGGCTTTTTTATAATAGGTAGTTAGAATTAGTTTCTTTGGAATTTTGACAATAAGCGCAGTATTTCCAGGTATAGCCAAACCACAGTAACCATCAGGCCGAAAGCACTGTACCATTCCATGTATTTTGGTGCCCTCATTTCTACCCCTCTTTCAACGGTATCAAAATTCAGCAGCAGGTTAAATGAAGCAAGTACAACCATTAATATGGAAAACCCAATACTTATGGGTGTGGCAGAGTTGGTGAAATTATAAGCAATGGCAGTACCGCCTATTGCATAAGTAAGCCACTGTATAAGGTAAAATATTGCAACTGCTGAGGTGGCCACTACAATAACTGTTCTTAGTTTGCTGGTGACTTTTATAATCTTGTAACGGTAAATCAGGAACATGATCAGGGTTACCAATAAGGTAAGCGCAACCGCCTGCATGGGCAACCCCGGATAAGCATAATCATATATGGCAGAAATTGATCCTACAAACAATCCTTCTAATATTGCATAAGCAGGTGCTAGAAAACTGGCCCATTTCATTTTAAAAGCCATTACCAGTGCAAGTGCTAAACCACCGAAAACACCAATCATCATCAATGGTTTCGGATCACTGCCTTTGTAAAACTGGCTCCATGCGAAAAGGGTAGAGCCAATCATCAGCATGATCATCACCCCAAACTTATTCATCGTTCCTTTAAGGGTCATTTCTTCGCCTGTACTGATGCCTTCCAGAATTGTACCCTGGTAAGTTTTTTCCTGCATTACAGGATTACTCGATTTGAATATCGACATAGTTTAAAAGTTTTTGTAACAATAAATTTAGGGAGAAACAATGAACAAATCAGTATTGCCACCTGACAAATGCTTCCATAGCTGCATAATGTGTTAGTCCAAGGTCAGCATAAAGATTGGCGGTTCCTGCATTTCTTTCTTCAGCTCTTTGCCAGAACTCCCTTGAATCGCTGCCCTGGAAAGGAACCATGTCTTTTTGTGACTGGTGAATGAAAATACCGAATCGCTTTTTCAATACCTGGTCCGGGCTCATTGGGATAGCCATTTCAATTTCTTCAATATTCCATTCCTGCCATGCACCTTTGTATAACCATAGCCAGCAATCATTTATCCATTCATAATTGACTGATCCTTCCGCTTCCTTTTTTATACGTTTCAAGGCTTCTACTACCACGTTGAAGCAAACGATATGTGTGCCATGCGGGTCAGCAAAGTCGCCGGCGCAATACACCTGCTGTGGCTTTATTTTTCGCAATAATTCCATGGTGAGTTTTACATCCTTTTCTCCCATTGGTTTTTTCTCAATTGTTCCCGTTTCGTAGAAGGGCAGGTTTTGAAAATGAATATTTTCTTCTTTGATGCCCACATAGCGGCAGGTGGCTTTTGCCTCGCAACGACGGATCAGCCCTTTGATGGAACGGATTGCCGGGGTATCTACCTGGTTTGATTTTTTACGGGCAATAAATCTTCTTGCATCATCCAGTATCTTTCCGGATTTTTTAGTGTCAATACCGACTATCTCTTCAAAGCCTACCGCAAAATCCAGAAATCTTGTTACAAATTCGTCAGTGACTGCAATGTTGCCGCTTGTCTGATAGGCAACATGTACATCATGTCCCTGGTCGTGTAATCGCTGAAAAGTACCGCCCATGCTGATGATATCATCATCCGGGTGAGGGGAGAAGATAACTACTCTTTTGGGATAAGGAGCCGATCTTTCCGGGTGGTTGGGTATATGCGAATCCGGTTTGCCACCCGGCCATCCGGTAATTGAGTCACGCAGCATATAGTAAACCTGAAGATTTATTTCATATGCGTCTCCTTTTTCTACCAGCAGATCGCTAAGGCCATATTCATTATAATCGCTGTTGGTGAGGCTTAAGACAGGCTTTTTTAATTTCAGTGCCATGTTCACCACAGCTTTTTTAATCATTTTTGGTGTCCATTCACAATCGCCGGTCAGCCAGGGTGATTTATTACGGGTTAGTTCTGCAGCGGCTGATTCATCTACTACGAAAGTCACATCATCGTGGTTCTGCAGCAAAGAAGCCGGCACCTGTTCGGTATCATCATCTTCCACCGCTTTTTTAATAACCGGAGCTTTGGCGCTGCCCCAAGCCATTAAAATAATTTTTTTGGATTGTAAAATGGTGCTGATGCCCATAGTAATGGCCAGCCTTGGTACCTGTGAAATATTAGCAAATTCATAGGCATTGGCAATACGGGTAGAATTGTCCAGCGTAATCAATCTTGTTTTAGAATAAATACCAGAGCCCGGTTCGTTGAATCCAATGTGACCGTTATTACCAATTCCTAAAATCTGTAATTCAATTCCACCGGCATCTTTGATCATTTTCTCGTATTGCCGGCAATGTTCTTTAATATCTTCTTTTTTTATCTCTCCGTTTGGTATGTGGATATTTTTGGGATCAATATCAATATGATCGAACAACTGGTTTTTCATGAACCGGTTGTAACTCTGCAATGCATTATTATCTATCGGGTAATATTCATCCAGGTTAAAGGTGATGACGTTTTTGAAACTCAGTTTTTCTTCCCGGTGCAGCCGAACCAACTCGGCATACAAAGATTTAGGAGTGGAGCCAGTGGCAAGACCTAAAACACATTTCTCTTTCTTCTTTTGCTTTTCCCGAATGAAATCAGCTATCTGCCGGGCAACAAATACAGACCCTTCTTTGGAAGATGGAAATATTTTAACGGGTATCTTCTCAAAACTGTCGGAAAGATCAATTGCATTAGCCCTTTTCGCCATATTGTTGGTTTGTTTGGTAAAGGTAGCCATTAAAATTGAAGGTTTATGCAGGTTTGTGCAGCATTTTGCGTTAATTTATTTCGATTTCATCAATGAATAACCATGGTTTTTTTCCAGCACCGGGTTCCCCGGCAGGTATTTCTTCCCAGCATTTGACAATGATTTTTACAAATCTTGCTTCTTTTTTATCAAAACTGATTTTCATTTTCCCTTTTTCCAGTCCTTTAATAGTGACATTAAAATCATCTGTAAGGCCCGCAAACTCGTACTTAGATCCATCGGTAGAGGTATGCACTTCAGCGGATAACGGTCTCCATATCCAGCTGCCGGTCTGATGGAGTGCATGAACTGTTACCATCGCAATTTTCTCATCCTTACCCAAATCAATTATCGCTTCGCAATCGGCACCGCTGAACCCTAAGAATTCATTTCGTTTAGCCAAACCTTTTTCATTCTGTACTCCATTTACTAAAGTAAAAGCGCCGTCACCGGGATAACTCTTTGACGGGGGAGCGGTCAGCGTTATTTTTTTACCCGTGGCTTTGTTGAAACGAAATGTTCCATAAACCGGGTTACTAATAGCTTTATTTCCTAACATTCCGATTGCAGCAACCAGTTTTGTTGAATTTATTTCTAACGGTGATTTGTAAATAATGCCCTCAGAAAAAGTGGAAGGATATGGCCTTCCTGCATAGTGGGTAATGTACTTTATTGTAATGCCTTTTTGTTTTGACTCCAGTTTCCAAAGAACATGATCATCTTTTTCTCCGGGTAATATGCTACTTTTTATGTCATAATACGCCTTACTATAATTAGCTCCCCATTTCTCGTATCTTTTGAAATGATTAATCAGTCTTCTTTCAAAATTCTGCCAGTTCTTATTTTCTTTTGTACTCCACAAAACCTCACTAAGTGCCGCCATGCGAGGAAAGATCATATACTCCACTTTTTTTGTATTCTTCATGTATTCTGTCCAAACATTGGCCTGGGAGCCGAGTACATATTCTCCCTGTTCTGCTGTAAGAGCAGCAGGCACAGGCTCGTAAGCATACACTTTCTCAATTGGGTTGTAGCCGCCTATTGTAATGCTATCTTCATTTTCACTCTGTGAATGATCAAAATACACAGGATTGCCTGGAGTCATTATAACCTTATGTTTTTGCCTGGCTGCCTCAATACCACCGGTTTCGCCCCGCCAGCTCATCACAACTGCATTAGGTGCAAGACCACCTTCCAATATTTCATCCCATCCAATAAGTGTTTTGCGTTTGCTGTTCAGGTACTTTTCAATTTTCTGCACAAACCAGCTTTGCAATTCATGTTCATCTTTCAGGTTGTTCTCTTTCATCCGATGCTGGCACCTGGCGCACTGTTTCCAATGTGTCTTAGGACATTCATCCCCGCCGATATGAAAAAAATTGGATGGAAAAAGCTCCACTACTTCATCAATCACATTCTGCAAAAAAATAAAGGTAGAATCATTACCGGCGCAAAAAACGTCATCAAAAACACCCCATGTTTCCTGTACCAATTTTACACGGCCGTTTTTCAGTTCATCTATACTTTTGCTTGAAATCATATTGGCCGGGATAGAAGTAGGTTTATCAGGAAAACAACTCAGCCAGGGATAGGCTGCTATTGCCGCAGAAGAATGACCTGGCATTTCAATTTCCGGTATCACTTCAATGAAGCGTTCTTTGGCATATTGCACCACTTCTTTGATTTCTTCCTGTGTGTAATAACCACCATAACGGGTATTATCATTGCCTGTGCCGGGATAGCGCCCAATGATGGTACCATTTCTCCAGGCGCCAACTTTCGTCAGCTCCGGGTATTTTTTTATTTCAATCCGCCAGCCCTGGTCTTCGGTGAGGTGCCAATGAAATGTATTGAGCTTATGATAGGCGAGATAGTCAATATATTTTTTTACGAATGATACAGGAAAAAAGTGGCGGCCTACATCGAGGTGCATACCACGGTAATTAAACCGTGCATGATCGAAAATATGCACATAAGGCATCTCCCTTTTTCCTTTCTGATCAACAGTAATCAACTGAAACAAGGTTTGTACTGCATGAAAAGCCGGTTCGTCGAAATTGCTGTTGATCTTAATACCATTCATACCCACATCCAGTGTATAAGCCGGTTTGCCTGAGGTAGGCATGCGTTTCATAAAAAAATCGATATCACCGGTTTTACCTTTTTCAGCCTCAATCAAAGTAATACCAAATTGTTCTTTCATCTCATCCCTCAGGTATGGAAATAATATTTCCCATCCAATAGCTGTTGAAGAATTCGAAACAGTCATTACTTTTTTTAGTGAATATGTGCCTGATTCTTGTTTTACTTCCACTGGCCAGGGAATAAGGTTTAATTGCCTTTCTTGTGTAAATACACTTGATTGAATAATTAGTGTAAGTATAAAAAAAATGATTTTTTGCATATTTATTATTTGGTCATAATTGGTAAGTAAATCGATGAAGGATTATTGCCATCATGATGAATCCGAATCGTTGCTTTTTTATAATCGGCTGGTTTTGCTTCGTAAATATTCATGAATTGTTGCGGATTACGGTCGGCCAGCGGAAACCAGCTGCTTTGGATTTGTATCATCAGGCGGTGACCTTTCTTAAAAGTATGAGCCACATCCGGCAACTCAAATTTCACTGTTTCGATTTTTCCAGGTTTAAACGGAACAGGATTCTCGAAACTCTCCCTGAATTTGCCCCGCATTATTTCTCCTCTTACCAGCATCTGGTAACCATCCATGGGATAATCGCCGCCGGCAGTACGGCCCGCAGATTGAAAAGAACCGGGATATCTGAAATCGTCAGGAAAAACATCAATCACTTTTACGACAAAGTCGGCATCTGTGCTGCTAATACTGACTTTTAAATTTGCAATGACAGGACCGGCTAAAGTAAGATCTTCTTCAAGCGGATAGGTTTGGAATGTTAATACATCCGGCCTCCTCGAAGCAAACCGCTGGTCATCTGTCATATACTCTCTTGTCCGCCGAAAGTGTACATCTTCCGTATAAGGTACCGGGTGTGCAGGGTCGCTGACATATTCAGTAAAACTTCCTGCTTTTACATAAGTTGGCAGATTCCATGACAAAGCCCCGTCAGGTGCGAGGTAAATATCCCTTGCTGAATTGGAAGCAGGCCACTTTGCTAACTTTTTCCACTCATTTTCACCGGTGAAAAATACTGTTGCTTCTGCCAGTTGCGGATCTTCTCCTTTTCCTTTCAGGTAATAGTTGAAAAAGGGTAACTCAATATTATTCTGGTACCAAAAAGCTGTATTGCTGTTGAATCGGATATTGCCGAGAGAGTTTCCATCCCTTGAACTCCACTGGCCATGGCTCCAGGGGCCCATCACAATCTTATTATGAATACCGGGGTTTTGTTTTTCGATTGACTTGTACAAATTCCATGCACCCCAGCAGTCCTCTGCATCAAATAAACCACCTACTACCAGCATGGCAGGTTTAATATTAAACATAGCCCTTCGGGCATCCCTTGCCTTCCACCAGTCATCATAGTTGGGATGTGAATAGAGGTCTTTCCAGAACTGCACACTGTCTCTCATCAACTCCATCAGCTTGGAAGGAGGGTTTTCCAGGTAAAACTTGTAATTATCTCTTATGGGAAAGTCGAACCCCCTGGCACCAACAGTAGTCGGTTTAGGCCGGGGTTTACCAAAACCTGAATAAAAACTAAATCCATCCATTTGAAAAAAAGCACCGTT
>DEHX01000076.1 GCA_002352145.1 Chitinophagaceae bacterium UBA2789
ATAACCGCAAAAACCCTTTACATCGCTGATAGTGCCGCTTTTCATCGTCATGCCATTATATTCCGGCAATGATTTCAGGAAAAAAGGAAACCAGTCCTTTGTTTTGGCATATTTCAATACTTCTACCTGGGCATGGGTAGTAACCCGGTTGAGAGGTGAAAGGCCGGAACCATCATAAATATTCAATTCATCTTCATCCAGGCCTGTTTCTTTCCAGAATTTCTTAACGATAGCCACCCCACTGTCTGTACGGCCGAAGCCTTGTTTTTCGTAAGCAAAGGTCTTTATTAATGCTTCACCGTAAAGGTTAATGCTTTTTTTATTGAACCAGTAGATGATCGAATCGAGGGAGGGAGAAAAATGGACATATTCCCTCTCAACTTGTTTATTTATTGAATCATTTAAAAAAATTGAGCCTAAATATCGTGGCTGCCTGAAATTATTTTTATTTGATTCAACTACTGTTTCAATAAATTGATCAGGCGGATTAATCATTGAGCCGGAAATAGAAAAACTTTGCTCATTTACCGGTATTGTTCCCCTGATTTCAACTTGTGAATTGGCTCCATTAACCGGAAGATATATGTATGCATTATCACCACTACCCTTAGCTGCAGCTATCACTTCAGATTTAAAATCGGGTAAATAAAGAGTGGGAATTGTTTTTATAACATCTACTCTGTCTCCTATTTTAGAACCTGATTTCAATAGCACCTCATACTGATTCTCTCTCCAATTAAGAAAACCTGATCCGGCGCCATAGTAGTTACCTATATCCTGCCATATCCATCCATCCGGCGTTGATTGACTGCTCCATTTACGAATATCTACCATAACAGCCCCATTCAAAATTGATCCAAAGGATTTGATAAGCATTCCTACATTAGCTAAGACATTACTATCCCTTGTGCTATTCCACCGCCAACTACCCAGCGTTGGGTCCCCTGATGGAACAATTAAAAGGCTTGCTTCCTTTTTAATATTGGCAAGTAAAAATTGAGTCTTATACCTGTAATCCTTCCCCAGCAACTCAAAAGCCGTCACACTGGTAATAATCTTTTGTGTGGATGCCGGGGCCAGTCCAATCTGTGAGTTTTTGTCGAATACGACTTGCCCGGTTTTCGCATCAATTACATAAAAGGAACTGATGGCATGTTTAAGCTGTTCATCTTTTTCAAATGCAGCAAAAGCTTTGTTTAAACGCTGGGAAACAGTCTGACTGTAAGAAACAACAACCAATAAAAAACAACCAGCAACCAGCAAGAAAACTTTTTTCATAGCTATGTGTTGATAACTTTGCTTAAAACTAATTCATTTCGTATTAATCATTTCCTAAATGACTTCCCCCTCAGTAACTGCTTCCATTATCACTATCGGCGATGAACTCCTGATCGGCCAGACCATTGATACCAACTCGGCTTTTATCGCCCAGGAATTGAATAAAATTGGTGTTTGGGTGCGCCGGCGGGTAGCGGTGGGAGATGTGTATGACGAGATATGGAATGCATTGGATGAAGAAAGTAAACAATCCGATATAATTATAATAACCGGCGGACTAGGTCCAACAGCTGATGATATTACCAAACCATTACTCTGCAACTATTTTGGCGGCAAACTGGTGGTCAATGAAGAAGTACTGGCTCATGTAAAATATCTATTCGAGAAAATATACCGGCGACCCGGCCCGATACTGGAAAGAAACCTTAAACAGGCAGAAGTACCGGATGTGTGTACGGTTTTACATAATGCAAGAGGAACAGCTCCCGGAATGCTTTTCAATAAAGACGGGCGGGTATATATCTCTTTGCCTGGTGTACCACATGAAATGAAAGGCCTGATGACCAGTGAAGTCATTCCCCGGCTGTTGAACGAATTCCGGATGCCGGCCATTGTTCACAAAACCGTTTTCACCGCAGGACAGGGAGAATCTGTGATCGCTGAATTGCTGAAAGATTTTGAACCGGCCTTGCCCGCACATATTAAACTGGCTTACCTGCCCAATTATGGTATGGTAAAATTGCGGCTGACTGCGAAAGGTAATAGTAAAGCAGAAGTTGAAACTGAATTGCAACCTTATTTTGAAAAGCTACAGGAATTAGTAAAAGAATACCTGGTTACAAATGAGGATGAAGGCCTGGAAATCGTAGTTGGAAAAATACTCAAAGAAAAAAATAAAACAATGGCTACTGCCGAAAGCTGTACCGGCGGCTATATAGCTCATCTTATTACCTCCGTTGCCGGCTCATCAGCCTGGTACAAAGGCTCGGTGGTAAGCTATGACAATACGGTAAAAGAAAATTTGCTCGGAGTTCAACATGAAACATTGATGAGTGCGGGAGCTGTAAGTAAAGAGACCGTAATACAAATGGCAAATGGAGCGGTTCAAACATTAAAAGTAGATTATGCATTAGCAACCTCAGGAATCATGGGGCCGGGTGGTGGCAGCGAGGATAAACCTGTGGGAACAGCCTGGATCGCCGTTGCCAGCAAAGAAAAAACCGAAACCCTCAAACTTAACCTTCGGTTTGACCGCCAGAGAAATATTGCCATGACAGCTGCCAATGCCTTGAATTTTCTCCGCAAATTCATATTGTCAGACGCCTGATTCTCCTGCCGATAGACAGGTATTGATGTTTTAAGGGATTAGCCGGAAAACTTTACCTTTGGCCCGAACGATTGTTATTGCTGCCGGCAGGTATGCCAGACAATCTGCAATCTAAAATCTGCAATCTAAAATAGTTATATGGCTTTAGTTGATTTAGTAATGCCAAAACTGGGTGAAAGTATTATGGAAGCTACTGTATTGAAATGGCATAAAAAGCCGGGAGATACCGTACAAATGGATGAAACCGTTTTGGAAATAGCAACAGACAAAGTAGACAGCGAAGTGCCAAGTACTGCAGCCGGAGTAATTGAAGAAATTCTATTCAATGTCAACGATGTAGTTCCGATCGGCACTACCATTGCCCGTATACGAACAGGTGCTGCCGAACCGGTTGCCTCATCCTCTCCCGTCGTTCTAGCCACTGCGCAGGAAACAGCCAAGGTGCCTATGCAGGAAGCCGTGGTCGTAGAAACAGTTCCGACACATTCCAACCAAAAGCCTGCTACCGGTAATGGCTCCTCAAACCGCTTCTATTCTCCTCTCGTTCTTAATATTGCTGCCAGCGAAGGTGTCAGTATGACTGAACTGGAAAACATACCCGGCACTGGCAATGAAGGAAGGGTGACCAAGAAAGATATTTTACAATATGTAAGCGGAAGAAAGTCGGGAGTGGTAAGCCGTGAGTCCGGAGCCCGGCCTGCAGAAATGGTTATACCTGTTTCCAAAGTGGAAACTGACAGACAAACAGGCAGCAACCAGCAACTAACCACTTACACCGGAAATGTAGAGATTATTGAGATGGACCGGATGCGTAAACTGATTGCTGACCACATGGTACGCAGCAAGCAGACGAGTCCCCATGTTACCAGCTTCACCGAAGCAGATGTTACCAACCTGGTAATGTGGCGGGACAAAGTGAAAAAAGAATTTGAGAAAAGAGAAGGAACCAAGATAACTTTTACCCCCCTGTTTATTGAGGCAATAGTAAAATGTATTAAAAAGTTTCCGTTGATCAATTGCTCGTTAGATGGTAATAATATTATTGTTAAAAAAGATATCAATATTGGCATGGCCACTGCCCTGCCAAGCGGCAACCTGATTGTACCGGTAATAAAAAATGCAGACCAGCTAAATATGGTGGGATTGGCCAAACAGGTAAACAACCTGGCTGATGCTGCAAGAAACGGAAAACTGAAAGCGGATGATACACAGGGAGGCACATTCACACTTACCAATGTAGGCACTTTTGGCAGCCTGATGGGGACTCCTATTATCAATCAGCCGCAGGTAGCCATTATGGCTGTTGGTGCTATCAAGAAAAGGCCTGTTGTGATAGAAACACCGGCTGGTGACAGTATAGCAATCCGCCATATGATGTACCTGAGCATGAGCTACGACCACCGGATAGTAGATGGCAGTCTCGGCGCCACTTTCCTTACGGCTGTTGCCAAAGAACTGGAAAACTTTAATATCGAAAGGGAGTTTTAAATTATTAGAACTTTATTTTTAAAGCTTCTGAAGTATTCAGAAGCTTTTCTTTTAAGTATGAGACATACATTTTTTTTCATCATGCTATTATATATCCAGCCGATCATGGCACAAATGGGAAGCTGGAATATCGTCAACGCCAAACTCGATCTTACTCAAAAATGGAACCTGTTTGGTGAATTACAACTTCGCTCATTAAAGTATTATAACGATTTCCACTATTATGAAGTAAAGGGAGGAGCCAGCTATGCCATTAGCAAAGGGACCTCTGTTTCGGCTGGATTTGGAATTTTCGACACCTACTCTCCGGGCGGAAATTTTAAAACACCAATGGTTAATGACGAATGGAGGACATGGATCCAGGTAAGCCTTACCCAATATGAAAAACGGTTAAAGTTAGAACATCGCTACCGGGCAGAACAGAGATGGACCAGCAATGGCTTTCGCAACAGGTTCCGGTATAGGATAAATACAGCGCTTCCTTTGAACAATAAAAAAATCGAACCAGGAACTTATTATCTAACTGCATCGAATGAGCTTTTCTTCACAAACAGGGCCCCCTACTTTGAAAGAACCCGGATTTTCATTGGTGGCGGTTATGAATTCTCTCATCTTTTTACATTGCAAGCAGGTTATCTGCACCAGTTTGACTACAGGATAAATGATGAAACCGGGAAGGATTTTTTTCAGATTTCTCTCCTGTTCGAACTGAAATGGAAAAATAAATCTGGTGAGAAAGTGCCGGGTGGCATGGATTAATCCGGTGATTTTTTACCAAATTTTTCTCGCTTGAAAATATAGCCAGTCCCTTTTCTTTTCAGCACAAACAGGTTATCATATTCTGTGTCCTTCAGATCACCGGGAATTTTTGTGTCCCCGCAAATACCGTTCACAATATCATCAACAGTATTGGAATGACCCACAATAAGCACATCGCCCTTGAGGATGGATCTTATTTTTTTCAGGAAGGATGGCAAAGAATCAGGCTTACTGCTGTAAAGCTGTATCGGCATGCCAAGATATAATTCTTTTAATGGCCTGGCAGTGGAAATTGTACGCAATGTATTTGTTGAAAAAATTTGTTTTACATTTTTGCTCCCGAGGATATCTTTCAGTTTCAGTGCCCTTTCTTCACCTTCCGGGGAAAGGGGCGGGTCAGTGGCGGGCTTCATAGTTGCCATATCAATTCCTGTTGCTTTTTCTGCATGCCTTACGACATAAATAGTATTATGGCAGGATGAAAATGCCACCAGCAAAAACAATAACCTTACTTTCATAAGTTAACGATTTAACATTCTAAAATTAAACTTCCTTTCCATACATATCGTCTTTTTTGTAAATTAGGAATCAAAATCCGCAATATGAAGTCTTTATCCGAAACCTGGTTTGCCGAAGGCCGTATAGATTTCGAGTTAAAAAAGTATACTTTACTTGCTTACCTGCAGGAAGTGAACAAATACTTCCATGAAAACAAATTATACCCGCAACTGGCAGATATTATTTTTCACTATAATAATATTGTTGCTTTTCGGGAAAACAAGAAATACCTGCAGGAGCATTTTCCTAAAAAGCTAACCGGTATCCAGATGGAAAAACTGCAGATACTGTATGAACAAATGATTGAAGACGATGAGTTGATGCAGGAACTGGAAGATATCATTCACTACTCTGCCAGCCGAATCAAAAGAACTATTCATAACGGAACCGAGATTTATGAATTTGTGGAAGAGAAGATCAATATTACCCCAGTAGGCCTGATACCACTGGATACACAGGAAGGTTATTTCTTTCTCAGCAGTGGAAATATTAAAAGCACAAGGGTTTACCATTACAGGCTTTCTTTCTTCGAAAAGCATGATGAAAAATACAGAAGTATTAAAACGGTATTTGTTGACAACTGGGTTCGAAGTATAAGCAGCACCTACGAACACATTAAAGCTGAATTGATAAAACAACGCAGAGAACTACCCAATCCGGCCGTATACTCCATAGAAACAGAACTTGCATTCCCGGTGGATGAAACACTGTTACCCATAGCCAAGCGAAGCCTGGTAAAATTTATCAGCGAAGCCGCATAGAGGAGTTAATTGGTTAATCAGGACATTGAAAATTTGGGTTTTCCTGAATAACCAATCATACAATTGACTAATTAACTAATTCAAGTCCCCAATCCTTGCCCTTCTTTATGGCAGGCACTCCTTCTACAATCCATTTAGGAGGTTTCTCACCTTTTAGAAGCCAGTCAAAATATTGTTGTTCACGGATGGATATATCTTTCTGGTTTTTTCTTTCCCTTAGATTATGTGCCTCGCCATTATAATTTAGCATCCAGACCTGCTTGCCAAGGCGGCGCATGGCAGTAAACATCTCTATTCCCTGGTACCAGGGCACCGCTCCGTCTGCATCATTGGCCATGATCACCAAAGGGGTTTTTACTTTAGGCAAATGAAATAACGGAGAGTTCTCGATATAAAGATTAGGTTTTTCCCATAATGTGGCGCCAATGCGGCTTTGTGTTTTTTCATACTGAAACTGCCGGTTTACCCCGCTTTCCCAGCGAATACCGCCATAGGCGCTGGTCATATTGGCCACCGGCGCACCGGCCCATGCTGCCTTGAACATATTCGTCATGGTGATCAGCTGTGCCACCTGTATACCCCCCCAGCTTTGCCCCTGTATACCAATATTCTTTGCATCGATCCATTTTTGTTTGGCAAGATCCTGTGCGGCACTTACCACATAGTCATAAGCACTTTTTGCAGGATGTCCGATCGTATAACGGATATCTGGTGAGAATACCACATAACCCCTGCTGACAAAAAATGAAATGTTCAGCCTGCTGCCGGTTGGTGTTGGTGGTATATAATCATGCAGATCATTGGAATGTGTCTCATAGAAGTAAAGGATCAAAGGATATTTTTTGGAAGGATCAAAATCCTCCGGCTTATACAAAATACCCTCCGACATTTTGCCATTAAAGGCTTTCCATTTGTATAATTCAGCAGTGCCCCAGTTGTATTCCTTTTGCTGAGGATTGATAGATGATAGTTGAATCGCTTTTTCAATTGTGTTGGGAATAAGTTTATCGACATATAAATCCGGGGCCTTTGTATATGACTCCCGGGTATATAACAAAACATCAGCATTTCTGGCTTTCTTTATTTGGCCGAAAGTAAATGCCCCACTTTCCACCTGTTCAAATGATAACCAGTCTTTAAATGTAGATTCAATTAACTCTTCCGATTTAGTTTTCTCATCGAAAAGCCTGTAATAAATATTCTCTCCGGGCTTAAGGTATCTGGCTTCATTGTCTGTTTGCACAAACCTAATTCTTGTTTTTCCACTCCTCCCGATACCTGTAATATTCAACGGATCAAACGTTGATATCATGTTGCATTTCCAAACATCATACCTGTCGTACAGATATACAGATGAATCACCCTCATGCCATCCCATCACCCCATATGGAGGGGGATCATTCGGCGTATCATGCTCTTCATTCCAAAGAGGGAATTTTATTTTCTGGGAAATATTGCGGGTACCAGTTCCATCCCAGGCAAAATAGTGGCGGGCCTTGCTGTCGTACCACATAATGTACCTGCCTGTGGGAGAAATATATTGAGGTGTAATAATTCCCTGTAAATCCTTTTTCACCAACTGACGGCTGCCGTCATTTACATTAATGGCATAAATATCTTTTTTAGTATTGCCCGCCCACTGGCTTTCTATACGCTTGCCATAATCTGTCACCCCCACAAACTGGTCGCCGTCACCTTCATTGGCAGGATAAATAGTTGGCAGATCAACCGAACCAAGCTGATGTAACTCATTTCTGTCAAAATGATAAACAGCCAGGTAATTGGTTTGCAAATCTCTTTGTAAGCGGAATAATTGTACCGTTTGTAAATAATCATCATTATAATGCCAGATATCCAGCTTTACCTGGTCCATTTCAACCAGTGAAGTATCCTTGGGAGGTTGTATAGGAGCCGTACCAAAAAACAGGCGATTGCCTGATTTGCTAAAACTCAGGTTGCCATACTCACTAATGGTCATACCCAGTTTCATACCCACCGAATTTTTATCGGCCAGTAGTCGGGCACTGTCCATTCCTGATTGATGATACCAGATTCTGTAGAATTTCTGCAATTCTTTTGGCCGGGCATCCCGTTCTGCCAGGTAGGCCACTTGTGAACCATCTTCTGAGAAACTAAAATTTTTGAACTCATTCCCTCCTTTGCTCAATACAGTTGTTTTGGATTGGTTCAGATCGTACAAAACAACGGATAGCTTGCTGAGAGAATCTTTAGGATTCTTAGCTTGCTCCATCAGCAACTTGCCTCCCGTTTTACTGAAATAGTATTCTAACACATTATTGAATACTTTTTCCTGGCCGTTTGTAAGGTTACGTAGCACCAGGTCAGTGCCTGCATCGGAAGTGCCGCCGGCGGGCTCATCTCCTTCCGCATCTTTTTCATCTTCTGCCACAAAACCTATTTCTTCATCTGCTCCATCTCTTTTCTTCCTCTTTTTCTCAGGCATAGTTTGTATCACCTGCTGCAGCGAATCAATTACCTTATTCAGACTATCAGCTATTTTTTTATCCGGTGATTCAGGTTTCTTTTTTTCCTGTTCTTTTTTCTCCGGGGTTTTTTCCAAATGATAAGCTACCCACCCGGCTTCCTTTTCTGGAACTTTATATCCTTTCACTTTTGACACTTTCCAAACACTGTCTTTTCCCAGTTCTACAATTGCAAAAGAATCTTTGGGCATATCGTCTGTTCTTTTCTTCTTTATCCTTGCCTCTCTCGTTTCTTTAAAAAAAGGTTTGATACGGAAAATAGCGAAGCGGCTGTCTTCCGAAATCACTGCATTGTAGCCTCTTGCGATCGTTTTTTTATACTGCCCATCCGATGACTGGATTACCAGTTCGTTATCACCTTCCTGCGGATCGATGGTATAAACCACCCATCTTCCGTCGTTACTGATCATCCGCTCGCCGATGCGCTGCCAGCCATCATAAACGGAATGATCAAGGGGCTTTTTTTGGGCAAAAACAAATACTACCGGTAGCAGGTAGATCAAGAATAACAGAGCCTTCTTTTCCATAAGCATTAAATAATCAGGGGCAACAAGTTAAAGCAAACAAATCAATTAGTTGGCTGTTATTTGAATAGATTTACTTATATGAAGAAAATATTTACTATTTGCCTCGGTCTTTTGTTCATTTTAGATACTGATGCACAAAATTCCGGGTCTCTAACTGGTACTGTTACGGACAAAAACCTGCTGAATACTTTGAGCGGAGTATCTGTAGAACTGGTCGGAGCCGGAAAAGGAACAATGACAGACAGTTCCGGCAAGTTTCGTATCACAGGTATTACTCCTAAAAGCTATTCAATACGTTTTACCTCAGTTGGCTATAATGAGGTCTTATTGTACAATATCGTTGTTACATCCGGAAATGAGATCAACCTTTCGGTACAAATGGAAGCAGCCATTACCAAACTGGAAGATGTTGTTATCAAAAGTTCCCGTCGCACAGCCCTTGCAGCCAGCCTCGAAACACCTCTCAGCGTACAAAGGCTGACAACAGAAGAAATACGCAGCAATCCCGGTGGGAATTTTGATATTTCAAGGGTGATCCAGGCCTTACCGGGAGTGAGCGGTACAGCCGGAAGTGTGGGCGGCTATCGAAATGACATCATAATCCGTGGCGGGGCACCCAATGAAAACGTATATTACCTTGATGGCATTGAAATCCCTGTGATCAACCACTTTGCCACACAGGGAAGTGCCGGGGGCCCAACAGGAATATTAAATGTAAGTTTCCTGGAAGATGTAAAACTGAGTTCTTCTGCTTTTGATGCCCGTTTTGATAATGCCCTGTCTTCTGTATTTCAATTCAGACAGAGAAACGGTAATCCCAATACCTTCCAGGGAAATGTACGGTTAAGCGCCACAGAACTGGCGGGTACTTTTGAAGGACCACTATCCAGGAATACTACTTTTCTTGCCTCTGCAAGAAGGTCTTATCTGCAATTGTTGTTTAAAGCTATTGATCTGCCCATACGGCCCAGCTACTGGGACTTCCAATATAAGGTAACCCACAAGCTGGATAAGAAAACCACACTGACATTGATCGGTGTGGGAGCCATTGACGATTTTACTTTTGCAGCACCCAAAGATGCCACACCGGAAAAACTATATATCCTGGATGCTACTGCTCCCATACATCAATGGAACTACACCATTGGCGCCAGTTTAAGAAGGCAAATAAAAAATGGGTTTTGGAACCTGGCATTGAGCCGTAATATGTTTGATAATGAGATTGAAAAATTCGATGATAATGATGAGGGTAATGAAGCCAAAAGGCGCCTCGGGATTTTTTCACAGGAGATAGAAAATAAACTCCGCTTTGATGTAAACAAGACGATAAAGGGCTGGAAAATTGCATACGGAGCAATGACACAGTACGTAAAAAGCAATAACAATAATTTCAAAAGACTTCGCAAAGAATTAACCGATCAGAATGGCAACGTAATACAACCTGAACTGGCCGTTCGTTATAAATCTGATATTAATTTCTGGAGATTTGGAGCTTTTGCACAGGTGAGTAAACGATATTTTGACGACCGTTTAGGTATCAGTGCCGGGCTGCGCACCGACATGAACAGTTTTACCACTGACGGAATGAATCCGCTTCCTGCTATTTCACCCCGCATCAGTGTTTCCTATGTGCTGGCGGATAAATGGACATTGAATGCATCAGTTGGCAGTTATGCCAAAATACCAACCTATACTATTCTCAGCTTCCGTAATAACAACGGCGCACTTGCTAATGAGGATGCTGACTATACCCGTAGCATGCACTATGTGTTGGGTACAGAATTTTTACCCAACAATACTACCCGCTTCACACTGGAGGGTTTTTATAAACGATACAGCCGGGTACCAGTATCGGTAAGGGATGGCATTTCACTGGCAAACCTGGGTGGCGATTTTGGTGTCATCGGCAATGAAGATGTTGTTTCGAATGGGGATGGAACAACTTACGGCTTCGAGTTTTTTGCTCAGCAAAAACTTACTAAACGCTTTTTTGGTACTTTCTCCTATACTTATTTCGTCAGCAAGTTCAGCGGTGTAAACGGTAAAGAAATCTCCAGTGCATGGGATAACAGGCACCTGCTATCGTTCATCTGGGGTTATAAATTCAATAAGAACTGGGAACTGGGTTTAAAATTCAGATACCAGGGCGGCGCCCCCTTTACGCCGTTTGATATGCCTGCATCCCAGTTAAACTACCTGACCTTTGGTACCGGTATTTTAGATTACAGACAGTTGAATACTGACAGGCTCGGCGCATTTCATGCCAGCGACATTCGAATTGATAAGAAATGGAATTTTCGAAAAATCACCCTCGATCTGTTTTTAGATATAACCAACTGGTACAATGCTAAAAGCCCTGCTTTCCCGCAATATACATTTAGAAGGAATGCAGATAACACAGCATTTGTAACCACCGATGGCCAGCCAATACAGCAAAATGGGTCTAACGCTATTCCGTTTATTCTGACAAATGATGATGCCAGTGTGATACCCACCATCGGTTTCATCATAGAGTTTTAATCTTTGGATAATTTTTGACCTGTAAATAAACCATATTGCCAAAGCCATTTTTTCAGGCCCTTGTACTGATATTTACAGGCAATAATATTTTTCTTTTGAAATTCGGTAGCCGGCCGGGAAAAATTTATTTTTTTCCAAAGCAAATAGAGGCTAGCCAGAAAATAAAATCGGTACAGTCTTCTTGATGAGTGGGATGCTTGTTTAGATATGTTCTGATAGGTAATATCTTTAAAACCAGCATCATTCATGAACTGCCTGAATCTTTCCGGTGTTTCCAGGTAATTCACCTGCCATCCTTCCAGCCATTTTCGGATGACAGTATTGTTATTGTTTTCAAACACTGAAACAAATCCATCAGCCACCACCAGCCGTCCACCTGGTTTCAGCAAACGGTAAGCCTCCTTAATGAATAGTTCTTTATCATCTGCATAGCAAATACTTTCGCAGCCCCAAACCACATCAAAACTGGCATCAGGAAAATCAGTGGCTGTATAATTCATTATCTTAAAATCAACCAGGTCGCTGACTCCTTTCTTCTTTGCATTTTCTGTGGCATGACTTGCCTGCCTTTCGCTCAAAGTAATGCCGGTAACTTTGCAACCAAGCAGGGAAGCAAGGAAGATGCTGCTGCCTCCCACCCCGCTACCGGCATCCAATACCCGGTCAGAGGGCTTTATATCGGCCGCCTTCATCATCACTTCATTCATTCGTATCAGTGATTCGGGAAATGACCTTACCTGCTCATCCCAATACCCATAATGAATAGCAAGGCTGTTTTTCAGATCCCAGGAATCTTTGTAAGCATTCTCCGTGTCACGGTAATAATCAATTATTTTTTGATGATATTCACTCGGCTGCATCATGAGTCAGTTTTCGTTCTACTCTAATTAATATGATCACATGGGCGATCAGCGCTGCTGCAATAACAGCGAATCCTATATAAAATCCTTTTCCGAGATACTTGTTCTCATTGTACACAGCAAAAGCCAGCAAAATACCATATACCGGCTCCAGGTTATAAGTAAGATTAACTGTAAAAGCCGATAATCGTTTCAATGCGTTCGCTGAAAGTTGAAAGGCAATAACAGAACAAAACCAGGCCAGCACCAGCAGCCAGCCTATATTTTCCCAATTGGGGAAAAAACTTTCCGTAGGAAATTTTTGAAGATAAAAAGGCAATAACACAGACAGTACCAAAAATCCACCAGTTTGCTGCCAGGTTAGCATAGTTTCTACATTAATGCGTTTCAGGAATTCCCTGTTATAGATTGGGAACAAGGATGCCAAGACAGCTGAAATAATTCCTATAATGATCCCGGTCTTAAATTGAGTATCAAAATGAAAAATGATATAAATACCTGATAAAGTAACCAGGCCCAGCAGCAGTTCTACCCAATTGATTCTTTTCTTCAAAATCAGGGGCTCAAACAAGGCCGTAAAAAAACTGATAGCTGAAAAACAAACCAGCGCTACTGACACATTAGAATACTTGATAGAGCCATAAAAAGTAACCCAGTGCATCGCTGCAATAAAACCTACTGCAGTTATTTTCAGAATATCGTTTACAGGTATTTTTTGAATTCTTTTCAGCCAACCAAATAACAACCACATAGTAAGAGCTGTAATCAAAAGCCTGTACCAAACAATCATCCCTTCATTCAGGGTAATAAGACGACCCAGTATACCCGTAAAACCGGCCAGGAAAACAGCAATATGTAATTGAAGAAAGGCCCTTTTCATCAGGCCTGCAAACTAAGTAAAAGAGAGAATAAACAATGGGTTATTTGCTCTCTGCCAGCACCTCACCGGTTTTTTGTTCTTTGGCTACGGAAGTAAGTTGTTCTGAGTTCTTTACTCTTTTGCGGTAGTTAGTAAAAAGGCTATGCCAGCGAAGTTTCAATACACCAAGGATTCCTTCCTTAACAATACCCTTATTCATTTTAGATGTTCCGTAGGTGCGATCCTGGAAAATGATGGGTACTTCTTTTATTTTAAAACCGAGTTTCCATGCCGCAAATTTCATTTCAATCTGGAAAGCATAGCCCACAAAACGGATCTCATCAAGGTTAATGGTTTCTAAGACTTCCTTTTTATAACAAACAAAACCTGCAGTAGGATCTTTTACCGGCATCCAGGTAATCATCCGGGTATAAAAAGAAGCCCCCTTTGATAAAGCAATCCTGTTTTTAGGCCAGTTTACGACCCCACCCCCTTTGGTATAGCGGGAACCAATGGCCACATCTGCACCCTGATGTTTACAGGCATGATACAGGCGGGGAAGGTCTTTGGGATTGTGCGAAAAATCTGCATCTATTTCGAATATGAACTGATAGTTCCTGCTGATAGCCCATTTAAATCCATGGATATAGGCAGTGCCCAGACCCAGTTTCCCGGTTCTTTCTTCGATAAATAACTGGCCGGAAAATTTGGGCTGCAGATCTTTTACTATTTGTGCAGTACCATCTGGTGAGCCATCATCAATAACAAGTATGTGAAACCCTTCATTCAGGTTGAAAATAGCATGAAGGATACTGGTAATGTTTTCCTTCTCATTATACGTCGGTATGATAACTAACTTTTCCAAATAAGTATATCTGAGCAACTAATTTACGATAATCGTAAAAGATGGCATGTTAAAAAATGGTCAGTGGCAGAAAAACGCATTATCCCTTTTTCAACATCGTACGGGTATATATCTCGGTAAGTTTTTGCTTGGTATGCTGTGGAAAATCACCCTTCATCATCCAATCGTAGTATTGTGGTTCAGATTTTAATACATCTGCCACCGGCCTGCCTTTGTATTTACCGAAATTAAATACTTCAGTTCCGTTTTCCAATACAAACCGACGGGCAAAATCAACGATCTGGTCTTCCCCAATTGTTTTAAGGATTGACTCAACTGTATTGCCTAACTCAGGGTAGCGGGAAACCTGTGCCTCTAATATTTCATGAGTAGCGGATGCATCTACTTCTGCACTATGGGCCCCATCCAGATTCTTATTGCAATAAAACTTATAAGCTGCACCTAAAGTACGGGGCTCCATTTTGTGAAAAATATTTTGAACATCAAGCAACTTCCTGTTCTTCATGTCAAAATCTACCTGTGCCCTCAAAAACTCCTCCATCAGCAGAGGTATATCGAAACGATTTGAGTTATAACCAGCAATGTCACATCCGTCCAGTACCTGTTTCAATTCCTGGGCGACTTGCCTGAAAGTAGGCGCATCCTTCACCATTTCATCTGTAATTCCATGTACGTCACTGGCACCTTTGGGAATCGGCATTTCCGGGTTTACCAGTTTTCGCTTTACGATACGGGTACCGTCTGTAAGTATCTTGACAATGGCAATTTCTACAATTCTGTCGGTACCCAGGTTGATACCGGTCGTTTCAAGGTCAATAAAGGCAAGGGGCTTTTTCAGTTGAAGCATTGGGTCAGTAGTTTCACTTATTTTTTAAAATAACCGGCCGTAAAGGTAATGGATTGACAGGTATTATTAAGCCGCTATTTTAGGCATGATTTTAAGGGTAAACCCAAAGACAACCAGATTGTTATGTTGGTAAAAGCCCCAGTAGGTTTACCACTCCTCTTTAATTATCACTTCCTATCTTTGCACATATAAAATAATTGAAATCAATTTTCGTTATTCACCTATAACATCCACTATATATGAAAAATAAAATTTTAGCCGCCCTGATGTTACTCAGTCTAATCGTTGTCATTTCTTCTTGTGCTTCGCAGAAATATGGTTGCCCCGGTAACCCCCAGGCCAACACAAAATTCAGAGGTTAGCAGAGCCTTTCGCCGGTTTTATTAATTAATTGTTGCTTGTTTTACAAGTTCCAGGAAGACGTTGCATTTAATATGTAAAAAAAACCGGCTTCATAGGAAAAACTATGCAAATGTTTTCCGAATGTCTTATTCCCCTAACTTTGCACCAGCAATGAAATTATATACACATATACATCATCATTTCTTACTCCTTCAGGGTAGGCCGTGAGATGTTATGTATAGAACATAGTAAAGGGCTTACTAAACAGTAAGCCCTTTTTATTTGTAATGCAACAAAGGTTTTTATGATAGAAACATTAAAAATAGCTATTCAGAAATCGGGCCGCCTCCACGAAGGTTCCATGAAGCTGCTAAAAGAATGTGGTATTGAGATAAGTAACGGGAATAATCAACTGAGGGTAATGGCAGCCAATTTTCCTATCGAAGTATTTTTTCTGCGGGATGATGATATTCCCGAATATGTTCAGGATGCCGTAGCCGATATAGGTTTTGTAGGTGAAAATGTAGTACAGGAAGCCAGTAAATCAGTTGATGCAATAGAGAAACTAGGTTTTGGGAAATGCCGGCTTTCAATAGCCGCACCTAAAAACGGTTCGATAAATTCCATTAATGATCTGGATGGAAAAAAAATTGCTACTAGCTATCCCTCTATCCTGTCAACCTATTTAAATGAGAAAAAAATCAGTGCATCAATACACCAGATAAGTGGCTCCGTAGAAATAGCACCAAGAATTGGCCTTGCAGATGCCATCTGTGATTTGGTGAGTTCAGGCAGCACTCTTTTTACCAATGAGTTAAAAGAACTAGAAACAATCTTCTTTTCAGAAACCGTTATGATTAGTAACAAAAGCCTCTCAAATGAAAAGAAAATATTACTGGAAAGCCTTTTGTTCAGGATAAGATCGGTTAAAAAAGCAAAGAACAATAAATATGTATTACTGAATGCTCCCAATGAAAAACTGCAAAGTATTTGCAACTTACTTCCGGGTATGAAAAGTCCCACTATTCTGCCCCTTGCGGAACCGGGCTGGAGTTCCGTACACTCCGTGATCAGTGAGAGTGATTTTTGGAACGTCATTGAAAAATTAAAAGCAAATGGTGCTCAAGGCATACTTATAATACCTATTGAAAAGATGATCATATGATGAAAATTTATAAATACCCTGCAAGAGAAGAATGGCCCGGCATTATTGAACGTCCTGTTAGAGATACTTCCATAATTGAAAAAACAGTGAGCAGGATACTGGATAAGGTCAGAAAGAAAGGGGATAAAGCATTAGTCAAATACACCAAAAAATTTGACGGCTTAAAACTAAATTCTTTACCGGTTACCGATGAGGAGATAATTCGGGCTGAATCAATGCTGAATGAGGAATTAAAAACAGCAATCAGGCAGGCAAAGAATAACATTGAAGTTTTTCACATAGCGCAAAGAGAGGAGATAAAGAAAATTGAAACAATGCCGGGGATAACCTGCTGGCGTAAAGCTCAACCCATTGAAAAGGTAGGTTTATATATTCCTGGTGGCTCAGCCCCTCTTTTCTCTACAGTTTTAATGTTAGCTGTTCCTGCCCGGCTGGCAGGTTGTGACGAGATAATTCTTTGTACTCCGCCTTCTAAAGACGGAAACATTAATCCTGCGATACTATTTGCAGCAAATCTTTGCGGTGTAACAAAAATATATAAGGTTGGCGGTGTACAAGCGATTGCTGCCATGACGTATGGTACAGCATCAATTCCAAAGGTTTTCAAAATTTTCGGTCCGGGTAACCAATATGTGACGGCTGCCAAACAACTGGTGCAGCAACACGGAGTAAGTATTGACATGCCAGCAGGCCCATCTGAAGTATTGGTTATTGCTGATGAAACAGCAATTCCTGAGTTCGCAGCATCCGACCTGCTTTCGCAGGCAGAACACGGCCCCGATTCGCAAGTAATACTTGTGACAACAAGCGAATCAATGGCAGAAAAAGTAAATGAAGCTGTCAATGATCAAATTAAGAGCCTGCCAAGAATGGAAATTGCCTCAAAAGCACTACAAAACAGCCGGGTTATTATTACAAAAAGCATTGATGAAGCTATCGCATTATCTAACCTCTATGCGCCTGAACACCTGATCTTAAGTTGTGATAAGGCAGAAGAAGTATCGTACAAGGTCACTAATGCTGGTTCAGTTTTCCTGGGCAACTATTCACCGGAAAGCGCCGGTGACTATGCAAGTGGCACCAATCATACTTTACCGACCAATGGTTTTGCAACAATGTACAGCGGAGTTTCGCTGGATAGCTTTGTAAAAAAGATCAGTTTTCAGTATTTGACAAAACAAGGTTTACAAAATATTAGTGATACGGTTAAAATTATGGCAGTAGCAGAAGGCCTTGATGCACATAAAAACGCAGTTGCCATCCGACTAAATAATTAACAATGAAATTTGAACTGGACAAGCTAGTTAGAGAGAATATTAAAAAAATGACACCTTATTCTTCTGCACGGCATGAGTATGCAGGAGAAGCCGCTATTTTCCTTGATGCTAATGAAAATTCTTTTGGATCACCGTTACAACAAAACTATAACCGGTATCCCGATCCGCTTCAACAAAAGCTGAAAGAAAAGATCAGCAGTATTAAAGGCGTTCCTGTTCAGAATATTTTCTTAGGCAATGGCAGCGACGAGGCAATTGATTTACTTTTCAGAATCTTCTGCAATCCCGGCAAGGATAATGTCATCATTCTACCCCCCACTTATGGCATGTATGAAGTTTGTGCTGAAGTAAACGATGTGGAGGTTAAGAAAGTACCATTGTTGCCGAATTTTCAACTCAACCTTGAAGCTATTGAACAATCGATAGATTCAAATACTAAAATCATCTTTGTCTGCTCTCCCAACAATCCTACGGGTAATAGTATAAACAGAAATGACATTGAAATATTACTGAATAATGTTAATGGATTAGTCATTATAGACGAAGCTTATATTAATTATGCCCGTCAGAAAAGCTTCATTCCTGAATTAATTGAGTATCCGAATCTTGTTATACTGCAGACTTTATCAAAAGCATGGGGATTAGCAGGTTTGCGTTTAGGTATGGCATTTGCCGGTCAGCCGGTAATCGATTACCTGAACAAAGTTAAATATCCCTACAATGTCAACACGGCTACACAACAACTGGCCTTTGAGGCGTTAAATAATATCTCAAGTGTAAATAACTGGACAAAGACTACGGTTGAACAAAGAGAGTGGTTAATTAGTCAGCTTACAAAACTTGCATTTGTAAATAAAATATATCCTTCTGATGCCAATTTTATACTGGTGAAGATACAGAACTCAAAAAACATCTATGATTATCTTACCGGTAAAGGCATTATCGTCAGAGATCGTTCAAAAGTAATTCTTTGTGATGAATGCCTTAGAATAACAATTGGCACCCCTGATGAAAACAAACAATTGATTGACGCATTGAAAACATACAGCGTATGAGAAAGATACTTTTTATTGACAGGGATGGTACTCTAATAAAAGAAGCACCTCCCACCTACCAGGTGGATACTTTTGAAAAATTAGTTTTTTATCCGGACATGTTCAGCTGGATAAAACGTATTGCCAATGAATTGGACTTTGAACTGGTGATAGTTACTAACCAGGATGGGTTAGGAACTACGACATACCCGGAAGATACTTTCTGGCCAATTCAAAATTTCATATTACAAACTTTCGAAAATGAAGGAATCATTTTTAGCAATATTCATATAGACAAAACATTTGCTGCAGATAATGCTCCGACAAGGAAACCAGCCACTGGTATGCTGAAACGTTATCTCAATATAGCAGAATATGATATTGAAAGTTCATTTGTTATTGGCGACCGCATTACTGATGTTCAGTTAGCTAAAAATTTAGGTTGCAAAGCTATTTGGATCAACAACGATGCAAGTCTAGGAGCAGCTGAAATCACAAATGACATTACCAGCCTGCAATCAACGATTGCACTGGAAACAAATAATTGGAAATCGATCTATGAATTTTTAAAACTGGGTCAACGAATTATACAGCATCAACGAAATACCAATGAAACCAAGATACAGTTGTTGATGAACCTTGACGGAAAAGGAAATGCGAAGATCAATACCGGCCTGAATTTTTTTAATCACATGCTGGAACAATTAAGCCGTCACAGCAACGTTGATATCTCACTAAATGTGGAAGGTGATCTGCATATTGATGAACACCATACCATAGAAGATACAGCCATTACCCTTGGCGAAGCATTTGCAAAAGCTCTTGGTAATAAAAAAGGGATTGAGCGATATGGCTTCACACTGCCTATGGATGATTGCCTGGCACAGGTAGCAATAGATTTTGGCGGAAGAAGCTGGCTGGTATGGCATGCAGCTTTTAAAAGAGAAAAGATTGGAGACATGCCAACAGAAATGTTTTATCATTTTTTTAAATCATTTTCTGATGCAGCAAAGTGCAACCTGTATATAAAAGCAGAAGGAGAAAACGAACATCACAAAATCGAATCCATCTATAAAGCACTGGCGAAAGCAATAAAAGCTTCTATTAGAAGAGATCCGGATAATCAGCAACTGCCAAGTACAAAAGGAATACTTTAATGAAAGTAGTAGTTATTAAATATAATGCGGGTAATATACAGTCAGTCCTCTTTGGATTGGAGAGAATTGGCGTACAGGCAACCGTTTCAGACGACCCTGAACAAATTATTACTTCTGATAAAGTCATCTTCCCGGGAGTCGGTGAAGCCAGTACGGCAATGAAGTATCTGTCAGAAAGAAATCTTGACAAAGTCATAAGTTCACTTCATCAGCCTGTATTGGGAATATGTCTTGGAATGCAACTAATGTGTAAACATTCAGAAGAAAACAATACTCCCTGCCTGGGAATATTTGAAGATGTGAAAGTGAAGAAATTTGATCGTGCAAAAAAGAATTTAAAGGTTCCCCAAATCGGATGGAATAACATCACCGGCCTAAAAACAGCTTTGTTTAAATCTATTGAAGCAAACAGTTATTGCTATTATGTGCACGGCTATTATGCAGAACTTAGCAAACACACCATTGCAACTTCAGATTATGGAAAACTGTACAGTGCTGCCTTGAATAAAGACAATTTCTTTGGAGTGCAGTTCCACCCCGAGAAATCCGCAGCAATCGGTGAGATAATACTCAAAAACTTTTTAGCCCTATGACAGCACCTTTAAAAACAATGCAAAAAAAGGAAGCCATAAAGAGTTATGGCTTTATAATACCGGCCATTGACATCATTGATGGTAAATGTGTTAGGTTAACAAAAGGCGATTATAACCTAAAGAAAATATACAATGAAGATCCGCTGGAAATTGCTATGCAATTTGAAGATACCGGGCTTAAGCGGTTGCATTTGGTAGACTTAGACGGGGCTAAGGCCGGTGAGGTTAAAAACTGGAAAGTACTTGAATGTATTGCCGGCAAAACAAACCTTGTGATAGACTTTAGCGGAGGCATCAGTTCACAGAAAAGCGCAGAAATCACTTTCAACTCAGGTGCTGCATTTGCTTCCGTTGGTAGTATTGCTATAAAAGACGAAATAGCCTTTACCAGCTGGTTGCTGAAATTTGGGCCTGAAAAATTTATTATTGGAGCAGATGTATTAGACGAAAAAATTGTTATCGGGGGCTGGACAGAGAAAACACCGGTAAACGTTTTTGAATTAATCGGCCAGTACAAAACTAAAGGGATAAAGCAGTTTTTCTGTACAGATGTAAGCAAAGATGGTATGCTGGGAGGATCGGCCATCTCGCTATACAAAAAGATACTAAACGAACATCCTTCTATCGATTTAATTGCCAGTGGCGGAGTGAGTAAGATAAAAGATATTGAAGAGTTAAGAGAAGCAGGTTGTGAAGGTGTAATTATCGGCAAGGCGATTTATGAAAATATAATTTCGTTGAACCAACTGAAACGATTTTGCTGATGCTGACCAAAAGAATAATCCCATGTCTTGATATAAAAGATAACAGGACCGTAAAGGGAACTAATTTTCTTCAACTGCGTGATGCCGGTGACCCGGTAGAATTGGCTGTAAGGTATTGTGAAGAAGGAGCTGACGAACTGGTTTTTTTAGACATTACAGCTACAACTGAGAAAAGGAAGACATTAGCAAAGTTGGTAAAGGAAATCTCAGTGAATATAAATATTCCCTTCACAGTAGGGGGTGGCATCAACAGTATTTCAGATGTGAGTGTATTGCTGGAAAATGGGGCAGATAAGGTAACAATAAACTCATCTGCTGTCAAAAACCCTTCGCTGATCAATGATTTGGCAAAAAACTTCGGCAGTCAATGTGTGGTTTTGGCTATTGATGCTAAGATTATTAATGATGAGTGGAGGGTGGTTACCCACGGTGGAAGAAATCCTACAAATTTATCTGTACAGGCTTGGGCAAAAGAAAGTGCAGACAGAGGTGCCGGGGAAATTTTACTCACTTCCATGGAAAACGATGGAACCAAAAGAGGCTATGCAACAGAACTTACAAGGCAAATTGCAGAAGTTGCTCCTGTACCTGTTATTGCTTCGGGCGGTGCCGGTAAAATGGAAGACTTTGCGATTGTTTTTGAAGCAGGAAAAGCTGATGCAGCCCTTGCTGCCAGTATTTTTCATTTCAAAGAGATTAGCATACCCAGTTTGAAAAAATATTTAGCTGACAAAAAAATACCTGTAAGAATATGAAGCCTGATTTTTCCAAATATACCGATGCACTCCTACCAGTTATTATCCAGGATCAGTATTCAAACAAAGTGCTTATGCTTGGTTTTATGAACGAAGAAGCCTGGAATAAAACAAACATCGAAAAAAAGGTTACTTTTTACAGCCGGAGCAAGAACCGGCTTTGGACCAAAGGCGAAACTTCCGGCAATTATCTTTTTGTCAAAGAAATACTGACAGACTGCGATAATGATACAGTTCTTATAAAAGTATACCCCGCAGGCCCGGTCTGCCATACCGGCAATGACACCTGTTTCAATGAAATAAACACTTCTTTTACTTTACAGAAACTTGAAGAGATTATTAATGAACGTAAAATAAATCCATCTGAAAATTCTTACACCTCCTCATTATTTGGTAAGGGCATTAACAAAATAGCCCAGAAAGTCGGAGAAGAAGCTGTTGAACTGGTAATTGAAAGCAAGGACGATGATAAAGAAAAATTCCTGGGAGAAGCTGCAGATCTTCTTTTTCATTACCTCGTTTTGTTGCAGGCCAAAGGCTTCACATTAAAAGATGTTGAAAATGTATTGGCGAGCCGGCATAAATAATACCGCCCCGTTTCCGGGGCGGTCGCTCAGGGTTCGTATTAATCTACTAACTAATAATCATCTTTCAACCAATACCTGTCTTGTAAATAATATATTACTATTTCTTAATTCAAGCATATAAGTACCAGAAGCTGTTTGTGATGGCAATTGAATCACTGCATTCCCATTTAACTCAAAATTTACGTTACCTTTAAGAATCACCTGCCCTCCTGAATTAATTAGCCGATAACCAAACACACCTTGTTCTGTTGTTTTATTAAAAATTGTAATCGCATACCGTGCCGGGTTAAGCACTACAAAATCAGAACTGATAATATCTTTTTCGCTAAGTGCAATTATTTTTGAATAGCTGAATGTGCCGTCATTATCTACACTGCGAAGCCTGTAATAAACAATACCACGAAAGAAAACCGCATCTTCGAAGCTATATAACTCCCTGCTACCACTATTCCTGGCCGTCCTATTACCAATGGTAGTGAAGGAAGATGCGTCATAACTCCTTTGCACTTCAAAGTGGCTTACATTGAATTCATTATCGGTAGTCCAATCAAGAAAACTGGTTCCATTTCGCCTTAATCCGGAGAATGAGATAAGTTTTAAAGGGACAGGAAATGATTTATACCCCAATGTCATTTCACCAAATGTATTGATATTGTTAGAGGTAACACTACCAGTTGTTGAAACATCACCTGTAGCAGAACCACCCTTGCTCTCCCAGTCATTGCCATTATATTCAGCAGATAAAATATCGGCCAGATCTATGTTATCCATTGGCACTTTTGAATTATCCCAGTTAAGTGTAATCTGTGCAGTACCACCGCTTATTTTATCAACCTGCCAGTATTCATTGGACTTTACCTGTACAAGCGGTGACCAAAGTTCATAAATATTATTTGTCGTGTTAAAGTAATGACAATTAAACTCAGCGCTACCGGAAAGATTAGACATAGCAACCGGCCTTAAATATGTACCATTTCCTACAGGAAATACAAAATCCGAGGTACCGATCTTTTTTACCCATCCTGAAATATGCCTGTTGTCTGCACTACCATTATGAGTTGCAACTGCCTCATAAATAAGATAGTTGGGGGTTGCTGAAGTCGTAATAATCCCGTTGGTAAAAGTATGAGTGCCGGAAACAGTCAAATTATTATTAAGTACTATTCCTGCGATATTATCAGTTACCAGGTCAGATGTTTTAATTAGCTCTGTACCTGCAATAGTTTGGATTGATGTGCCATTTAAATATAGTGTACCAGTCCCTGCCGACATTAAAGCCTGATGATTTGTCAAATTCCCTTTAAGGTATAATGAACCATTGTTGATTAAGTTTGCAGTTGAACTATTCTCCACATTACCAACAACAGCCATATTAGTACCGGTATGCAATTGCAGATTACCGGAGTTTCGAAAACCGGTTTGTCCAAAACACAAACCGGAAACGAGTACCAATATAATTTCAATGTAAAGACATTTTCTCATACAAAAGAGTATTGATAAATAATTATTGGGTTGTAACCTGCCAGTTTAAGTCAAGTATTGTGATAATGTCACCGCTATTTGCTGAAGAACAATAAACTTCAAAGTAATCAGTGGAAGAAATATCAGATATATATATAACGGTTGAAAACTGGGAAGCTGTTCCGGCAGAACTTGTCCTCAGTGTAGTTTCACCATATCGGGTTGATGTGACGCCATTTTTCACTAATGCAAACGAAATAGTCCTGCTTGAGTTATTCACTGATAAATTACCTGTAATCACAATTACACCATCCCTCTTATTCGTAGGCTGATAAGTAATTCTGTTGTTGGCGATTGTCCATTTTGCTGTAGAGGATGCTGTATTTGTCCAGTTTGCCTTATACCATGAATTGGCTGTAGTAAGTGTAGTAGTGGTACTCCCGTTAAGCACATTGATGTAGCAGCTCGGTTTTTTATCTCCCATACCTGCATTACTTTCCAGGATAACATCCTTATCCCGGCCATCGCTGCGGGTAAAGTCGAAGCCTTCAATATACTTGCCAATATTATTCCATGAATTTCCTGTAATTGAGATATTGGTTGGTAAGGTAAATGTGGTTGGCTGGTAATATATTGCAGTATCACCGCTTAATGCATTGTAATATCCTCCGGAAGCCAGTTGGATAGTTGCTGCAGATCCTTTACTAAGGTTTATACCATAATTACAGCCAATAAAATCAGTTTCAGCAACTTTAACTTTTACACCGGAAACATTACTATGGACCAAAATGCCGCTGCCTTGTGAATTTGAAATATCTGTCTCAAAAACCCATATCTCTGCATTGGTAGAATCAAGTATAGTATTATAGAATCGATCAAAAGTACAGTCCTTTACTTCGTTATAGGTATTATTTCCAACAAAACGAATAGCATCTTCTCCAGCATTCGTTCCATACCCTGATAATGCGGTAGCATCAAAATTCAACATTTTAAAATAACATTCAGAAAAACATCTGAACAACGGCTTTCCGGCAATTCCTGTAGCAGGACTGATAGTTGCTGTACCATAAGACAACCCCTGAATGGTCAACGCATAAGGCAGGTCTATATTTATAGTTGATCCGATTTCATAAATTTCATCACTCAACCGAATAACTGTAGGGGCTGACATATGCTCTTCTAAAAATTCTATCGCTTCCTGCAATGTGATCCAACTGCTCTTGGGATTAACATCCATTAAATGTTCGTTAGCAGGTTTTAGACCTTTAACCATCCAATTACCTCCATATGCAATAAATGTTTGGGCGATATTCCTTGTAAGGCTCACTGAATCACCTTCATCTATGGTTACTCCAGTTCCCCCTTTTACGACTACCAGGTCTGTATGCGAGCCAATATTCTTTATTGCTATCTCAAGACCATTATCAGCATTAGTGATTACCGGAAGCATTAAAACAATGTCGTTAGAAGCGAGAACAACTTTCTCTGTTTTATTTAATGTAGCATCAGCAGTTTTTAAAACAATATTTTTATACCCATTATCAACTTTTGTCCATTCACTGCCACTCCAATAATAAAATCCATCAGTCAGTGTCCCTCCTGTACTGTAAACCAGCATCCCTGCGGGCACAGTGCCTGTTAATGGGGATACTGAGGTAGAACTGCTCAATTGGACACGAGGAGGTAAAAAGCCCTTGTTTGAACTTTCCATTTCGAATAATGAATTGGCATTAATGGTGTTTGGATTGTCCCCGATCTTTACCTGCCCAATGGTAATTACACTGCTTAGCAGCAAGAACGCCAGTAACAGTTTTTTCATAGTTTTCATTTTTAATATTGGATTTGGATATATATTATGTTCTTACATCATCGCTTCTTTTTAATCTGAAACTCATAATTAATTCCCAGTAAGAACCATTTTCCTTTGTCAAAAGGATTAAAGAGATACAGTGGAACAGTTACCCTGCCAGCAGAAAAACCAGCTACGAGTCCCGGCTCAATAATACTGTTACCTTTTTGAAAGGTCGTCTGCATTGCCAGCCCGGCAAATCCTGCCTCAAAAACACTTACTCCTGCTTCTGACCAGCTGAACATAAAACTTCCGTCAGTATTTTTAAGATCCTTGCTGTATTGAAACTCTGTACTGAAAAAAAATAATCCTTCTTCTGCCTCAGCTTTGCACGCAGCGGAAATTCCAGTAAAAGTTCCGGTTGAAATCCCAATCATTGGTATAATACTTATTTGCCTTTCTTTACCGGTATAAAATGTTTTACCACTATAGAATGAAACTGTTTTTACATCTTCATAATTGTAACGTAATTCGGCATAAAATCCTTTTTTAGCCTGGTAATGAGCCACCGGCATCCACGAATAAGCCTGCCCGCTACTCATATAATTATAATTCTCCAATCCGCTTTTAGCCTGAGAAAAAGCAGCAACACCGGCCATAATCATAATCCCCGCCAGCCTAAGACGCCTTTTTATTGTCTTTTCCAATGATTTTGGTTTTTTCAAGGATTATTACTTCAGCGTTTGCAAGTCTTTCCAGTAAATGAAGATCTTTCTTAAAAGGATTCCAGTAAAATATCAACCTGTCAATTGGTTTCCACAAAATGACCCAGCTAAAAACATCCAAAGTATTGTGCAAAGCACCAGACATGCGTTCATCCATTAATCCACCTATATAAGACAGAACTGCCTGGAATGATAATACAATAATCAGACTGACAACCAGCAGCCGGAATGTTCTGATCTTAAATTTTCTGAACTCCTCCTGCTTGAGATATATTTTGAGATTGAAATGAGATCGTATAGCCTGGGTCACCGGTGCAATAAAACGCTTATCTGCATAATCAAGGCAAATAAACTGATATTTAAACACCGCATCCCGGCTTGAGGTGAGAAGTGAGTTATAAATGTACTGTTCGAACTCATGTCCCAACTGGCGTTTGTAAAGGGGAGCAGGGTCATGCTGATTAAAATAACTATGTACCGTCTGTTCATCTAAACGAACATAGATATTATATTCTTTTTCTTTTGACGGACCGGACATAATAGTTTTTTGTAAGGATTGGATTATTCATGCCATAGCATATATTCTATACCAAGGCATTATTACTCTACAACGCAATAGTATTATTATTAATTCTTTTTTAAGATAGGAAAAATACCAGTTTAGGGATAAACATAATTATATATAAGAACTACTACTTAAATTTTTGTAACCTGTCTGTGTCAGGCTGCAGGCCGGGGCAACTGTGCAACATTAAACCAGAATGATTCAATACTTTTTACAACACCCAGGAAGCTTCCAAAATCAAGAGGCTTAGTAATAAAACAATTGGCTGATTTTTCGTAACATTCACTAATGTCAGACTCTGATGAAGATGTTGTAAGCATCACAACTGGTATTCGTTTTAGCTTCTCATCCTTTTTAATAAAATCAAGTACCTCAATGCCATTTAGCCTGGGCATATTAATATCCAGCAAGATCAGGTGCGGCAGCTTAGTACCGGCAAACTGTCCCTCACTCTTTAGAAACTCTATAGCCTCTGCTCCGTCTCTCACAACTACAACACTATTGTTTACTTTTAACTCTTTAAATGCTTCGAGGGTCAATAGAATATCTCCTTCATTGTCTTCAACTAACAAAATTTGGATTTCATTCATAGTAATGGTTTTATAGTTAGCAGGGGCTGAATAGTAATTTTATTTATTATATGCAACAAATGAAACATAAAAGGCCTCAATCTCATGCATCACTTTTGTGTATTTATCATAGTCTATAGGCTTGGTAATATACCAATTCACCTGATTATCATAACAATCACTAATATCACTGTCATCCTCTGAGCAGGTAAGCATTACTACAGGTATATCTTTAAGCTCTTCGTCCTTCTTTATCAGTCCAAGAAGCTGTTTTCCATCTATACCAGGCAGGTTAATATCAAGTAATACCAGTTGCGGAGATGGCACACCTTCATACTGGCCCTGCTTTTTCAGGTATCGAAGTGCTTCTTCTCCATTTTTTACAACTGTAAGCCGGTTTTCCATTTCCATATCTTTGAAAGCCTCAGTGGTAAGAATAATGTCACCCTCATTATCCTCAACCAGTAAAATGTTAATTTCATTCATAACCTTAGATTTTGATTTTATAGATATTAGATTTTTTCTGGTATTGAAACAACAAACATACTCCCTCTGCCAGCTTCGGAAAACACATCTATTCGACCATCATGCAGTTCTGCAATTTTCTTACAGACGGTAAGTCCTGTCCCGGTTCCTTTATATCCCGCTTCCTCGGGATGCAACTGTTTAAATATGTCAAATATTCTTTCGTGAAATGCCGGATCTATTCCAATTCCGTTGTCCGAAATACTAATTTGCCATTGATGATTCTGCCGGGCAGCATCAATATGAATCACAGGCCTGTCAGCACTTCGGAATTTGATTGCATTGTCCAGAAGATGAGTAAGCAATTGTACCATCATTTTTCTGTCAGCCCATACTCCGGGAAGTGCCCCAATTATCACATCAGCACCAGAAGAAGAAATATCAACAGAAAGCTTACCAATTACTTCTTCAAGCACTTCTCTCATATCCACTACGTCAAATTCATGCTTCACAGAACTAAGCCTTGAATACTCCAGCAAATCAAAAATGAGACTCTTCATCCGATTGGCCCCTTTTACACTATATTCAATATATTGCTTTGCACCAGCATCTAATTTATCAGCATACCTCCTTTCCAATAGTTCAAGGAAACCAGTTACCATACGTAGCGGGGCCTGCAGGTCATGTGTGATTATATAAGTAAACTGGTTTGTTTCCTTTACCAGGTTAGCCAACTGTTCTTGCAAGAGGATTAACTCGTCTCCAGTATCTTTTAAAACCGTAGACGTATCAACTAAACCTGTATGCAAAAATTGCCTGTTGCTCATATAGATTGTTTAAGCTCTCATTTTTGGAAGGGTAAAATGAAATGCCGTTCCTTTACCGAATTCTGATGTCATCCAGATTTTACCACCGTGTGTTTCGACTATCTTCTTACAGGTAACTAATCCAAGACCTGTTCCGGGGTAATCTTCTTTTCTGTGAAGTCGCTGAAAAGCCTGGAAGAGTTTGGGTTGATCCTTCTCAGGTACACCTATTCCATTATCCTGCACCGTAAATTCCCAGCAATCATTTTGTTCATTCAGAAGAATCGAAACCTGTGGCGATGTATCTTTTTTCCTGAACTTTATTCCATTACTAACCAAATTCAGAAATAGCCTGTATAGTGCACTATGTGTACCTTCTACCACTGGCATTTGTTCCGGAACATACAATCCTGCTGAAGTATCCTGCATCACAATACTCATATCCTTTTGAACAAGATCAATAACTGACTCAAGATTAACAGGTTCCTTTTTGGCCGCTTTATTTCCAGACCTTGAAAACTCCAAAAGATCCCGGATGAGTATACTCATTCTGTCAGCGCCATCCTTTGCCCTAAATATGTACCCCTTACCCTGTTCATCCAAAGCTGCAGCATACTTTTTTTCAAGCAGACCAAGAAAACCACTTACCATTCTTATAGGCTCCTGCAGGTCATGAGCCGTGATATTAGCAAACTGTTCGAGACTCTTATTCAATTGTAAAATTTCTTCCTCTGCCCTTTTTCTGTCGGAAATATCTTCCAGTATTCCTTCATAGAACTGGACTGTTCCATCATCATTTCTGAGTATTCGAATATTGGCACTAACCCAAATTCTGCTACCGTCTTTTTTTAATACTTGCATTTCATAATTCTTAATATGCCCCTGTCGTGTAATTATTTCAGCCATATTCTGCCGGTCTTCAGGATCCGCATATATCTGTATGCCTATATTCTGTACCTGATTTATCATCTCTGCTGGCGATGCATATCCAAAAATACCGGCCATAGAAGGGTTCACCATTACAAATTTTCCATCAGGAGTACTCTGGTAGATTCCATCTGCTGAATTATCAATAATCGCTTTATATTTTAGCTCTGCCTGTAGCAATTGTTTTTCATAATCCTTCCTTTCAGAAATATCCTGTGTAGTCCCGAATATGCCAATAGGGTTATTATCCTTATCTAGAATGAGACTCCCTCTTTCCAATACAGTTAAAGAAGTACCGTCCCTTCTGTATATATCATGTTCAATAATAAATTCGGTTTTCGTCTCTATTGCATTATGCATAAGATCTATAATCTTCTGTTGCTCTTGTAAAGGGAAATGATTGAGATACCCCTTGTAGGTTAATTCAAACTCACCTCTTGTCTCTCCAAAAATTCTAAACTGCTCCTGGCTCCACTTAAGCCTGTTGGTTTTAAAATTCCATTCCCAGCTACCGATTTTGGCAATCCGTTGTGCTTCTTTAAACTTCAGGTGGTTCATGATCACCCGATGTTGAGCCCTCCTAAATGTTCTGGTGGCTATTAACATCAAAGAAATAAATACCAGTACCAGTACAAGCAGCCCAATTATATTTTGTTCACTTTTTTTATTTATTCCAGCAGTAGTAGATTGTAACGCTTCCTGAAATGAACTCTTTAAAGAGTGTAGCTGTATCGCTAATCTTTCCCGAATACTTCGCTTACTAGGATCCTGCATAAATAGTATTGCAGCCTCTGGGCCATTTTTACGAAATACTGCTAGCCCAGAATCCATATTCGCCAATCGTAGCTCCATAAGGCGGTCAACTTCACTGATTATACTAATGATTGCTTTGTCTGATACGTTGGATTTTAAGCGGTCAATACTTCCATTACATCCTGTCCTGATTGCATAAAAATTTCTCAAATAGCTTATATCTGATGTTATCTGGAATGCCCTTTTATCAGATTCAAGCTGAAGAAGATTAGTTATAATGGAATCAGTATGAGTAAGATTAGCCTGTAAAACAAGTATCCTATCCTGTAAACTAAGCTGCTTTCTGAAATTTAAAAAAAGGATAGTAAAGCTACCCACTACGATAAGCAGTGAAACAATAAGGAATACTAATATTTTTCTTTTATATCTTTTCATCTACCATTGTTGTTTTTGGGGAATGGTAAAATAAAAAGTGCTGCCCTTACCCGGCATAGACTCAACCCAAATTGAGCCTCGGTGCAGCCTGATGATTTTTTCACAAATTGCCAGGCCAACACCCGTTCCTTCAAAGGCCTCGTTTTTATGCAGGCGTTGAAACAGGTCAAAGATTTTTTCTGAATAGCCGGGGTCGATACCGATTCCATTATCACTTACAGAAAAAAGATAGTCATCTCCTTGTGTAATACAATCAATACTTATTTGTGGAGTTGATTCCCCACGATATTTTACGGAATTTGTCAGCAGGTTTTTGAATAACTGGTGCAGCAATGACGGATCGGCGTAAATAACAGGTAAAGGCTTCACATCTATAATGGCATGATGCTGTTTTAGGAGAGAACACAGGCTATGCTTCACATCCTCAATTACTTTACCTGGATCAAGCAGTTTAAATCCATCCCGGTCAATGCTGAACTTTGAATATTCAAGCAAATCAAGAATGAGTTTTTTAATTCTCCGGGAACCATCTACCGCATAGTTTATGTATTCGGAAGCCTGCTCATCAAGCTGGCTGTCATATTTCTTTTTTAATAATTGAAGGAAACTTGTGATCAGACGTAAAGGCTCCTGGAGGTCATGTGTTGCAACATAAACAAACCGCTCAAGATCTGCGTTGGAGCAGGCAAGATCAAAAGCTCTTGATTCAAGACTTTGATATAAAGAAGTAAGCTTATCCTCAATCGCTTTTCTCTGTGTTATATCACTGAAACTGCAGACTATTTCACTTACTTCGCCGGAGTCAGTTAAAATTGGTTCTGCATTCACAAGGAGCCATGCCCTGTCTCCGGTTAGTGGCCTGTTGATTCCAACGATCAGGTTGGTTACAGGTTTTTGTGTTTTAAGTGCCACTAAAACAGGGCTCATTTCACAGGAAAACGGAGAGCCATCCTCATAAACAACACTCCATTCCGGGTGATACGGACCTTTCATCCGGAGTTGTTTCTCTGAAAGGCCGAGCATATCATGAGCAAACTTATTACTGAACAAAACTTCTTCCTGAGAGTTAAAAACAAGTATACCTACATGCAGACTGTTGATCAGCTTTCTGACTTTTCCTTCCGTATCTGAATAGGCATATCTTCTAATACTTTCCTGCAACATTTAATTGATGTTTAATAAAATGTTGAAATACATTATCAGTCAGGACATATGACCGCCTTAATTGATCGTATGTATGAACATCAATCAAACTGCAAAAGGGAGTTGAAAAAAGCAGCGCTAATTTGCCGGTAATTGCTTGAATCATAATACAACTTATCGGTGAATGAACTCCCGATATATCTATTCCGGCAACAGGCACAAGCCAAGGCAAAGAGTTGGTCTTTTCCATGCGGTTTTAAGATATTGGATAAACTGAACTACAGGCAACTCAGTAATTTTCAAAATGATTACAGGTTGCCGTACTATTCTTACAGTATGAAATAACGGAGAAATATTTGCTAACACATAACAACCATTAATTTATTTTGACAATTAGGTGTTATTGCTTAAAGCAAATTTGGTATAGCCATTAAATTATTTATTCGTAACAAGGGATACCCACTACAAGTTTACAGCCATTTCCCGGCGAGGAATTAATATCCATTTTGCCGTTATAAAAACGGGTTCTTTCATAAATGCTCGATAAGCCAATCCCTTTTCTTGTTTTCTGAGGATCAAATCCGATACCATTATCTATTATTGTCAGTTCAGCAAACTTATCCTTGCACTGAAGAAGGATATCTACCTGTGATGCTTTACTGTACTTGAGAATGTTTTTCATCTGCTCCTGTAGAATACGAAATATTGTAACCTTTTTACCCGGACTTAATATATCATTCTCATGGTCATGTGTAAACTTTATCTGAAGTGTACCCGACAACTCTATATCCTCTATAAGATGTTTGATGTTTCCAACAAGACTATTACCCTTTAATTGTGGAACCACAAGCTCCTTGGATAATTTTCTTATTTCTTCAATAGCAGTAAGTATATATTCTAAACTTTTTGATTTAAACATTTTTTCATCTTCTGTTGACGGGTTTATCATGTCAACAAACAACTTGGTAGTTGATAACAGCTGGTTCACATTATCATGCAGCTCATGCCCAATGCGGGTTCTCTCCTTTTCCTGTACCCGTACGATTGTTTCAGATAATTCTTTTTGCTGTCTTAATTTTTCTACAAAAAGCTCATCCTCCATTTTTTTGAGTTCAGAAATATCCTGTAATGAGCCAATCATTTTTACCGGTAATCCATTTTCATAAACAATATAACCCCTGTCTCTCATGTGCTTATAGTTTCCATCCGCACACTTGAAACGGTATTCATCTTCCCAAGACTGTCTTCCGCTGTCAGTACTTTGCTTTACCTTATCACTTACCCGGTTTCTGTCTTCCGGATGTATACTCCTCAACCACCAGGATAGCCCCTTGTGCTGGTCTGCTTCATACCCAATCATATCCATCAAAGCATCATTACGAAACACTTTGCCTGTTTGCATATCCCACTCCCATATTGCATCAGTAGTAGCTCTTGTTAGCAATAAAAGACGGTCGTTTGCCTCTTTCAATCTTTTTTCAGACTCGTACTTATCCGTAAGATTAATAGCCTCGCCACCGAGTATTTTTTTCCCTGATAAGCCTTCAATAAGAAAAATATTAATAAAAAAAGCAAACTCGGTTCCATTTGCCCATTTCACTTTCTCAGTAAAGCCAGATGCTTTTCCCGATTCAATTACCTGTAAATGCTTCTCATACAGTGCCTTTGAAACTGAATCAGGCACAAGCTCCAGAATATTCTTGTTTTTTGTTTCACTCTCTTTAAGACCAAAAAATGAATAAAATATATTGTTTGCCTCTAAAAGGGTGGCATCTTCGTCTACTACCCATGCAAGATTGGGCGATTGCTTCATGAAGGCCCCGAAAATAGCTTTTCGATTTACCAGTTCAAGTAAAGCTCTTTTTTCCTCAGTTAAATCTATGACATTTGAAACAGCCGTATATGCAACTGATGTTTGCTTATTAATTAATGGCTGAGAGGTGAAATGCATCCAGCGTTTTTCGCCATTTGCAAGACTAACCACCAGTAACTGTGATTCCCTTTTTCCGCTTTTTAATGAACGCATGAAGGGGGTTTCATCAAATTTCACAATTTCTCCTGTTTCTGTAGTGACATGCCACATGTTGTCCCACAGGCTTCTGATATCTGTTAATTGATATAATCGCTCAAGTGTTGTAGAAAAAAGCTCAGCAGTTTTTTGATTGGAAGCAATTAGCTCACCATTAATATCATGAAAGATCACTGCTGCATTGAGACTTTCAATAAGAACTTGATAGTTTTCTTTTCCCAGTTGATTGAACAATTCAAGTCTGTCATTAGAAAGTAACTTCCTTCCCCCACACAAAAATGCTTTCTGGCCTTTTATCTCAATCGTATTAATGGCCCATTTCATTGGATGGAAAACCCCGTTCTTAAGGTACAACTCTGTAGAAACGGATATACCCTTACTAGTTGATTCCAGTAACTTCCTGAACCCATCCTGGTTAACAGGATGGACAAGATCCAGGAAATTAACTTCCGCATGAGACGGATCAGGCAAAGCAAACTCCTTTTTCATTCGGGAGTTAGTTTTAAAAATTTTACCAGTACTGCTAATGACTGACAGGTAGGGCTTTTCAGCCTCAAGAGAACTGATTAGTTGTTTAACCGCAAACCACTGGGTTTTCATACTTCACTCTTTATTTTTACTAATCTATATTAATGCTGCAGGGTAAGCTGGTTTATAATACCTGGCACCAGGCCAAAGTCTTCTGACTTATCAAGAAAATAATCGGCCCCTAACTCCATACATTGCTGACGATAGTAAGCATCTGCATGATTAGTGAGCATCAGTACTGTTGAAAATTTGTTTTCCGACCTGATCATTTTTAAAATCTCAATGCCATTTTTACCAGGAAGATTTATATCGAGCAAGACTATATCCGGGTTTAGCTCTGCCAGTAGTCTTCTGGCTTCATCATAATTATTGGCTGAATGTATCTGGCGCGGAGAGTCAGTTTCTTGTAACAAACTGATCATACGGTCAACAAAGTTCATATTATCGTCAACTATGAGTATGACAGTATCTTTTTTCATGAGGATAGTAGCGTAATTTTCCACAAAATAATGTGGAAAGCCCATCCTGCTTGTACGGGTATTGAGTAAAAGTATGTAGACGGATTACTACAAAAAAAGAGGAATCTTGCTTGAGCTAAATCAACTTGTTCTCAACTGCATACCTGGCCAACTCTGCATTGCTTTTCATTTGCATCTTTTCCAGTATTCTGGACCTGTAGGTACTTACCGTTGTTGCACTTAACGATAGTTGTGTAGCAATATCAGTAACACTTTTTCCATTGGCCAGTAGTTTAAATACATCAAACTCCCGGTCAGACAGCAATTCATGAGGCTCTGACTTCTTAGCTGTATCTATCGCATCGGCCAGTTTTTCAGCAATACTTGGCGTAATAAATCGCTTACCTTTTCTTACTGTTTCTATTGCATTTACAAGGTTATCATGAATTGTTTCTTTACCCAGGTAACCTGATGCACCAGCTTTAATAACACGAAGGGCATACTGGTCCTCAGGATACATGCTCATGATCAGAACAGGAAGTGCGGGATCTATTTGCTTAATCTGGTGTAAGGCATCCAATCCACTCCGGCCCGGCATATTCATATCGGTTATCACAATATCCCATCCGCCTTCTACTACTTTTGCGACCAGGGTCTCCGCATCGCCTGCCTCTGCCACGTCGGCTGAGGGATATTGCTCCAGCAATATCTGCTTCATTCCTCTTCTAACAATAGCATGGTCATCGGCAATTAATATCCTGATCATACATTACTTATTCGTTGACGCTAAATTACAAGTTGATTGGAACACTCACAACTATTGTAGTTCCTTTTCCGGGAGTAGTAGTGATGGAATAATCTCCTCCCATCATGGAAGAACGTTCCTGCATACCAAGAATTCCCAGTGTCTTCTTTGATTTCACTTTAGAGGTATCAAATCCGGTCCCATTATCAGCAATACTTAACCTAAGCACTTTGTCCTTGACTTCTGCTTTTACAATGACCTTAGTGGCATTTGCATGACGGGCAACATTGGTTAATGATTCCTGGAAAATCCGGTATAAACCGGTCTTAATATTATCAGGTAACTTTTCTGGTTCTTTGCCTGCTACCAAAGAGGTTTCCAATCCTGTTCTTTTGCTAAAATCCTCCAAATGCCATTCCATTGCAGCAAATAATCCCATATCATCCAGTAAACTTGGTCTCAATTCTGACGAAATTCTCCTTACAGTCCTTACTGTTCCATCCAGCATAGTCAAAAGTTCTTTCATTTTAATTTTAAGCGGACTTTCGTCGGAAGCATCTATCTTCTTATTTAACCAGGCTATATCCATTTTGAGTACAGTCAGCTGCTGACCTAATTCATCATGTATTTCCCTGGCGATATGGGCCCTTTCCTCTTCCCTGACTTTTTGCAAGTGGTCCGTCAAGGTACGAATGGCTTTATATGACTCCTTCAACTCCTCCTCTGCTTTGATACGATCAGTTAAATCTCTGATTACAGACAGAAAGCGGCCATCTGGTAACTGCTGAGAACGTACTTCGGTTTGTACAATAGTGCCATCCTTTTTGCGCATAGATCTTTGCTTAACAGTAGACTTACCAGTCTTCAGAACATCATATTGAACCGGGCGAACTTTAATTTCATCATCTGTAAGAACATCTTTTAAGGACATATGCTGCAATTCCTCTCTTGTATAACCCAATAGGTTTATGGCCCCTGTGTTAACATCCAATAATTTTCCATTTGCATCATATAAGGCAATAGCATCTATTGCCTGTTCTACTACTGTCCGGTATTTCCTTTCGTTTCTTATTAACTCTTCTTCTGTTTGTTTCTTATCTGTAATGTCCCTTGTTACAGCCAGCAGTGCTGTTATTTTACCTGCCCCGTCCCTCAAGGGAACGGCGTGGGTTTCCATCCATCTGCGGGTTCCCTTTAAACCAGTTATACTAAACAATAATTTTCCCGGATTACCCTTAAACACATCCTGGCAAAGGCTGGCAAAGGGAATACGGTAATCCTCATTTATAATCCCCAGAACAGATTTATTTTTTACCTGTTCTAAAGAATCAGCTTCAATCATTGATAATCCGGCGGGGTTCATATCAAGCAATTGGCCATTAATATCAAGCAGCTTAATACACTCAGGCTCACTGTTGAATATTGTCCTCAATCTGTTTTCACTTTCCTCTACTTCTTTTTGCACTTTTAACATCTGTGTCATATCTATCATGGAACCGATCATTCTTATAGCTATGCCTGAACTATTTCTTATTATATAGCCCCTGTCGTACATATTGAGGTAGCTTCCGTCATTTTTACGATACCTGTATTCATCTGACCAAAAATGCTGGTCTCCTCCGATGGCACCAAGAAATTTTTTCCTGACTCGTTCGTAATCTTCCGGATGAAGCCGCTGAAACCATTCATCAATAGTAGCAATGCCGGGAGACCTGGGCACACCTATTGTAGAATAATAATTATCATTCCACCAAAAGGTGTTCTCAGCCATGAACCAGTCCCATACTATATCGCTTGTGGCCTTTGAAACGATGTTAAATCTCTCTGTAGATTTCAACATTTCTTCTTCAGCCCTTTTCTGCTCAGTGATATCATCACCATAACCATACTCAATATCATTACCATTTTCATCAGTTACTACATTCACTTTTGCAGCAATCCAGCGTATAGTTTTGTCTGGTCTGATAATCCTGTATACAATACTCAGCTTTCGCTTTTGCGCAATAGCTTCATATTCCTCAAACAGATATTGTTTATCATCCGGATGAACAGAATTAATGAAATCGGCAGGATTTTTATATAAATCCTCACATGATCTTCCCCAAATCAATTCGTAAGATGGACTGATATATAAAGTCTGGCGGCGAGTAATATCATTTACCCAGTATACACCGGATATATTCTCAACCAGGTTCCTGAACCGGGTTCTTGACTTTATTAGTTCTTCTTCAGCTTGCTTACGTTCTGTAATATCCATCATAGCTCCCATAATCCTTATGGCCTTGCCAGAACCATCTCTGACAATGTAGCTTCTGTCATAAATTGCCAGGTACTGGTCACCGGATAAAAACCTGTATTCGGTAATCCAGGCATTGGTACCAGGATCCGCAATTGCTTTTCTCAGGTCATTTAGTACAGTTTCCCTTTCTTCTGGATGTATTCTTTTAACCCATTCTGATTGATCCGGAACAGGATCCTTCGTTGTAAGTCCGTATAATTTCTGATGAGCATCACTTCCCCACAAATGTCCCGTTTCAAGATTCCATTCCCAAATGGCATCATTGGTAGTTTTGGCGATCAGCTCAAATCGCTCATTTGAACTTCTTATTTCCAGCTCTGCTTGTTTCCTTTGACTGATATCCCTGATGAAAGCACAGAAAAATTCATTTGATCCCTGCTTAATATGAACGATACTTAATTCTACCGGAAACTCATTACCACTTTTGTTGGTGGCAGATATTTCTATAAGCCTGCCCAGCACTTTTTGCTGACCTGTTTTAAGATAATTATTAACCGCATTTTTGTGTGAGGAACGATGACGAAGAGGTATAATCGTATCTGTAAGTGACAAGCCAATAACTTCCTCCGCTTTCCAGCCAAATATTTTCTCCGCTTGTGGTGTCCAGATAGTAATAACACTTTTTGTATCAATACACACAATGGCATCCAGAGCAGAATTCATTATCAGTCGCTGGGTTTCCTCATTTACTCTTATAGCCTCCTCTGCCCGAATTCTATCGGTGATATCCATCATACTTCCCATCATTTTGACGGGCTTACCCTGTTCGTTACGGACTATATAACAACGGTCATAAATGTATCTGTACTTATTATCAGCAAAGCGAAACCTATATTCCGTAATGAATACATTACTATCTGATTCTAACGCCTCAGCCTGGCTTAGCTTCACCCTTTCCCTTTCATCAGGGTGTATTCTTGCAAGCCATTCATCAGTGGAAGGAACAGGGTCGTTCAGGGTCAACCCATACATTAACTGGTGGTTCTCATTTGCCCACATCTTACCTGTCTGAAAATTCCATTCCCAAACTGAATCGCTGGTAGCTTTACCAATCAGGCTAAATCTTTCAAGTGATTCTCTTTGCTGGTTATCAGCTAATTTTCTTTCTGTAATATCTCTTGTAATAACGCATGAACCTGTTATTTCATTCTTTGAGCCTTTTACAGGAAGATAATTAACCTGTATCCATTTGGGCTCACCCCCGACGATTATTTGTGACTCATACTCCACCTCATTACCCTGAAATACTTTATCGAAATTACTTTTAATGTAATCCAATTTTTCTGGAGGGATACAGTCAAGTATTTTATTACCCGCCTTTACAGGTTTACCCCAGGCCCGGGCAAGGTTGAACTCTGATGGCTTACTGATTAGTATTATTTCATAATCTTTATTGATAACATAGAATTCCCCCGCAGCACTGTCCAACACTTGTTTTAATTTTTCTTCTTCCTTTTTGATTTCCTCTGTCTTCTCTTTTATTTTATCCGCCAGTTCCTTATTAAATTTCAACAAAAGGTCAGAGGCAAGTTTTCTTTGAGTAACATCCCTTATCACACACACATAACCGGCAGGTTTCTCCTCTTTATCATATAAATGCTTTACCGATATCAGTGTTTTTATCTCTTTGCCATCTTTAGCAGAAAAGCTGATCTCTGCCTCAGAAGTGCCCTTTAGACGAAGTTCACTTTTCACTTCCTCAGCGATCGATTGCAAAAAATCTGTAGATGTAAAATCCCGGAAGTTCGCTCCAACGGCTTCTTTGGCCTGATAGCCAAATAGTTCCTCTGCTGCCGGATTCCAAGTTAAAATAACTCCTTCCATATCAAGAGAGATAATGGCATCCCCCGTTCTTTGAACCAGATTCGCAAGGTATAGTATCTCCCTTTCATCTTCTTCTCTTTTCTTCATCTCTATACGCACCCGCCTATATAACATTACAAACATCAGAATGAATACCAAGCCAATTACAAGAATTGTAAGTACCAGATTATTGGCTGCTTTTTGCCTGCTATCATTTGATTCGTGTAGTTTTTTGATGTCTTTATCTTCAAAAGAATAAATGATCTGCCTGATTTTGTCCATCACTATTCTTCCCTCCCCATCCTGCACATGTCTGTTAGCGGCTTCCTTGTTCTGATTCTTCATATGATAAATGGACAGCTCTGCGAGATTGAGTTTTTGGGAAATAAGCCGCTGGAGTGTATCATACATGGATTGCCTTTCAGGATATAAAGCGGATAATGATTTGATATCAAGTGTATCGTTAGCAATTCTTTTTATAGCTACAAAGTAAGGAGCAAGAAATTCTTCCTTTCCGGATATAACAAATCCTCTTGTTGCAGTTTCAATATCCTGCATATCATCAAGAATCACTTCAAGTATACGAAGTGATTGTAGTGACTCATCAACGATGGCTGTCTCCTTTTTTGCCATTTTCAGATTGACAAGACCCAGCCATCCAAAAAATGTAATTACGACAAATGAAATAATAAGACCAAGGGTAATATTTCTGGTATAGTAAATACGGCGCATTTCATTCCTTTTTATAAGGATGAATGGTTAATCACTAACAGGAAAACGAATTCAGAGTCCCTGAGCATTAATAAAATTAACCAAAGCTGCTGTATTTTTCAGGTTTAGTTTTTTAAGTATATTATACCGGTGTACTTCAACCGTTTTGAGTGAAATATCGAGTCGTACAGCAATTTCCCGGGATGACAACCCTTCTTTTATCAATTTTACAATATCCAGCTCACGGCGGGACAATGCGTTAAGATCTGGCTTACCATTCTCGTCTTCAAGTTCCTGCTGAGCAAGGATATTTTTTACTTCCTCACAGATGTATTTCTTACCGCCATTAACTTCTACAATAGCATTCATCAATTCATCTTTGGATGAGTTTTTCGTTACNNCCGGGTGAATACTGGCGTACCAGTTTAGTGGCTTCAAATCCATTGACCGGAGACATATTAATGTCCATTAAAACAATTCGGGGCTTTTTTTCTTTTGCTAATGAAACAAGCTCTTCTGCATCGCTGGTTTCACCTACAACCCTGAAGCGATCATCGCTGTTTAGAATAAAAGACCATGAATCCCTGATAAGTTTATGGTCGTCGACGAGGAGGATGGTTATTTTGTCCATAGGAATAATTATTGGTGAATTAATCTGGATAGGTTCGTATAGAAAATTACGAATAAATCCTTATTCAGTAACAAAGGAAAAAAGCAATTTGCATACGAGTAAACGAAGAAAATCGAGATTAAGTACTTACCCTTAGTAAAAGACCTAAAAAGATACTTTCTATGACATTGCCTGTGATTATTCAACTACAAGGGTAATAAAAAAGCACAGCCATACTTGATACATGACTGTGCCAAAAAAAGTGGAGGCGACCGGAATCGAACCGGTGTCCAAACATATTCTCTAAAAGCTTTCTACATGTTTATCCTGTTTTGTATTGTCGGGAAGAAACTGGAAACCGGCAACCGATTACTTCCTTAGCTGAATATTACTTGATCAGGTGGCACAGCCTATACCCGCTGCATCTTGTTTTGTTTTGAGTCGGCGGCGGGGCATGGAAACAAGCGAACCGGCCCGGCGGCCCTAATGACTACTTAATCACTGATTAGGCAGCCATGGCATACTGAGTATTGCCATTTATAGTTTTCGTATTCAGATTTAACTGCTAATTACGCAACGCAGTACATGCTTACACTTTCAAAGACCTATGCTGTCAAAACCAAACGCCCCCTTTTCCAATTCTGAATCGTTTGTACCTGCCCAGGCTGTTTACTAATTATTATTGACTAGCAACTGTTGACCTGTCATTATTTCCCCCATCCAAACCAATCGTTTCCGTTGGCATATAACATTAATCCCAGTAATAATACCATACCTACCAGTTGTGCATACTCCAGAAACTTCTCATTAGGTTTTCTCCTGGTTATCATTTCATATAAAGTGAACACCACATGGCCACCATCCAGGGCAGGTATAGGAAGCAGATTCATAAAGGCAAGAACAATGGACAAAAATGCCGTAATGTTCCAGAAAGCCTCCCAGCTCCATGAAGTAGGGAATATCGATCCCATAGCTTTAAATCCACCCACACCCTTATAAGCTCCTGTTTTAGGGTTTAATATTTTTTTAAACTGATCGATATAAAACTGCAGCTTCTCTCCTGCCTTTCTTACACCAGCCGGAAAAGCTTCAAAAAATGCATACTTTCTTTTATTTATTTCATATACACCCAATGCTGCATATTGCGCATCTTCCAGGTAAGGTATCCCAATCTTTCCTTCTTCAGTAACCCTGGAATCCAGTCTTATTATTTGTCCGTTCCGTTCAACAGAAAGTGAAACTTTTCCATTTTTATGCTGCTGCAATACTGCGGCTATTTCATCATAAAACTGAATAGGTGTACTATCAATAGCCACAATCCTGTCCATTTCCTGCAAACCGGCTTTTTTACCAAAAGAAGTATCTTTTTTATCATATTTACCAACATACGAAGGAATCCTTGGTGATAGGAGCACTCCTCTTTTCCTTTTACTCTCAATCAGCTTTTCGATAAGATTAACAGGAAGCTCAATATCTTTTTTAACACCATTTCTTTCAAGGCTTATCGTCTTTCCTAGTAATATTTTAGCATTCAAATCTTCATAGTTCCTGACAGTATCACCATTGACAGTGATAACCTTATCGCCATTTTGCAAACCAATTTCATTCATCAGGCTATCCGTTGTCCATATGCCATATTTCAATGAAGACATCGGCGTTTTCTTTTCTCCCCATACCATCAAAATCATCGCATAAATAACAAAGGCCGTCAGTACATTCATAATCACACCTCCCAGCATTACAATCAGGCGCTGCCAGGCCGGTTTGCTTCTGAACTCCCATGGCTGTGCCGGCTGTTTCATCGCTTCTTTGTCCATACTTTCATCAATCATGCCTGATATCTTCACATAACCGCCCAGGGGCAACCAGCCAATACCATACACTGTATCACCTACTTTCTTTTTTACCAAAGCGAACCAGGGGTCAAAGAACAGGAAGAATTTTTCCACCCTGCACTTAAACCATCTGGCAGTAATATAATGCCCGAATTCATGCAATATTACCAGCAATGACAAAGCCAGTAATAACTGCCCTGCCTGCAAGCCCACATTAGACCAATTGATAGCGAGTAAACTCATATTTCTATATAAAATAAAAAATCCTGAAGCTGTAAGCAGGTTCAGAATTCCGGTTTTACAATTTGATTATATCGGCGGCAAAGTTACGGGCCTCCCCGTCGCTGTCAAAATATTCCTCCAGCGTTGGGTGTTCAATAAAGGGAACCTGCTCCATTGTTTTCTCAATCACATTGGTCATATCCAGGAAGTTGATACGGTTCCGCAGAAAGGCAAATACAGCTATTTCATTGGCAGCATTCATTATACAGGGAAGATTCCCCCCCTTGAAGAGGGCATCCTGCGCCAATGCCAAATTTCTGAATGTTTTAACATCAGGCTCCTCAAATGTGAGGGTATTCACTTTTTTAAAATCGTATCTCGGAAAATTATTGGGTATCCTTTTTGGAAATGCCAGTGCATATTGAATAGGCAGTTTCATATCTGGCAGTCCCATCTGTGCTTTTATACTTCCATCTTCAAACTGCACCATGCTATGAATGATACTTTGGGGATGAATAATCACCTGAACCTGTTCGGGACTAAGGTTGAACAACCATTTGGCCTCGATCATTTCAAGTCCTTTATTCATAAGTGTGGCAGAGTCAATAGTGATTTTGGCGCCCATACTCCAGTTGGGGTGCTGCAACGCATGCTCTCGTTTTACATTCACCAGGTAGTTGGGTTTGCGACCGATGAACGGGCCGCCGGATGCTGTCAATATAATTTTTTCAATCCTGTTTCTTGTTTCTCCAACCAGGCATTGAAAAATAGCCGAATGCTCTGAATCTACTGGTATGATAGGTACCCGGTTTTCTACAGCCTTTTTCATGATGATATCGCCGGCTACCACCAGGGTCTCTTTATTGGCTAATGCAATAGCTTTACCATTTTCAATAGCCTTAAGGGTGGGTTTCAGGCCGGCATAACCCACAATGGCAGCCAGCATTAGGTCATAGCAGTTCATTGCTGCTACTTCTTCCAGGGCTTTTTCTCCGGCAAAGACTTTTACGTCAGTAGCCGCCAACGCTTCTTTTACTTTTGAATACTTCTTCTCATCCCCGATCACCACCACATTAGGATTAAATTTCAGGGCTTGCTCAATCAGTAATTCATCATTATGATGTGCAGTAAGTACATCAGCGGAAAATTTTTCAGGATTAGCAGCTATCACTTCCAGTGCCTGTGTTCCTATGGAACCGGTGGACCCGAATATAGCAATGCGTTTGATGGGGAATTCAGTATTCATTGATTTATACTAATATGCTGCTTTCACTGAATCTGATCAGCTCATCAGCAATCTTTCTGTCGTTACTCAGCCTTGGCACTTTATTTTGTCCGCCTAATTTACCAATTGATTTCATGTAATCAATAAATCCGTTTTTGCGGACCGGAGTTATTTTCAAAGGCTTAAGAATATTACCGGCAATAAGATCGTCATAATAGACATTCTTTTCCCGAAGATAATGATCAAGTTTGCTGGAAAAGGCTTCCATATCGGCAGGCTGTTTTTCAAACTCTACAAACCATTCGTGATATGATTTCCCTTTGTCAGTACTTACAAACGGGGCAACAGTAAATTCAGTTACACGGATATTTTCTTCCTCGGCTGCCTTTAGCATACTGTATTCTACTTCTTCTCCAATTACATGCTCGCCAAAAGCAGATATAAAATGCTTGGTTCTGCCTGTCACCACCAGCCTGTACGGATTTGTTGAAACAAATTTCACCGTATCCCCGATATTATAGCCCCACAAACCGGCATTATTATTTATAATCAGTGCATAATTCTCTCCCACCTTTACATCTTTTAACGACAGCCGGGTCGGATGCTCATTAAATATCTCACCGGCAGGCACAAATTCAAAAAAGATGCCGCTGTTGGTATTTAATAAGAGACCTTCTGTCTCCTGGGAATCCTGGAAAGCAAAAAAACCCTCACTGGCAGGAAAGAGCTCAATCGTATCAATCTTTCTGCCTATGCTTTCAAACAACTTGGCTTTATAAGGTTCAAAATTTACACCACCCTGAACCATCACACTAAAATTGGGAAACAAGTCTCCGACCTTCTTACCGCTTCTTTTTATAAGTTCATCAAAATACATTTGCATCCATGGTGGAATGCCGCTGATAAGTGTCATATTTTGATGGATAGTCTCTTCTACGATTTTAGCAAGCTTGTTTTCCCAGTCTTCTATGCAATTGGTCTCATAAGAAGGCATTTGGTTGGTACGCAGATATTTCGGGACATGATGGTTAACTATTCCGCTTAACCGGCCAGTGGGAATGCCTCCCACCCTTTCCAGTTCAGGGGACCCGGATAAAAAGATCAGTTTCCCGTCAGCAAACTTTGTGTTTCCCGTTTCCGCCATGTAACATAATAAGGCATTACGAGCCGTATTGATATGGTTGGGGATAGAATCTTTTGTGATAGGAATATATTTGGTTCCACTGGTGGTACCGGATGTTTTGGCGAAATAAATGGGCTTCCCCTTCCAAAGCACATTGTGCTTACCTTCTTTGATTCGTTCAATCCAGGGCTTAAACTGTTCATAGTCACGGATAGGCACTGCCTGCTTAAACCCCTCGTAATCAGTTACTTTTTCAAGTCCTGCCTCCTTTCCAAAATCAGTATTACGGCCCACTTTTAGCATTTGCCGGAAAATATTCTCCTGGTCAGCTACAGCTGTAGCCATGCCTTTACGAATACCTTTATATATATAAGAAGCAAACGGCCTGGCTAAAAAAGACTTGATTTTCATACACTATGCGCTGTGAACGTTCAAAGGTCAGCAAATTTAACGGTAGGCAGGTCAAAAAACGGGCATTTAATTGTTCATAAATCTTTGATTTCCCGCTTGCGGCTTCAAATTTTACCCTTACCTTTGCCGTCCTAATTTTTATAGTATGATAGCCGTAGTAAAAGTAGCCGGACAGCAGTTCAAAGTAGAAAAAGACCAGACTTTGTATGTACCTCATGTAGAAGGTAATACCGGTGATAAACTGGACCTTGAAGTATTGCTGGTTGATGCCGATGGAAAATTATCCGTTGGATCTTCCGTAAATACAAAAGTTCAGGCAGAGATCGTTGACCAGGTAAAAGGTGATACCGTAATTGCATACAAGCAAAAAAGAAGAAAAGGTTTTCACAAAAAGAAAGGTCATCGTACTGCTTATACCAAAATCAAAGTAACAAATATTGCATAAGCAATAAGCTAACTAAGTATTCAATAAAAAAATCTTCGAGATATGGCACATAAGAAAGGTGAAGGTAGTGTAAAGAACGGCCGTGATTCGCAAAGCAAACGCCTTGGAGTAAAAATCTTCGGTGGTCAGCCAGCAGCATCCGGTAACATTATCGTTCGTCAGCGTGGTACCGTTTACCACCCCGGTAAAAATGTTGGTGTTGGTAAAGACTATTCATTGTTTGCATTAGCAGATGGTGTTGTTGAATTTCGCAAAGGAAGAAACAACAGAACGTATGTTTCTGTAACAACTGCAGAAGCATAATCCCAACAGCCGATCAGAATTTTGTGGAAAAAAAATTTGGGTAGAAAGAAATAATTGTTATTTTTACTATCGTTAACCCATTTTTACTAACATTAAATTCTAACAAAATGGCTACTAAGAAAAAAGCTGCTAAAAAAGCTGCTCCTAAGAAGAAAGCTGCTAAGAAAGCTGCTAAGAAAAAGAAATAAGTTTGATTGTTTCTTAAAAGAAATAGAAAGTCCTCCGAAATTCGGGGGACTTTTTTTATTCCCCTGCCTTCAATAAATAGTAATTTGCGTCAATGGAAAATGCCGCCATAGCTGATAATTTCTCTCTCCTTTCCAAACTGATGGATATACATGGCGAAAACTCCTTCAAATCGAAAACCTATAGTATAGCTGCATTCAATATCGAAAAACTGCCGGTAGAGCTAAAAGAAACACCGAGAGAAAAACTTTTTAGTATCAAAGGAATCGGTGATAGTATTGGCCGCAAAGTGATAGAGATGCTCGATACCGGCCGGCTGCAGGTACTGGATGAGATCATTGCCAACACCCCCCCGGGTGTAATAGAGATGCTGAATATAAAAGGAATTGGCCCAAAGAAGATCCATACTATCTGGAAAGAAATGGGAATTGAGTCAATCGGAGAATTGCTTTATGCCTGCAATGAGAACCGGCTTACCCTTTACAAAGGGTTCGGGGAAAAGACACAACAAAACGTACAGGAGTCCATTGAATTCTATTTTCAGAACCAGGGACATTTTTTGTATGCCCAGTTGAATGAAATATTTCCGCAAATAAATAACTACCTGAAAAAAATATTTACTCCCGGTAAAGTAGAAGTAACAGGTCGCTACCGCAGACAAGAACTTACTATTGAAGAATTAGAATTTGTTATTCTGGAACCCAATGAAATAGTTAAACCAAAATTTCAAACTGCACAACCGCCTGATTTATTGGAAGAAAATGAAAGAAGCCTTCTGTTTAAATTGAAGAACGGACTTAAGCTTCGTTTATATACAGGTGGCAGTTCTATGGCTCATGAACTATTCACCACAACCGGAAGCGGGGAATTTCTCCAGGCATTCAAGAGTGTGTATCCTGAACTTAAGTATGATGAGTTGGAAACTGATGATGACAGATCGGTATTTGAAAAAGCTGGCATCCCATACATTCATTCCTGTCTTAGAGAAACTTCAACAATCATTGAAAAAGCCCAACAAAACAAGCTTCCACAATTAATTCAAACCAGCGATATCCGATCCATTATACATAGCCATAGCAACTGGAGTGACGGAACCAATTCATTGGAGGAGATGGCAAGGGAATGTATAAAACGAGGATACGAATACCTGGTAATTTCAGATCATTCCCAAACAGCTGCCTATGCAAACGGATTGAAAGAAGACAGAATTCTGGCACAGCACAAACAAATTGATGAACTTAATAAACGATTAACACCTTTCAAAGTCTTTAAAAGTATTGAAAGTGACATCCTGAACGATGGAAGCCTCGACTATCCTGAAACTATACTTAAAAGCTTTGACTTGGTTATTGCTTCTGTTCATAGTAATCTGAAGATGACCGAAGAAAAGGCAATGAGCAGGTTAATAAAAGCTATTGAAAACCCTTATACAACCATCCTGGGTCACATGACCGGAAGGTTATTGCTAAGCAGGAACGGCTACCCCATTGATCATAAAAAGATAATAGACGCCTGTGCTGTTAACCGGGTGGTGATAGAAATAAATGCCCATCCCCGCCGCCTGGATATGGATTGGAGATGGATTTCATATGCAATGGAAAAAAATGTTTTATTATCCATAAACCCGGATGCGCATTTTACTGAAGGTTTTGATGATGTGAAGTTTGGTGTACTGGCAGCACAGAAAGGAGGCCTTACCAAAGAGAATAACCTGAGCAGTTTTTCGCTGACAGAATTTGAATCATGGCTGATAAACCGCAAAAAGTAAGGTTTTAAAAAAAATGACCCCCCGAAGAATCGGGAGGTCTTAAAGTATAGCCATGAAAAACAAAACTCCCTGCTTTCGCAAAGAGCTCTGCACAAGTTAATATTATTCTGCCTTTTTTGCGTACTTCTTCTTGAATTTGTCGATACGTCCTGCAGTGTCAACCAATACATTTTTACCTGTAAAGAAAGGATGTGAGGTATTTGAAATCTCCAGCTTTACCAGGGGATATTCATTGCCATCTTCCCACTTTATGGTTTCTTTAGAAGCAGCGGTTGATCTGCTCAGGAAACTGTGACCGTTACTCATGTCTTTGAAAACTACTAAGCGGTAGCTTTCCGGATGGATTCCTTTTTTCATAACTCTATGATTTTTAAAGGCTGCACGGATTTTGCCGTACAGATGAAAAGATAAAATTTGGGGGGCAAAGATAGGCCGGATAGGTCTTTTGACCAAATGTGATTTAGGGGCAAAATGGCCAAAAAGATGAAAGCGCCAAGTGAGCTTATGTCAGACTTTCGCCTTCCATTTACTTACCCGACGCTTTCTGGAGAAACATATGCCTTTTGAGGGGCTTCTGATATCTCCTTCGGATCCAACTTTCACCTTTTGAGGGGTTTCCATTTTCTCCGGCACTTCCTTTTATTGCTAAAATTCCGTGCAGTTGTATTTCAAATATACTTTCTGCAATTCCCGTTTTCCAAATTTCTGGCCATCATGATTTACACTCGTTATGCACCCTGTTATCCACCAAAAAATACCCGATTCCGGCACTTACAAACAGAATAACTGCAAATCAGTCCCGCATATTCACATATTGCAAGGGTATGCCCATGTTTGACGTTTTGCAAAGCTGAATGACCGACTGTAAGTCATCAATTTTTTTCCCGGTCACTCTTACCAGGTCATCGTTAATGGAGGCCTGTACCTTCAAACCTGAATCCTTTATCAGCTTTACGATCTTTTTCGCATCCTCCTGTACAAGACCGTTTCTCACTTTTACTTCCTTCCTCCAAACTTTGCCGCTTTGAGCTCCCTGTTTTGATGTATCAAAAGCTTCGGGAGCAATCCCTTGTTTATGGGCACGGCTGATCAATACATCAATCAACTGCCGCATCTTCATATCATCTTCAGTTTCCAGTTTGATGTTGAATTCTTTTTTATCAAGGTCAATTACCACATGTGATCCTTTAAAATCAAAACGATTGGTAATCTCCTTAGTGGTTACATTCACAGCATTATCCAATGCCTGCGCATCTACTTTACTGACAATATCAAAAGAAGGCATAGCAGTTAGTTTTAGTTGAGTGACAAATATAGAAAAGTCCCTCTTAGAAAAGAGAGACTTTCATTATCACATACTGAGAAAACTAACGACTAATTACAGCTTATTGGCCACCTTGTCCCACCCTGTTCTGTTCATCCTGCGAAGCACTGTTGCGGCGACGTGGCGGCGGATTTTGCTGACCGTTCTTGCCAAAACGATAAGTGAAAGTGGCAGTAACCTGCCTGTTGTCCCAGCGGCTCTGAACCCTGGAATCAACTATATCATACTGTGTTTTACCCTTATACTTTTGCATCCAGAACGGATCCCTGAGGTTAAGACGAACTGTGCCTTTTCCTTTCAATACCTGCTTTTGGCCACCAAAACTCAACACATACATTGGCTCATTTATATTTAACTGGTCTACCCCCCTGGCCCGATAAAATCCAGACATCTCCAGCGTAAAGCCCTGCTTAAGCGTAAATGTCTGTGTCATATTAACCATGAACGAGGTGTATGACAAATCAAGCGGTTTGTTTTCGTACACTCCTTCGTAATGATTATTAAATACATTAACGAAGAAGTTGGAATTCCACCATTTGGTTACAGGGATAGGTGCTGTAATCGCAATACCAATATTCCGGAATTTAGCCACATTATCAGATGTGAGGTACAACAAGTCTCCATCAGGCTTCACAAGTTGCGAGATAACATTTTTAGTGTTATTATAGTTTAAGGTGGTAATGAGTTTTCCTTTAAATGAATGGCTCAATTCAATATTGTGAGTAAACTGTGGCAACAGGAATGGATTTCCTTTCCTGTAAGATAATGAATCAAGGAAGTAGATAAAAGGATTCAGATCCTGGTAATTGGGCCTTGTAATTCTTCTGCTATACGAAACCGTAACTTGATTACTCTTATCAATTGCATAACTAATAAAGGCACTTGGGAAAAGGTTAGTGAAGTTTCTTTTAAAAGTAGAATCATTCGTTACCTGGTAACCCTTGGCAGAAGTATTTTCGAGCCTCAAGCCTCCCTGGAAAGACCACTTCTTGATCTGTTTATTCGCATTCAGGTAAATGGCGTTGATATTCTCATCATAGATGAAATGATTGGAACGGCCATCGGCAATCCATTTACTATTGTCCCATCTTTCATAATTAACGAGATTGTTATTTTTTACAAAGCTGCTTTTAATCCCGGCTTCAATTCGTCCTCCCTTTTTAAACGGATGAACATAATCAGATTTAAGGGAGTAAATATTAATAGAGGATGGCAAATGCCCTTTCAGCAATAATGCATCACCGATTGGCTGGCCTGAGCCACCATAAAAATCGGTTGTCAAAGTCATCCTTGATGTATTATCATAGGCAATGAAGTCGAAGTCGGCAGTAAGTTCTCTGCCTGTAGAATCAAACTGGTGCCGGTAATTAAAATTTGAAGTGAAATTGCGGAACCTGAGACGGTTATCCGTTTGAGATACCATTTGGGATAGCAGTTTATAGTCTGCATCATGTGTACTGGTAACTGTTTTAGGTGTCGGATGGCCAGAAAACATAAAGCCGCTAACTACAATACCAAAAGTATTTTTTTTATTCGGTGAATAATCAAGACCCAGCTTCAGGGTATGATTATTATTGCCAAACTTAAATTGAGTCAGTACATCATTATAACCTAATACAGTTTTATTCTCATCAATTTTCCTTCGGGATATCACCAGTGTACTTCTGCCTCGAAAAAAATTAGGGTTATAATTACCAAAAAAATTGATCTTGTTCTTGCGATAATTAAAATTGATACTGTTTTGTGATTTAGGTATCACATACAATGTATTATTTGTTTCGAAAAAGCTGGTCGTTACACCTGCCATTATAGAACCATTGAACCCTGCTGCCCTTCCCTTTTTCGTTTTAATATTAATAACTCCTGAATTGCCGGCAGCATCATATTTAGCGGAAGGATTCGTCATAATCTCAATCTGGTCAATGGCAGATGCAGGCATATTTTTTAACAGGTTGGCTAGATCTGTTGGTGAAAGAAAGGTTGGTTTTCCGTCCATCATAACGATTACACCTGCTTTACCTCTCAGGCTTATAGCCCCGTCATTGTTGACCATTATACCAGGAGATTTCTCCAGTACTTCTAAAGCGGTGGCCCCGGCACTTGTGGGCGATGCATCAACATTCACTACAGTTTTATCAATCTTTGTTTCAATAAATGGTTTTTTAGCTGTAATAGTAACTCCCGCCAGATCTTTGATGGCTTCTGTCAGTATTATGGGCTGAACTTTTAATTCATTGTCCGTTCCGCTTAGTTTCAGCACATCACTCATCCTTCTCTCATAACCGGCAGATGATAGAGATAGCAAATAATCTCCTTCAGCGAGATTCAAAAATTCAAACTTCCCGTCTTTACCGGTAATATCAGTTTTTACCAGGGAGGTATCAGCTAGTCGCATTAATGATACTGAAACTGAGGCCAGGGGTTTACCATTTACATCCTGGGCTATCCCGGATAACTTCCCGTTCTTGTTTTGTGCTAATAATTGCATCGTCACTACAAAAAGTGACAGGCAAAGTGAAACGTAGTGTTTTGTACTCATGGCTATATTGGTTAATGGTTCTGTCGAAAAACTAAAGTTGGCGCAATTTGTAAGGCTTATGAAGTGAATTATGACAAGCTTCATTCAAGTACTGACAAGGGGCAAATATTATTTACCAATACACAAACGGTAAAATTGAAAGTGTTTTTATCATTCATGTTAAAAACCAATTAACATATATAAAAAATCAGTCACACTGAAAACCAGTGTGACTGATGAATGGATAGGTTTAATGATTAATGGAGAAAATTAGTTTTCACCCCCTGTTTTTACCCTGTTTTGTTCTTCGCTGGCGCCACCGGTTTTTCTTTTTTGTGCATTTACTTTTCCTTTATTAAAACGGTATGTAAATCCTACAGCCACCTGCCTTGAATCCCTGCGCTGTTGAAATGAAGCATCAATATTGCTATAGCGAATATCTCCTCTTATCTTTTGGGTATACAGCATATCACGGACATTTAGACGAATTGTTCCTTTACCTTTTAATATCTGCTTACTGATTCCCATATTCAACATGCCAAAATCCCTGATTCTAAAGACACCGTCAGCACCACCGGTTGTATAGAAACCACCCAATTCTGCACTCCATGTTTTGGCGAATTTGAACTGGTTTGAGATGTTGAACTGGGCTGCTGTCGCTCCTATCTCTACATTGTCACCGTTTACAACACCTTTGAATAAATTATTGAACACATTTGCATACACATTCCCTGTCCACCACTTTGTAACCTGGCCTCCTGCACTTACTGAGATTCCATACTGACGCTGACGGGCAATATTTTGCTTTCTGATCACCGTTTCATTCTTGTTGGCATCCTGCTCTAATACATCATTAATAATATCTGTTGTATTGGTATAATTNNGGTTTCAGGTTAGGGTTTCCTTGCTGAAAAGTGTACCTGTCAAGGAAAAGAATAAATGGATTCAGGTCTTCGTAATCAGGACGTTCAATCCTGCGTCCGTAATTCAGTCCTAAAGTGTGCTTATCATTTATTTTATACTGAACAAATGCTGTAGGGAATAACTGAGTATAGTTACGTTCAAACTGTTGGTTGGTTGTAATTTGCTTACCCTTTGTATTTGTATTCTCCACCCTTAAGCCTAGTTGTCCGAATACCTTTTTGCTTATTGGCCGGCTGAAATTTACATACGCTGCATTTACATTCTCTTCATAGATAAAATGATTGCTTCTGCCTATATCCCTGACTCTTACACCATAATTTATGCTATCGTACACCGCATTATTGTCTGTTCTAACAAAGCTGGTTTTTACACCTGCTTCAAATTTTGCTCCGTTCTTCAGCGGATGCAGGTAATCCATTTTGGCTGAATAGATATTAATGTCCTGGGGTAGATTGCCCAGCAATGTATCTGCTTTAATAGTGGGAATTCCACCGGCATTAAAGTATGCATTGACCATGTCTTGCTTATTGGTACTGTTATATGTGATATAGTCAAGATCAGCTGTCAATTCCCTGCCCGTTGAATCAAACACATGGCGAAAATTAAGGTTACCACTGAAATTCTTCCATTTTCTTTCATTATTAGCACTTGCCAATGTACGGCTTAATAACACCCTGTTAGGATCAGAGATCAAAACATCACTGCGGTTACCAAAAGTTCCCGGGTTATAAAAACCGGTTACGACTGCACCTAAAGTAGTCTTCTTGGTTGTATAAAAATCAAGTCCCAGTTTAGCATTGAACGACTCTCCATTATCTCTCATTTTGGAAACCTGGTCATAATGTGAAATAATTTCCTTAGTAAAAGATTCTAAAAACTTACGCTGAATATTCAGTTCCTGGAAGTTCTTTCTGTTATTATACCCAAGTGTCGTGAAGAAATTGATCTTATTCTTTCTATAATTAAAATTGAATGATTCGTTGAATTTGGCATACCTGCCCTGGCTATAGGTTGAAGATATACTGCCGGAATATCCAAACTGCTTTGTTTTTTTCGTCTTGATATTAATAATACCACTATTACCTGCAGCGTCATATTTGGCAGGAGGATTGGTCATGATCTCAATCTGATCAAGCTGACTACTGCTAAGGCTACGAAGGTAATTGGCCAGGTCAGTACCTGAAAGATAACTGGGTCGGCCATCAATATATACCTGTACCCCCTGTTTACCCTTCAAACTGATATTGCCATCCTTATCAACCGATACTCCCGGAGATTTCTCCAACACCTCCATAGCAGATGTTCCAACATTAGTTGCAGAAGCATCCACATTCAATATAGTTCTGTCTATTTTTTGCTCAATCAGGGGTTTCCTGGCAGTAACAGTCACTCCGCCTAAATTTTTTGCTAAAGCCACCAGTTCTATGGTCTTCAATGTGACATTATGGTTTGATGGGGAAATATCGAAAGTCTCTGAAAAGCCCTTACTGTGACCAACCGCACTGATTGAAACCACATAGCTGCCTTCAGCAACATTTTCAAAACTGAACTGGCCATTCCTGTTAGCAACAGCAATTTTGGCAACACTAGAATCCTTTACCCGTAAAAGCGATATAGTCGCTGATTCAATGATTTTGGCACTTCCGTCAATAACGGTACCATTTACTTTACCGTTGCTGATTTGAGCCCTGCTGGTAAAGGACAAAGTAATAAGGGTGATAATGGTTAATAGTTTTCTCATTTTCGTTCTCTTTATTTGTTAGTACTTGTTTTTATTTATTACAGTTCAAAATTCAGTACTTTGTTTTACATAGTACATTGTTTTAAATTAAACGGCCTATTTTAGTGATGTACGGCCGTTTTGAAAGACAAGGGTATGACGCAACAAGGTAAATTGGGTTACAGAAACTGGTACTACTTGGTATAAAAGGTGGATTTTGCGGTTAAATGGCTGGTATTGCCCTTTTTCCAACCTTAGAGACAATTTTTCGGCATTTAACTTCAACTAATTACTCTTTCGCTGATTATTCAGCTCATTTCCACTGACTTAGACACGGTATTAGTATCTTGCAGAAAACTTTTAAAATGGTTATTGACTTCAGATCGGATACAGTTACAAAACCGACGCAGGGCATGCTGGAAGCTATGTTTAAAGCAAAAGTGGGTGATGATGTTTTTGGCGAAGACCCCTCCATCAATGAACTGGAAGCAATGGTGACAGAAATGTTTGGTATGGAGGCAGCGATTTTTTGCCCATCCGGCACAATGACCAATCAAATTGCTATAAAATGTCATACTCAACCCGGCGATGAGGTTATTTGTGACGAGAGCTCTCATATTTACCAATATGAAGGTGGTGGTATCGCCTTTAACTCTGGTGCCTCAGTTAAATTATTGGCTGGTAATAGGGGTAGAATTAATGTGGAGCAGGTTGCAACAGCCATTCAGCCGGATGATCCCCACAGGGCTCATACAAGTATGGTCTCGCTTGAAAATACTTCGAACAGAGGTGGTGGAAGTTGCTACGATTTTAAAGAAATAAAAAAAATCAGCTCTCTGTGCAAGGAAAAGGGCTTAGCATTTCACCTGGATGGTGCAAGGCTGTGGAATGCTTTAATTGCCAAAAAAGAATCTCCTAAACAATATGGAGAAGCCTTTGACAGCATCTCCCTTTGCCTGAGTAAAAGCCTGGGATGCCCGGTCGGAAGTTTGCTGTTAGGCAAAAAAGACTTTATCAAAAAAGCAAGAAGGATAAGAAAAGTATTTGGTGGTGGTATGCGACAGGCTGGTTTTTTGGCGGCAGCAGGTATTTATGCACTGCAAAACAATATTGAACGCCTCGCAGAAGACCATGAACATGCCGCACAAATAGCAGGAGTCATTGCTGGAAAACAGTTTGTAAAATTCGTTTTGCCCGTTGAAACAAATATCATCATTTTCGAACTGGATGAAAGTATAACTGCTCCTGGCCTTGTATCAAAATTAAAGGAGTACAACATCCTTGGTTATGCCATTTCCCAAAACCGTGTAAGGCTTGTATTACATCTTGATATAAACGCCGAAATGGTAAAAAAAACAATTGAGGTATTTAATCAACTTTAGCACACATTATGTTACCCAAAATAAACCCTGCCGCAACTACTTCATGGCAACTGCTACATCATCATGCCACCGAACTGCGAAATATACACATGAGAGATATGTTTCGTGACGATCCTTACAGGTACAAAAAGTTTGCATTATGCCTGGATGAAATGGTTTTTGACTACTCCAAGAATATTATTACGGAAAAAACCATTAAGCATCTGGTACACTTAGCTGAAGAGTGCAAGTTGCCTGAAGCAATGAAAGCCATGTACCGGGGAGATAAGATAAACGAAACAGAAAAAAGGTCTGTACTGCATGTCGCTTTGAGAAACTCGTCAAATTACCCGATTTACTCAGAAGGTACCGATGTAATGCCACTGGTAAATGCTGTGCTTCAAAAAATGAGTTCATTCTGTCATGCTGTCCATAAAGGCAAGTTCAGAGGGTATACCGGTAAACGGATAAAGTACATAGTCAATATTGGTATTGGTGGCAGCGATTTAGGTCCCCTGATGGTTACAGAGGCGCTTAAACCTTTCCAGATCGAAGGGATTGAAACTTATTTTGTCTCAAATGTTGACGGCACACACATTGCTGAAACACTGAAAAAGGTAAANNAAACATATCGCCAAACATTTTGTGGCTCTTTCAACTAACGAGACGGAAGTTGTAAAATTTGGTATAGATAAAGAAAATATGTTCGAGTTCTGGGATTGGGTTGGCGGACGATATTCCTTATGGAGTGCTATCGGTTTGTCAATTGCTTTATCAATTGGTTATGAAAACTTCGAACAATTGTTGAAAGGAGCCCATAACGTCGATAATCACTTTTTTAATACATCATTGGATAAGAACATCCCGGTGCTGATGGCATTAATAAGTACCTGGTATATTAACTTCTTCGGGGCACAAACAGAAGCTATCCTCCCCTATGACCAGTACCTGCACCGGTTTGCCGCTTATTTCCAGCAGGGAAATATGGAAAGCAATGGTAAAAGTGTAAGTCGGACAGGCGAACGGGTTGAATATGCAACCGGCCCCGTAATTTGGGGTGAGCCCGGCACAAACGGTCAGCATGCCTTTTATCAATTAATTCACCAGGGAACCCTACTTATCCCTTGCGATTTCATTGCACCGGCACAAAGTCATAACCCTGTTGGCGACCATCATCAAAAACTATTAAGCAACTTTTTCGCACAAACAGAAGCCCTCATGAACGGAAAAACAGAAGAGGAAGCCAGGGCTGAACTGGTAAAGCAGGGGTTGAACGAAGAAGAGATTGCTAAACTGCTCCCTTTCAAAGTTTTTGCTGGCAACAAACCAACCAACTCATTTCTTATTAAAAAAATCACACCTTATACACTGGGAGAGCTGATTGCATTGTACGAACATAAAATCTTTGTTCAGGGCATAATCTGGAATATTTTCAGCTTTGACCAGTGGGGTGTTGAACTGGGTAAGCAGCTGGCAAACAAAATTTTACCGGAATTAGCAGATGATAACCCTGTTCTTAACCATGATTCTTCTACTAACGGATTAATCAATGCCTGGAAGGAAATGAGAAAATAATTACTTACCTTTCTAATGCATTAAACTTCTTTCATGAAAAAGGTTTTCCTGTTTTTCGGTATTGCAGCCCTTACAGGTGCCGCTGCTCAGAATAAAGATCTTCTTGATATCAATAAGCATCTTGGGAAGAAAAGCAATTTAACAAACGGAAAAGGATTGTTTACACAAAAAATGCATAAGACATATGGCATTGAGATAAACAAATCAGTACAGGTTTTTACTTTACCCAATGGTGACAGGGTGTTAAGCTCTCCAAAATATAATATGCCCGTTGTTATACCCGGCAATAATTATATATATAATATGCCAATCCGATTTATGCCACCATATAAAGATTCTCTTTCAAAAATTTCTGGCAGAATTCCTAATGGCTATAATGAATATAAACTTACTGTCATACACTAAGAAATATTCCTAAAAGTCAGTCAATCCATTTTCTTAACTCGTTCTAATAAAAAA
>DEHX01000052.1 GCA_002352145.1 Chitinophagaceae bacterium UBA2789
TTCCATGCATCACTTCCGCTTTCCCTTCCGCCACCGGTTTCTTTTTCCCCGCCAAAAGCTCCACCAATCTCGGCACCGCTGGTTCCAATGTTCACGTTAGCAATACCACAGTCACTTCCGGCATGTGAAAGAAACTGTTCGGCTTCCCGCATATTCAATGTCATGATTGAAGAAGAAAGTCCTTGTGGTACTTCATTTTGAATGGCAATGGCTTCTTCGATCGTTTTATATTTCAACAAATAAAGAATTGGGGCAAATGTTTCATGCTGTACAATTTTATAATCCGGTTTTGCTTCGGCAATACAAGGCTTAACATAACAACCACTTTCATAGCCCGGACCAGAGAGAACACCACCCTCCACTATAAAATGGCCTCCTTCTGTTTTGCATTGTTCAATCGAATCCAGGTACATCCTTACGGCATCTTTATCGATCAGGGGTCCCACATGATTTTTCTGGTCCAGGGGATCACCAATACGTAATTGTTTGTAAGCTGATACGAGTTTATTCTTCACGGTATCATATACATCTTCATGAATGATCAGCCTGCGGGTAGTAGTACAGCGCTGCCCTGCAGTGCCCACGGCGCCGAATAATGCTCCGAGAATGGCAATATCCAAATCCGCTTCTTTAGAAATTATGATAGCATTATTACCACCCAGTTCAAGCAATGACCTGCCTAATCTTGCAGCAACAGTAGCACCTACGGCTTTTCCCATTCTTGTTGAGCCTGTTGCAGATACCAGCGGTATCCTGCTGTCTGCAGCCATCCATTCACCCACTTCACGGCCACCAACAATTAATCCTGAAACTCCTTCCGGTACATTATTCTTTTTGAAAACTTCTGTAATGATATGCTGACAGGCGATGCCACAAAGCGGAACTTTCTCAGATGGCTTCCATACGCAGACATCACCACATACCCATGCCAGCATACTGTTCCAACTCCATACTGCAACAGGAAAGTTGAATGCAGAGATAATCCCTACAATCCCCAAAGGGTGATATTGTTCATACATCCGGTGGCCAGGCCTTTCACTGTGCATTGTCAAACCATGTAATTGCCTTGAAAGCCCGACAGCGAAGTCGCAGATATCAATCATTTCCTGCACTTCGCCCAGCCCTTCCTGCAGGCTTTTGCCCATTTCATAGGAAACCAGTTTACCCAACGGCTCTTTATATTGTCGGAGTGCTTCTCCGATCTGTCTTACTATTTCGCCTCTTTTAGGAGCAGGAACAAGCCTCCATGTCTTGAAAGCTTCTTCTGCTTTTTTTATCACGGCCTCATAGCTTTCTTTATCAGCAGCGGTTACGGAACCAATTTTTTTCCCATCAACAGGAGAGAATGAATCGATTATTTCACCTTTTGAATTAATCCACTGTGTTCCGGTGCTAACGCCTTTATTGGTAGAGTCAATTTTTAATGTGCTTAAGAAGTCCATACTGTTTTTTTAATAGGGCAAAGCTATCTCAATTCCGCCTGATAACCATCGGCCAGGCATCACAGCGCCTAAAAGATCGCTGTATCCTTTATTAAAAATGTTGTCGGCCTGTATAAAACATTTTCCCCAGCCATTTTTGGTTGAATAGGCGGCCTTTGTATTCAGCACAAAATAAGAGGGAGAAATTTCTGCATTAATGGCAGAAGATTTTTGCTCGTCCCGCTGCTTATATACACCATTTACAGAAACAGAGAAAGAATGAATGGTGTAGGCAAGCGAGAAATTGGTCATAAATCTTGCATGTGAAGAAATATAAAAAGAGGGTACAGGGTCATCATTTACTGATTTAAGCCAGGTAAGACCAGCGGTAGCCAAAAGGCTGGCATTTTGACCAAGCTTTTCATTGTAAATTATATCTATTTCCATACCTCTCGTTCTTACTTCTTCAACATTTTTGGCTAATGCATAATTACCCGCTGGACTCAGGTTCGATTTCCTTGGCATTTCAGCGTAAGGAGTATTGGCCCAATCGATCAGGTTACTATGGTCCCTGTAAAAGATAGTTCCGCTTATTCTGAAACGGGCGGAGAAATTATAATCAATGCCAATTTCAGCATTCCAGGATTGTTCAGCTTCCAGGTCAGGGTTGCCAATACGGCCGCTGGACACCAGTTCTTTATTATAGTTATTATATCGTTCGGTAAAATCAGCATCACGGAAAGAACGGCCAACTGAACTCCTGAGGGTTAACTTAGAAGGAGCCCATGCAATATTCAACTGAGGTGATAATATCCAGCCATAACTCTCGTCCCAGTCCAGGCGAAGACTTTCATTCAGATAAATGCCATTTTTAAGTTTATGGCGAAAAATCGAATACGCTGCAGCATGCCATAAGGAATGATTGCCCCTGTCATTGGAACGAATTTCTTTGCGATGCACTTGTAAGCCCCCGGTATAACCATGTTTTTTATTGATGTCTGCCGAATAATATAACTGTGAAGTAAATAAGCTTGTCCTGTTATCGTTGGGAACACTAGCTGGCCTGAACCAGTATTGATCCCGCAGTTTTTTATATGCAGCATCAAAATTCAGGGTTCCCCGGTTTGTTTTCTTTTGAAGATTCAGGTGGTTCCACCAGGTATTTACTTTTTCTTCCGCGGTATCGCTGTTAAAAGTAGTATAGAAATTTTGCGCATTAAATTTTCTGAGATCAGCAGCAGTCCTGAAGTTTAACCTCCAGTCTTTTGCCAGTCCCTGTGAGAAAGAAATATTAGCGGTTGTTAAATGAAAGAAGCCATTTGTTCCTCTTAATGGCTGGCCATTTGCATTATTAGACAAAATGCCAGCTGCGAAGGCAGATTTATTTTTGGAATAGCTTACATATGCATCGCCATTAAACAGTCCATATTCTCCTGCAACCGTTTTGGCTTTAATTTGATTTTTGTTTTTACTATTGGAAAATGTTTTTGTGATAATATTTACTACACCCCCTACAGCCTCTGAGCCCCAGATAGCAGATGCAGCGCCTTTCAGGATTTCCACTCTTTCTATTTCAGACGGATGTATTGGTACATACATGCTGAAATGGCCTGTAAGCGGATCGTTTAATTTTACACCGTCAATGATCACCAATACCTGCTGAAAAGTGCCACCCCTGATTACAATGTCACTTTGTGATCCCTGTGGCCCCCTTTGCTGTACTTCAATCCCCGGCAGATAACGAAGTAAATCGTCAACAGAATGAACAGGTAGTTTAGAAAAGCTTTCACCTTTTATGGCAACGATATTTCTTCCGCTCTCTTTTTGTTTCTGTGCAGATAATGTGGCGGTGATGATGACGTTATCTAATTGCAGGGTGCTGTCCTGGGCAACAATAATATGGGAAACTGTAAGAAGCATTACAGCAAAAAATGCCCTTTTCGCAATACTCATACGTTGGTTTTGGGCGCAAAAATAGGGGAGTACTCATAATCAGTTTGTCATGTAATTGTTCTAAATAGAAAAAGCTGTTTATGATTAAACAGCTTTTAAAATAATTGTCCTACTACTGAACTTAGTGATAGGTTACAGAAAAGTATCCCTCAGTTAGTAATGTGAAAGCTAAAGGATTCAGTAACTCTTCTGACCGGAAATTGAAATTGCCCCTGATCCGTTTAGTAGATGTGTTATGAGAAATTATCTGAAGCGTACCGCTTACGGAAGCCTGTGAATTTTGAGGATTGCTATTAGGATTATACTGCCCGATATAGGTGCCTCCAAAAAAATCCAGGGTATAGGATCCCGGGGTAATGTCTGCAGGAAAAATTAGGCCAACTACTTTTGAAGCGGTTGCATCAGTGCCCGAAACAGCTATTGTAGCAGGTAATGGAGGAACAGCGGGGGCTTTTACCGCAAATATGGTGGGTGGATTCCATTGTGTACCGGAAATTTTCACTTTAAAAGTATCAGTGGCATTGGCAGGCGGCAATGTTGTGGTGTAGCTTAAATTAGTAAAACTTCCTTCTGTAATATTTCTGCCAAGACCATCCATCATTCTGAACACTTTGAATGAAAATGTACCACTCATTTTTTTATTGGCTGTATCGATAGATGTAATATTTACTTCGCCACCGCTTTCTGTGGGATAAGTGCCCTGGTTCGTTGTAAATGCAATAGGGTTTGGCAGCGTGCTGTCGATGTATGCAGCGGCATTCATCGTGGCATCACTTAGTGTGTACCGGTGCACACCGGAATCTGCCAGGGTAATGGTTATATACTTTTTGTCTGTACTGTAACCAGATATGTTTATTAACCCCTGCATCCTGCTGGCTCCTGCTCCTTTATTGGCCACCCATTGTGAGCCTTCGATTTTGGCCCTGAAATCGCCTGTAACAGTGTTATTGTCATCGTCAAATGAAATTTCCTTTTGACAAGATTGAAATAAAAAAAGGGTAGTTATGGCCGTAAAGAACAGGAATAGTTGTTGTTTCATAAATTGAATGAATAGTAAAATATAAAATTAGGGGTTTTAATATTGTTCCTGGTCATTTGGGAAATCACCGGATTTCACATCACTGATATATTGCTGTACTCCTTTAACTGCCAGTTCATGAATATTCAGGTACTGTCGCAAAAACCTCGGTTTGAATTCTGTATTTATTCCGAGCATATCATGCATCACCAGTACTTGTCCGTCGCAATCGCCACCGGCGCCAATACCAATGGTAGGTATAGTTAAACTTTCTGAAACTTCTTTTGCCAGTTCAGCAGGAATTTTTTCCAGTACAATGGCAAAGCAACCTGCTTCCTCCAACAATTTGGCGTCTCTCCTTAATTTATCAGCTTCTGTGCCCCCCTTGGCTCTTACAGCGTATGTCCCAAACTTGTAGATTGACTGGGGTATTAGCCCAAGGTGACCCATTACCGGTATACCCGCTGATACGATCTTGCGGATGGAATCGATAACTTCTTCACCCCCTTCCATTTTCACAGAATGGGCGCCGGTTTCTTTCATGATACGTATAGCGGAGGCCAATGCAATATCAGAGTTGGATTGATAAGACCCAAAGGGAAGGTCAACCACTACCAGGCATCTTTCAACACCTCTTATCACAGAAGAAGCATGATAGATCATCTGGTCAAGTGTGATAGGCAGGGTGGTTTCATGTCCGGCCATCACATTTGAAGCTGAATCACCTACCAATATTACATCTATGCCGGCACTGTCAATGATTTTTGCAAATGAAAAGTCATAGGCAGTCAGCATGGAAATCTTTTCACCTGCGTTTTTCATTTTTTGCAGTGTGTTGGTCGTTACCCTTTTTACTTCTTTGTTTACAGACATAAAACCTGGTTTGAATATGATTTTCGGTCAGATCTCCATATCTTTTAGCTTCACCTCTTCGTATAGTGTATGTATCAATCCATCGGCCAGACCGATTTTAGGAACAAATATTTCATTCGCATCGGCCCAACGCATCACATTGATATAGATGAGCAAGGCTGGTACAATTACATCTGCCCTGTCTTCTCTTAACTTATGCAGACTGATACGTTGGGAAAGAGAAAGGTTGCTGAATTCCTTGTAATAATCTCTCAGCAGGTCAAGTTGGAGTGGTTTACCTTCTTTTCTTTTAGAAATGGAGAATATTTTATTAATATTCCCTCCAGAACCGATTGCTGTTACATGGTGATAGCCTTTTGTTTTGTTGCGGATGAATTCTTTTAATTCATCCCAGGCTGCTTCGGTAACCTGGTTCTTCAGCAATCGGATAGTGCCTATATTGAATGATTTCTTAAAAACCAGTTTGCCATCGCTGAAAAAAGTAAGTTCTGTGCTGCCGCCCCCTACATCAATATACAGATAAGATTCGTCGTTGGTTAAATTCTCGGCTATATGGTTTTCATATATCAATGAAGCTTCCTGGTCGCCACTGATGATCTCAATATCAATACCTGTTTCTGCTTTCACCTTTTTTATTATCTCCGGAGAATTGGCAGCATCACGCATGGCGGATGTGGCGCATGCCTTCAGGTGTTTTACTTCATAGACATCGATCAGAAGTTTATAAGACTTGATAGTTTTAATAATCTTCTCAACTTTACCATCGGAAATTTCACCTTTATCAAAAACATCGAAACCTAGACGCAGGGGCACCCTGACCAGTACTACTTTGATGAATTCATTTACTCCCTGTGGTCCTGCTATAACATCTGTGATCAATAATCTTGCGGCGTTACTTCCAATATCAATGGCTGCCAGTCTCACGGTTTGTCTTTGTTTTATTGAAGAGGTAGCTATAGGTTTCTACCTGTGATCTTATTTTCTTTTTGGTGGTTCTGACATATTCGTTATCCAGTTCGTTGTTCAACCATCTTGCCTTGACATTGTCCTGCAATTGAATATCAAGTATGTCAATCAGTTCCTGTTTCAGTTCTTCGTGCCATATCGGGCAAGTGGCTTCAACCCTGTGTTCAAGATTTCGAACCATCCAGTCGGCCGAAGATATATAAACTTTCTCTTTGCCTTTGTTGTGAAATACCCACACCCTTGCATGTTCAAGGTATTCGTCCACAATACTTATAGCTTTAACAGGCTTTCGGAATTTTTCATTTTCTGAAAGCATGCAGAAAATACCCCTCACTATTAATTTTATCTGCACGCCGGCCCTTGCCGCTTCGTACAATTTCTGAATCATTTCTTCATCAGAAAGTGAATTCATTTTAAGTGTTATGTACGCCGGTTTTTTCTTTCTGGCCTGTTTGATCTCTTCATCAATCAGCCGGATCATTTCCCTTTTAACAAAAAACGGGCTGGGTATGATAGCTTTACATTCTTTCAGAACATTCATGCCTATTTTGGGTTGTTCAAGAAAGTTGAAGATCCGGTTCACATCCGCCATTATTTTTTGATTGGAAGTTAACAGGCAGTGATCGGCGTATACTTTCGCCGTTCTTTCGCTGAGATTGCCGGTACTCACAAAACCATAATAAAAGAAGTTGTGATCCTTTGTTCTCTTTTTTATCACACAAACCTTGGCATGTACTTTCATATTGGGTATACCTACCAGCACTTTTGCGCCTTCTTCTTCCAGTCTCTCTTTCCATTCCAGGTTTGCTTCTTCTTCAAACCTTGCCCGTAACTCCAGCATTACCGTTACTTCTTTTCCATTGCGAACTGCATTGATCAGTGCATTTATAATCTTGGACTGCGGCGCCAGGCGGTAACAGGTAATTTTAATACTGCTCACATCGGGATCAAATGCTGCTTCCCGCAATAAGTCGATCAACGGAAGAAAAGAATGATAAGGAAAGTTGAGCAATACATCTTTTTCCATAATCACATCAGTAACTCTCCGTACCGTTAACAGCGGATGATCAAAAGGTTTTTTCCGGAGTCTTTTTTCTTTGAATACCTGGTCGGGAAAATCCATAAAGTGACGGAAATTATGAATACGGCCACCGGGAATGAGGTTATCTCTTTTGGAAAGATTTAATCTTCTGACGAGGTATTCCAGCAAGCCGGGGTCCATTTCCCGGTCGTAAACAAATCTTACAGGCTTGCCTTTTCGCCGGTTCTTGATACCTTTTTCTAATTTTTGAATAATGCTGGTGGAGATATCTTCGTCAATATCAATTTCAGCATCCCGGGTTACTTTGAAAATATGTGACTGGTACTGATCATAACCGAAGTATGAAAAAATCTCAGGTAAATTGAAACGGATTACATCTTCAAGCAGGATAATGTGGTTTTCATCAGGTTTTGGGGAAGGCAGAATGGTGAAGCGGCCCAGCGTACGGCTGGGAATTTCGATCAGTGCATACTTTCTTTTAAGGGCACTCTCTTTTTTCCACATAACCACACCGAGGTAAATAGATTTATCACGCAAAGCAGGGAACTCTGTTATATTCTCAATCATTAATGGTATAACATCTGAACTTACTTCTTCTTCAAAATAATTACTGACAAACTGCTGTTGTTCTGCGTTCAGTTCTTTTTCAGTCCGCAGGTAGATCTTCTGCAGATTGAGCTCTTTCATTACCTCCTCCCAGATACGGTTGAACTCACCCTGCTGGTTCAATACGATCATCTGTATTTCATCAATTATTTGCTGGGGATTGTTCTCCAAGTGCATGTTGGCTTTGCTGCCAAATTGTATCATACGACGAAGCGTAGCTACCCTTACCCGGAAAAACTCATCCAGGTTATTGGAGAAAATACCAAGGAAGCGTATCCGTTCTCTCAGTGGTACAGTAGGATCAGCTGCTTCCTGTAATACTCTTGCATTGAATGATAGCCAGCTGATATCTCTTGCAATAGTTTTTCTTTTGATTCCCGGTTGTGCCATTGGTTAATGATTCTGATTGTAGTAAAGTTAACAAAGGAGTGCTAACCGCGGTATTAAGTTTACAGGTTTGCGGCTCAGTTAGATTTGAGCTGAGCGATGATGCCGGTAGTGGAAAATCCTTCGAGTATAGGATTAATGACAACCCTTCCGCCACTAGCTATAACTTCTTTGGCGCCGGCGATTTGCTCCACGGTATAATCGCCGCCTTTCACTAATACATCCGGTAATAGTGAAGTGATCAGATCTAATGGGGTATCTTCTTCAAACAATACCACTGCATCAACCATGATTAATGAAGATAGTACCAGGCCCCTGGATTCCTGGTTATTGACTGGACGGTTTTCTCCTTTTAACCGTTTTACCGATATATCAGCATTTAAACCAACTATAAGATAATCTGCTTCTTTTGCTGCCTGTGACAAAGAAAAAATATGACCCTGGTGCAGAATATCAAAAACACCGTTAGTGAAAGCAACAGTTTTGCCATGAAGTCTCCATTGAGCCACTCGTTGAACAGCCTCTTCCCTTGTAAGTATTTTTTTCGGTATAAGATCAGGCCGTTTCAACAGTTTTTTTCTTTTTGTTGTAAATAGGTATAGCTACAAAGCTAATTAAACCGCCGACAAGGATCACGGCTGTTTGTGCCAGCCACAGTATCCACCCAAATGCAAGGGCAATACCTTCATTTAATCCGTACACCTGCATGGTTTTTTGAATAAGGTATGCATAAGCACCAATACCGCCGGGTGTTGCGATCATGCCAATACTTCCGGCTGATAAGATGGTAAAAGCTTCCCGGATGCCATATTGAGAGGTTTGCTGCAGGGCAAAAAAGCCGATATAGCCTGCCGTTAGGTATAGTCCCCAGAGAATAAGTGTAAGAATAATAAACCTTGTTCTCCTTTTCAGGTGCTGTACAGCACTAAGCCCCTGCCAGATACTTTGCCCAATACGTTTGAAGACGAGGCCAAGGTCTTTGAAACTCTTCTTGTTTCTTATCATCCAGATACCCGTTATTAGAATAACAAGTCCAAGTATGGAAAGCCCGATAACATAATTGGGTATGTGATGTTCATTTTCGTCTGCTTTTGAGGAGTAGAAAATGGTGTCTATTAGTTGAGTATAAATATCTGGTTGAATAGCCAGTGTAATAGCAAAAACAACCAGGAGGCACACTGCATCAATCACTCTTTCCAGGATAATAGTTCCTATCAATTTGTCGGCGGGTACTTTTTCATACCGGGCAAGAACGGTACATTTTAACACTTCACCCAGGCGGGGAACAGCCTGGTTAGCCAGGTACCCAATCATTACGGCAAAATAAGTGTTGGCAGTTGAGGGCTTATAGCCCATTGGTTCAATTAATAGCTTCCATCGCAATGCCCTTACAAGATGACTTGCAAACAACATAGCGAAAACCGGGATGACCAGCCAGTACTTCGCCGTCTGCAAAGCTGTTTTAATTTGTGATTTATCATCAGCAGTCAGGTCTTTAATGGACCACCAAACCAAAAAGATGCCCAGTCCTAAGAAGAAAAGATAAGTAAGTATGGTTCGGATTCGTTTGTTCATCGGGATTGAATAGTATTCATTGCGATTCGTAATGCTGTAAAATTACTACAGCATGCTGCCAAAAACAAAGCCTTTAATTTAAAAGCAGGTTATCAATTAATCTCACTTCGTTTAAAAAGGCTGCAGCCAGGGCTACCAGCTTTTTCTTTCCATCCCAGTTGCTTAGGGGTTCAAGTGTTTTTGCGTCGGCTATTTCAATATAATCAACCCTGAAGCCTTCATCGGATAGCATGGCGATGGCTTTATTTTTTATTGTATCAGTTTCACCGGCTACCAAATTATCCTTTATATATGATAGCGATTGAAAGATCAAAACTGCTTTTACCCTTTCTGCTTCACTCAAACGCATGTTACGACTGCTCATAGCCAGCCCATCTGTTTCACGGAGGGTAGGGCAGATATTAATATTTGTCTTATCATTTATACCCATTAGCTCAACCAATCGGGAAATCACCATGCACTGCTGATAATCCTTTTGTCCCAGGTAAAGGTTATCAGGGTGTACAATTTCTAATAAACGGTGTACTACCTGGCAAACGCCCTGGTAATGCCCGGGCCGGAATTTGCCTTCCAGCAAGGTTTCCATTTCTCCCAAGTCATAATGCTGTTTTGAGGTCGTTCCATTGGGGTATATTTCTTCTACGGAGGGTAAGAATAGTACATCGCAACCTGCCTGTTCCAGCTGCAAAATGTCTTTTTCGATTGTTACAGGGTATTTCTCAAAATCCTTCGGATCGTTAAACTGAGTTGGATTTACAAAAATGCTGCTGATAGTAATATCGTTGTCTTTTCGACTTGATTCAATAAGTGATATATGGCCAAGATGCAAAGCACCCATTGTTGGGACAAATCCAACTTTCTGCCCTTTTCTCTGCTGAGCATCAACCCATTGATGAAGGCTATTTGCTTTTTTGAATAAAATCATTATAAACCGTATTTGAGGCTTTGATTGCTTTGTTCGGCATATTTCGGCTTAAAATAGCTACCTTTGCACGCCTTTAGTAAAGCGGTGTTAATTAAACGGGAAGCCCATGTCAGCAAAGAAAAGAATTTTATTTATCGCCAACGAAATGTCACCCTATCTGGAGCTGACAGAATTCTCTGAGATTGTTAATAAACTGGCCATCAAGGCGAATGACAATAATTTCGAGGTTCGTTGTATCATGCCAAGGTTTGGCACCATCAACGAACGCCGTCACCGGCTGCATGAGGTGGTAAGGCTTTCCGGTATTAATGTGTCTGTAGATAATGACGACATGCCCCTGCAAATCAAGGTAGCATCATTACCCAGTGCCCGTCTTCAGGTTTATTTTTTGGATAATGAGGAGTTGTTCAGGAGAAAGTTTGTTTTTCATGATGAAAATGAAAAATGGTTTGATGACAATGGCCTTAGGACTGTGTTTTATTGCAAAGGGGCATTGGAGACAGTTAAAAAATTTGGATGGCCTCCTGATATTATTCATTGCAGCGGCTGGATGACGGGACTGATTCCCGCATACCTCAAAACAGTATATAAGAAGGAGCCGGTATTTGCACACAGTAAGATTGTTTACACGATCGGCCAGAACACTTTCAAAGAAAAACTGGGCAGTGATTTCATGAGGAAAGCATTGATACATCCTTCGTTAAAAGACAAAGATCTTGAGGTATTCAAAGAAGGTAATAATACGGCGATGTTCCGCGGCGGTGCCAGTTTTGCTGACGCTATTACTTTTGGCGCCGAAAAGATTGATAAGAAACTGACTGAAGAGTTTTCTAAAGTGCGGGGTAAGAAGACATTGCCCTACAATCCTGAAGGAGATTTAACAGACTATTTACAACTGTATAGCGACCTTGCAGGCAAATAAAATCAAACCAACCCTGACCTTAAATTTTCTTTGTGAAGAACAGATATATTGCATTTTCTTTCATAGCAATCGTGGCNNCAATATCTGTCCAAGAACGAGGAATATTTCCTGGGCCGGATCAACAGTGATCCCTTTTTTGGAAAAACTGATGCCCGGATGTTTCTAGAGTTAAAACCACTCTTTTATCCCTGGTATTTTGCCAACAGTAAGCCTGATAGCCTGTACATCGATTCGGTTGTGCTGGTTTTAAATTATATTGAAACCTACGGAGATACCACGACTCCCCAGACCATTAACGTATATGAGTTAGACCAGAGTAATAACTTCAGGAGTGATACTTCTTATCTCATCCGTAAAGATTATTTTACGTATTCCAGTTTGCTGGGATCCCGCACTATTACTCCAAGTATGCTAAATGATTCTATAAAGGCTTACAAAGACACAACGGTTAATCAATTGCGTATCCGGCTGGATAATACGTTTGGCCAGCGATTACTTTCCTATGATTCTGTCAGTACGTCGGTGAACGGCGCTTACGCTAACGATTCTGCTTTCCGGAGCAAGTTCAAAGGTTTCGCCATTCGGTCTATGAGTTCTGGTAATGCTGTGATGGGGTTTGATCTTACTGGTGCTAATACCAAACTGGCTATCTATTACCGGTATAATAAAAACGTTCAAATAGATACTACGGTTACATATTTTAGTTTTTCCGGCAATTTCTGTGCTGCTGCAAATTATATTCAAAGGGATTATGTGGGGACGCCACTTGAAACTGCCCTTGGAGGAGCTGCGCCTGATCCTGTTGTTTATATTCAGAATACGCCGGGCACATTTGCAAAGCTTAAGATACCTGACCTGAATGTGATCAACAACAGGCTCATCCACCGGGCTGAGCTGATTGTGGAACAGTTGTATGATATCAGTGACAGTACTTTTTACAGTCCCGGGCTACTATACCTTGATGCAAGTGACCCTACAATTACTTCACCCTATAAATTCAGAACCATTCCTTATGATCTTTCATTCACGGCATCGGGTGCTTTAAATCTTGGTGAATTTGGCTGTGCCCCGGTTATCAGTACAGATGGTGCCGGTAATAAGATACGGGTATGGAAGTTCAATATTTCCCGCTATGTGCAGCATGTACTTACCCGTACGCAGAGTTTATATGACCTGAGACTTTTTGCTCCTTTTTCTATCAATGAAAAATATGGTATTCCGCCTGGTACTGATGTTACTGCCACCATTTTTGTAAATACTACCACTACAAAAGGAAGGATCAGAGTTGGCGGTGGTAATCACCCGTCACAAAAGATGAGATTACGGTTAGTATATTCAAAGCTTTGATATTCTATTTATCAAGATATGTTCAAAAGTCCTTGTGTGATAGCACAAGGACTTTGTTCTTTATAAGCATGGCCCTTATCTTTGCGGCCTAAATTCATATTCATGCCTTATTTATTTACTTCAGAATCTGTAAGTGAAGGACACCCGGATAAAGTAGCAGACCAGATATCTGATGCCCTTATTGATAATTTTCTGGCCTTTGACCCCCANNGAGGTGAAATCAAAAGCCTATTTAGATGTTCAGGAAATTGCCCGTGGTGTGATCCGTAAAATTGGTTATACCAAGAGTGAATATATGTTTGAAGCCAGCAGTTGCGGTGTGCTTTCCGCAATTCATGAACAATCAGCTGACATCAACCAGGGTGTCGACAAAAAGAAAAAGGAAGAACAGGGAGCCGGCGACCAGGGCATGATGTTTGGCTATGCTACCAACGAGACAGAGCATTATATGCCATTGGCCTTAGACCTGGCACATAACCTGTTGATTGAGCTGGCGGCTATCCGCAGGGAAAAAAACTCAAAAATGCCTTACCTGCGCCCGGATGCAAAAAGCCAGGTGACTCTTGAATACGATGATAATAACAGGCCGGTGAGAATTGATGCTATCGTTATCTCCACACAGCATGATGATTTCGATTCTGAGACTAAAATGCTGGCTAAAATCAAGAGTGATGTGATCAACATCCTTATCCCAAGGATGAAGAACAAGTATAAGAAATATGCTAAACTGTTCAACAACGATATTAAATACCATGTGAACCCTACCGGAAAGTTTGTGATCGGTGGTCCGCATGGTGATACAGGTTTAACCGGCAGAAAGATCATCGTTGATACATATGGTGGTAAAGGAGCACATGGCGGCGGCGCTTTTAGCGGAAAAGATCCTTCGAAGGTTGACCGTTCTGCTGCTTATGCTACAAGGCATATTGCCAAGAACCTGGTTGCGGCCGGTTTGTGCGATGAAGTACTGGTACAGGTTTCTTATGCTATTGGTGTAGCCCAGCCAACCAGTATTAATGTTAACACTTATGGCACTGCCAAAGTGAATATGAACGATGGGCAGATCGCCAAAATAGTAGAAGGATTGTTTGATATGCGTCCTTATTTCATTGAGCAGCGCCTGAAATTGCGCAATCCTATTTACAGCGAAACGGCTGCTTATGGACATATGGGCCGTACACCGCAGGTAGTGGAGAAGACATTTGTTTCGCCTGACGGCAAAAAAGTAACAAAGAAAGTAGAATTGTTTACCTGGGAGAAACTGGATTATGTGAACAAGGTCAAGAAAGCATTCGGTCTTAAATAATATGAAGCCCTCTCCCTGAGAGGGTTTTTTGTTTGCCTACATTTGTATAGTGAAAAATTTCAGACAACAACAACGGCCCAAAAAGAGTTCGCTGGTGATTGGCAGAACCAAAGTGATCGCAGCTTTACAGGCTGGCCCGCAGCTTGACAGAATTTACCTGGACACAAAGGCGCAGGGGCAAGACATCAGTGATATAAAAAGACTGGCTTCTCAGCAGGGTGTTCCTGTTAATTATGTACCGGCAGCCAAATTAAATGGCTTTAACATCACTGATCATGAAGGCTGTGTGGCACAAATAGCCAAAGTGCAGTATCAAAACCTGCAGGATGTCATTTCATTGGTTATTGAAAGTGGCAAGCCACCACTTTTCCTGCTATTGGATGGGATTACTGACATCCGTAACATCGGCGGTATTGCCCGCACTGCTTATTGTACCGGTGTAGATGCCATTATTATCCCGGATAAAGGAGTAGGAGCCTTGAACGAAGATGCGATACTTACTTCTGCCGGCGCCCTGGAAAAAATAGCTGTTTGCCGTGTTAATAGTTTAATGAAAGCAGTGGATGAACTGCACCTGAACGGGATAAAGGTTTATGCCAGCGATATGACAGCAGAGAAGAACATTGCGGAGGTTGATTTTACTGAACCTTGTGCCATAGTAATGGGCAGTGAAGAAAAAGGTATTTACCCGGCACTGATGAAGATTTGTGACGAGATAATAAAGATCCCGATGGCTGGTGATTTTGAATCGCTGAATGTTTCTGTTGCAACAGGGATAATACTTTATGAAGCAATGAAACAGAGGATGCAATGAGCGGATATAACAAAATAAAACTCATCGAATGTCCCCGTGATGCCATGCAGGGCTGGAAATCTTTTATCCCTACTGAAAAGAAGGCAGCCTATATCAATTCGTTGCTCAGGGTTGGTTTTGATACCATTGATTTTGGCAGTTTTGTTTCACCCAAAGCCATTCCGCAGATGGCTGACACAGTTGAGGTGTTAAAAAGTTTAGAAGTTGAGAAGTCGGTAAGTAAGTTATTGGCTATTATCGCCAATTACCGGGGTGCAGAAGCTGCTGTTGTGTTTGATGAGATAACTTATCTTGGTTTTCCGTTCTCCGTTTCAGAAACGTTTCAGCAAAGGAATACGAATTCATCCATAACTGAATCGCTGGGCAGGGTAGAGGAGATACAGAGTCTTTGTATCAAATCAGGAAAGCAGTTAGTGGTTTATATATCCATGGGTTTTGGAAATCCTTATGGCGACCTGTATGATGAAGAGATCGTTTTTGAATGGGTGAATAAGCTGGTCGGAATGGATATCGGTATTATTTCCCTGGCTGATACAGTGGGTGTAGCTACCGCCCAACAGGTGTATGATATGACCAGTTACCTGGTCGAATCTTTGCCCGGCACCGAAATCGGAGTACACCTGCATTCTACCCCGCATAACTGGAAAGAAAAATTAGAAGCCGCTGTAAGAGCAGGCTGCAAACGATTTGACGGAGCCCTGAAGGGTATTGGCGGATGCCCGATGGCCGATGATGAACTGGTGGGCAATATGAACAGCGAATGGATGATAAATTTTTTTGAAGAAAATATGCTGCAGGATGATTTGAACAAAGAAGCATTGCAGGAAAGCCTCAAAATGGCAGGTGAAATATTTGTATAACAGGTATTCTGCAAGAACCTTTTTTAATTTTTGAACTAATTAAAGTATCAATTTGGCAATGGATTTCATGGTACATATTGATCTGAAAAAATTGTCGGAGCCAATAACTTACGGTGATAAGATCATGCTGATGGGCTCCTGTTTTACCGAGCATATCGGTAATGAGCTGGCTGACCTGAAGTTTGATGTGTTGCAAAACCCCAATGGTATTTTATTTGGCCCTGATGCAGTTTGCAAAAGTCTGCTGTCATACATTGTCAATAAGCACTACACCGGGGATGATTTGTTTTACCTGAATGAGGTGTGGAACAGTTGGGACCATCATTCGAGATTCTCTCATATCAATAAAGATGAATGCCTGCAGGGGATAAACCAATCACAACAAAAAGCTCATGATTTTTTGAAAGAAGCAGACTGGTTAATAATCACACTTGGTTCTTCCTTTAGCTATTTTCTCACTTCCCAACCTTCTTTTGATAAATCGAGAGGGGGAGAAGCTGTGGCTAATTGCCACCGGGCTCCGGCTAACTGGTTCAATAAAGAAATGCTGGAGATTGATACGATAAAGGAAATGCTTGTAAGTTGCCTTGAACAATTAAAAGCGTTCAACCCCCGGCTGAAATTTATTTTCACTATCAGTCCTGTGCGGCATATCAGGGATGGAGTGGTTGAAAACAACCGGAGCAAGGCAAGGCTGATCGAAGCGGTTCATCATATTGCCGGCAAATCTGAATCTGCCTTTTACTTTCCTGCTTATGAACTGGTGATCGATGTGCTAAGGGATTACCGTTTTTATGATATTGATATGGTGCATCCCAACTACCCGGCAACGGAATTTGTACTGGAAAAATTTTCAGACACCTGCATTGCCGAAGGGTCACAACAATTGATGAAGGAAGTAAGGCAGATCATCATTGCCAGGAAACACCGTCCTTTTCAGCCGGAAACAAAGGCGCACCAGCAATTTTTGGCGGCACATTTTGAAAAAGCAAAATTGCTGCAGGATAAATATCCTTTTCTTGACCTGAAAGAAGAGCTGGTTTATTTCTCACAAGTATAATTATGTGGCTTGTTACAATAGTATTTTGGCTGCAGGCATTTGCGGCGCCGGTCATTCTTTTTGGATTGATTGGTTTGGCTATCGGTAATGAAACGGCCTTCTATGTGTTATTAGGTACAGGTATTTTGACCGGGCTAATTGTTGCAGAATACATACGCAGAAAGATAGGGCTTGATACCTTTTTTGGTCGTATTTATGGCCCCAATGAAATGGATAAAAAGGCGGGCAAAAAAACTAAATGATCACTTTGTAGGTTGTTCGGCTGCTGTACACCTCACCGGGTCTTAAAACCGTATTCGGGAATGCCNNCGGGTATCCATTTGCCGGAATAAAAATGTACTACCGGTTCGGTACTGTGTACTTGCAGTAGTATATTGGCTGTTGCTGATTTTACTTCCGCAACCAGTGTTCCTTTTTTACCGGCTACATAACTTTTATCGTATTCCGGTAATTCAATCAATCCGTCACCAATGCGACGAAATTCTGTGAAGTCAAATGGTGTTTCTTTTACTGAAAGTACATTGCCTGTTGCCACTAAGTTTTCATCCTGTTCAAGCATGGCTTCAGCAAAAAGCTTCAGCAGGTGATCTTTTATATCACCCATGCCATTGTTAAGGTTAAAATAACTATGATGCGTCAGGTTGATAGCTGTCGGCGCATCGGTAACGGCTGTATATTCATAGCTAAGCTGATTTTCATTATCCAGTTCAAAACGGATATTGACAGTTAGTTTACCGGGAAATCCTTCTTCACAATCCGCACTTACATAACGAAGCTGCAGGTAAGGATAAGGAGAACTGCCAGATGCAACAAACTGCCATACTTTTTTATCAAAACCGCTGACGCCGCCGTGCAACTGATCATTTCCCCTGTTTTTGCTCAGGTAAAATCTTTTCCCGTCAATTTCAAAGCTGGCGTCTTTGATGCGATTGGCATATCGGCCTACTGCTGCACCAAACCAGGGATAAGCTTCGAGGTATTCTTTTCCCTGGTACTCTTTGATATCATCGAATCCCAATACAATATCATTGAAATGCCCATCCGGCATTTTTATTTTGAAAGAAGTAATGATAGCGCCGTAGTTCGTAATAAGTACTTCCGTCCCCAATGCGTTAGACAAGGTAAACAACCAGATATCTTCTCCTTTTTCATTTGTANNAGGAAGCGCAGGGCCTGCATATAGGTCATCAAAATACCCGAATAGTGCAGGTGTTTTTTTTCAGCATTGGTCAGTTGTTCATCCATAGTTTCAAGGTAACCATTTACAATGCCCTCGTAAAAATCCTTACGTATTTCAATGTTTTCGTAGTGGGTACTTTTTTCATCTTCCGGGCTTACCATGGAACGGATCATATCTCCAAGGTCAGAAAAATAATGACCGGGCATTACGGTATCATAGTCAACAGGACAAATTACATTACCTGTTCTCTCCTGGAAAAGAATGTTGCTGATCTTGGCATCATGGTGCATCACTCTCAGGGGAAACTCTCCGGGTGATGTCCTTATCCTTTCATACAATGTTTTATAGTGTTCCCTTTTCTTTAGATCGGCAATCAACGAGGAGGCCCTTGCTAACCGTTCAACTGACCTGCTTTGAAGAGAAGTTTCAAACTGCCGGTACCGTAAGCTAAGGTTATGAAAATTGCTGATTACCTCGTGGAGCAGGCTTGTATCCATTTCTGAAAATGCAGCCGTGAATTGTCCGAATGTTTTAGCCGTTGCCCATGCCTGCGTTGCTGTTTCTGCCACAGGGCATGTTTTACTTTCTGGAATGAAATAAAAAGCCCGCCAGTAATTACCTAAAGGATCTGTATGCAAGCTGGTTTGGTTATTGCAAAATACTGGATCAGGCATCAGCAGCCCTTTATTTGCTGTTTTTGCATATTTCCAAAGCTGTATATAGTTGGCCTGCACCAGTTGCGGCTCATGAAAAACATTCTTATTGATGCGCTGTAAAAAAATGTTTCCATTATTTACAGTAACAATTTTCCAGGAGTCATTGATCAGGCCGTTACCAATGGATTCAATGATAACGTTGCCAGCATTGTCAATAGCAAATGCTTCCAATACTTCTTTCGGGATGTGGATATTATTCATTGGCAATTTCAACTGGCAATGAAATTAAGCTGAATACCAAAGTAAAGTTGTTTCAATCGTTTGCGGGAAAAGGGGAGGGTGCTAGTTGCTGGTTACAGGTTGCTTGTATGCGGACGTTAATGTATCCTGTCACCTCTCACTTCGAGGTTTTTGATCACTTCTGCTTCATATGCCAGCCATTCTTTCCAGCGACGGCGGACCTTTTCTTTGTCGATATAGGTTTCTGCCAGTTCAATAAACAGGGTATAGTGGCCGGCTTCACTTTCCATGAAGCGACGGTAGAATTTTTGCATGTATTCGTCATTCAGCCCTTCACTTAATCGTTTGAATCGTTCACAACTTCTTGCTTCAATCAGTGCCATGGTAAGTAATTGGTCCAGCATACGGCCATCTGCATCTCCGCCTTTTTGTTGAAAATCAATGAGGGCATTTACATATTCATCTTTCCGTTGTTTTCCCAATTTCAGGTTTCTTTTCTGCAGTTCGGCCAGTACCAGCCGGAAATGCCCCCATTCTTCGGTAACGATGGGAGATAGCTCTGTTACGAGTTTTTCACACCTGCTATAGCGTTGGATCAGCGATATGCAGGAAGTAGCTGCTTTTTGCTCGCAGTAAGCATGGTCTGTCAGCACTTCTTCCAGCGATTTTTCGGCCAGGTTTACCCAACGGGGGTCAGTGGGCAGTTGCAGGCCAAGGATATTTTTGGCATCCTGAGATAGTTCCATGCCGCAAAAGTAAGTTATGGCCTGAAAATCAGCGATAATAGCTGATTTGGATAGGAAAAAAAGAGCAGGCTTCCCTTTGCTGTTAGCCTGATTCGCCTTACCTTTGCCGCCTTAATAAAGAGATGAAAAAAATCGGATGAAATTTAAAAATTAAAAAGATGCCATTAGCAAAAGAAAAAAAAGCTGCTGTTTTAAAAACTTACGCCGGTTCTGAAAAAAATACCGGTTCCATTGAAGGTCAAATTGCCCTGCTGACTGAGCGGATCAGCCAGATCAGTGGTCACCTGCAACAAAACAAAAAAGACTTCTCCACTCACCGCGGACTGATGCAGTTGGTAGGTAAGCGTAAGCGTTTACTGAACTATATGCAGAAGCATAACCTGATGGGTTATCGCCAGTTGATCGAGAAATTGGGAATCAGGAAGTAAAAACCGTCCCCAGCCCCTGCAGGAGAGTTTGGGAAGAGTCTTTAAATCGCCAGTTTCTTATTAAAAGTGAAGCTCAAGATATAAGCTATTCCCAATGTCTTCCGGATGTTGGGAATAACTGTTTTAGGACTATCAGGATTTTTAGTTGCTATTGCAGACTTCGCAAATGCTCATTAGTGTTAACTGCAGATGAATGGAGCGTCGCAACAAAGCTGATAGTAGTAATGCAGTTGGCAAACAAAAAGTATCCTTCAACAAGTTTGTGAGTTTATAATCCTAAACTTCAAACCCTAAACTTCAAACCTTTTTATGTTACAACAACCTATTCGTAAAACATTTGACATAGGCGATGGCCGCATGGTGACCATTGAAACAGGCCGTTTGGCCCGCCAGGCTGATGGTGCCGTTACGGTGAGCCAGGGCAATTGTATGATTCTGGCAACCGTTGTTGCCAATAAAGAACCCAAGGAGGGACAGAGCTTTTTCCCATTGTCAGTAGACTACCAGGAAAAATTTGCGGCTGCGGGCCGTATCCCCGGTTCTTTCTTTAAGAGAGAAGCGAAACTTAATGATTACGAAGTTTTGACCAGCCGTCTTATTGACAGGGCCCTGCGTCCGCTGTTCCCTGAAGATTATTTCTGTGATGTGCAGGTGCTGGTTACCCTTGTCTCCAGCGACCCCGAAGTGATGCCGGATTCACTGGCTTGTCTTGCTGCATCTGCGGCGCTGGCTGTATCTGATATTCCTATCAAAGAAATTATTTCTGAAGTAAGAGTATCCCGGATTGACGGCCAGTTTGTGGTGAACCCTACCCGTACGCAGATGGAAAAATCTGATATGGATTTTATCATCGCAGCCACGGAAAAGAACCTGATGATGGTGGAAGGTGAGGCACAGGAGTGCAGCGAAGCCGACCTGGTGAAAGCTCTTGGAATTGCCCATGATGCCATCCGCATACAGGTAAAGGCGCAGGAGGAACTGAGAGACCTGGCCGGTGTAAAGGGCAAGAGAGAATATACGAAGCCGGCTACTGATGAAGCGCTGCGGGAAAAGATCTATGCTTTTGCCAAGCAAAAAGTATATGAAGTTGCCAAAGGCGGCCTCAGCAAGCATGAAAGAAGCGACCGCTTTGATGCCATCAAGACTGAAGTGATGGAATACCTGAAGAACGAATACAATGTGGCCGAAGGAGAAAGCCTGCCGGATCTGACAAAAAAATTAGCTTCCACTTACTACGGCGATTTGCAGTATGATGTGGTAAGAGATATGATACTGGACGAAAAGATCCGCCTGGATGGACGTGACCTGGAAACGGTTCGTCCGCTGGATATGGAGGTGGATGTACTGCCTTCTCCGCATGGTGCTTCTTTATTCACAAGAGGTGAAACACAGTCGCTTACAACCGTTACCTTAGGAACTCCCTTAGATGAGTTGTTGGTAGAAAGCGCTGCCAAATCCATTGATTCCAAATTTTACCTGCACTATAATTTCCCGCCATTCTCTACCGGTGAGGTGAAGATGATGCGTGGTCAGAGCCGCCGCGAAGTGGGACATGGAAACCTGGCGCAGCGTTCGCTGAAGCAAATGATGCC
>DEHX01000007.1 GCA_002352145.1 Chitinophagaceae bacterium UBA2789
TACTGCACCTGGTATTTAAAAGCCAGTTCATGCAGCAAGGCCTTATCGTAATGGCTGTCATGGATAAATGCTTTGAGTTCGGTATCGCTTTGCTCAAAGCCCTCATAGCCGGCCTCTGCCAAATGGGCAATCAGCACCTCCTGCTGCTCAGGCTGCAGTTCATGAAAAGTGATTTGAATGTGATTGGGCATGAGGCAAAGCTACCGCTGTTAACGTTACGTTTTGGAATTAATGACTAATTTACACCATCCTTCACTTACAGTACTTTAATACCCTACCAAAAATGAAATATTTCACAGTTATCCTGTTGATTTGTTTTATTGCCTGCGATGCCCAGATTCCAAAAGAAAAACAGGAGTTTAGTATAGATAAAACTCTGGAAAATAAATTTTCAGAAGGTCCACTTCCCGGTGTGAGAGGAGGGGCTTACAAAACGTATTTAGATGGAGTGCTGGTTGATTCATCTAATGAGGATGGAATCCAATATTTATATAATGCCAGCATCCGTGATACAAAGGGCAATTATTTTTTACCGTTTGACACATGCAGATCCTATTTTTCTAATGACACATTATTTATTCATTTTTCGAAAATGAATATTAAAGAAGCTGACAGTATTAGAGTGAAAATAACCGGAGAAAATTTTATTGTGGATTTTATCCCTCATGGTAAGCATACCTCAATCAGAGCGACAAATGCAAAGCTGACACTAAACAAGAAAGTCAACCAAAAAGGACAAGTTTTTCTGGGAAATATCTCTTTTCAGGTAACTGAAAATTTAAAAAATAAAGAATACCTGTTTAAAGGGGCATTCTTAAGCACATTAGAATAAATAAAAGTTTGTTTAGGGCAATTCAAGTGTAAAGTGAAATGAAAAAAAATATTTTATTTCTGTTATTTTTTACTTGTGCCAGGCTCTCTTTTGGCCAGATCAGAGTTTTTCCTGAGATAATAAACGAAATTCCAAGAGCATATTCGGATGGTAAATTTGTTGATACATTAGAAAATATCTACAACTCATTAATCTCAGAACAATCTGACTCTATTTTTTTACTTTATACCTACATTGAGGGTTATAATTTTGCTACAATTTTTTGGAAAAAAAATGGCTTAACCAATTCCAGTGCAGTTTATCAAATAAATCCAAAAAAAGGCAGCGAAATAAAAGTTGAAATTTTGAATAACCGTGTTTTTAATTCTATTAACATAAGATCAGTTTATGCTATTATGCAGGACAGTTTCGTGCGAATGATAGATACGTTAGTATACCTCACTCATGATGATCCGGCATATACTTATTTTTTCTTTGACAAAAGATTATCATTATATGCAGGATTTAGCAGAATGATTTTTGGACGCATTGGTCTTGAATTTTGGAATGCTCATATAAAGGAAGAAATTAGAATTAAGCAAAGAGAAAAAAAAGAGTGAGGTTTCCGCCAAGGTTCGTGTCTCCACGAACCAAATCAAAATATCTAATTCCGGTTCATATGACTCGAACCGTGGCTGTGGATTCATCCTAAGCTTATAAAAAAATAGTCCCGTAAACGGGACTATTAATAATCAGATTTATCGTCGATATTATCCTTCCTGTTGCGGAGGTCTTTGTTCTTCCCGCGGCTTTTGCTCAGGTTTTGGTATCAATACTTTTCTCGAAAGTTTGAACTTGCCCGATTTAGGGTCAGTACCGATCAGTTTCACCTTCATCACATCACCTTCTTTAACGATACCTTCCAGTGTTTCGAGGCGTTTCCAGCTTATTTCGCTGATATGCACCAGTCCCTGCTTGCCGGGGAGAAACTCCACGAAAGCGCCGAATGGCATAATGGATTTCACTGTAGCTTCATATGTATCACCGATCTGCGGTACGGCTACAATACCCTTGATCCAGGAAACAGCCTTGTCCACACCTTCTTTATTGGTACTGAAAATGCTGATCTCGCCACGGCCATTCACCTCTTCCAAATTGATGGTAGTGCCTGTCTCTCTTTGTATCTCCTGTATTACTTTACCACCGGGTCCGATCACAGCACCGATAAATTCCTTATCAATGAAGAGTTTAATCATTCTTGGTGCATGAGGTTTCACATCAGCCCTGGCAGCAGGTATACAATTGTACATAGCATCCAGAATATGCAAACGTCCCCTTCTTGCCTGGTCCAGCGCCTGCTGCATCACTTCCATTTTCAGTCCGTCCACCTTAATGTCCATCTGCACACCGCAGATACCATCCCGGGTACCGGTTACTTTGAAATCCATATCACCCAGGTGGTCTTCATCACCTAAGATATCTGTCAGAACAGCATATTTATCTCCTTTGGTGATCAGCCCCATGGCCACACCGCTTACATGCTTAGGAACCGGTACACCGGCATCCATCAATGCAAGCGACCCGGCACAAACCGTAGCCATAGAAGATGAACCGTTTGACTCCAGGATATCACTCACCACCCTTACGGTATAAGGATAATCGCCACCCGGCATCATTTGCTTCAGCGAACG
>DEHX01000095.1 GCA_002352145.1 Chitinophagaceae bacterium UBA2789
GCCGCTCATAGCAATCATGACGATTGCTGTGAAAATCATCTTTTTCATTGGTCAATATTTAACTGTTAATAATTGCTAGTCCCTGTTCCAGCCTTTTCTCCGGTGCTGGCCCGGGAGAGTAGTCATTCTTTCATTTTTAAATAGGGGCAGAAATGCTTTTTCCAGCTCTGCCTGCTGTTCCGGAGAACAGATATTTTTCAATCGTAGGTAGAAAGTATAGGTCTCCTGTTTCAATTGTCCATGTAATTGCCCGATCATTTCGGACAGGTTATCAAGTTTTACTGTATCAGGTTTAATCTCTCTGAGTTCAACAAACATCTCATTCTTTAAAGAATCAATATTATCTGTAATAAACATTGCTGTGGGGCGAAATTCCTGATTAGCCTGGCGAAATACATCCATTTGCGTTTGATCAAAGCCCAATTCCTGCCTAAGAAACCTTCCGTTAATCATATTAGTGCCTCCGGAAGATGTAATAGTGATGTTCTCTTGATTCTTTCTTTCCCTGTAATTGTGATACAGAATCGTAGCTATTGTAACTGAATTGGTTATTAGCAGCAACACCACTGCCCATGTCAAAATTTGTGTTTTCCGTTTCATTGTTATCATTCTTCTCCTATTTGAGAATAAAATCCAAAATTCTCCATGGCTCCGTCATTACTCAGCATTATCCCATCATTTCTGCTTTCTGATTCATATAAGCTGCCAATAGAAATACCCAGGAAAAAGGCCACTGTAATTCCGGCAGCAACCATTACCGTTTTCCAGGCCGGGTTGATTTTTTTCTCTTTTTGATATTGCCTTTCCTGTACAGCAGCCATCACTCTTGTAGCTAAAAATGGGTTGAACTCCTCATTTCTCTCTTCCTTTATCAGCTCGTCAATCATTTCATCTATGTTCATCTTTTGTTTCATTCTTTGACTGCTTTATTAATTAGACAACAGGTTAATAAATAATCCTATGGGCTAACCCACTATTTTTTCCAGTTTTTTTCTAAGGTTGTTCCGTGCCCTGATCACCAGTTGCTCAACAGCTCCTTCACTTATTTGCATAATTTCAGCTACTTGTCTTTGAGGAAGCTCTTCATATTTTGTCAATACAAATGCCAGTCTTTGTTTTCCCGGAAGCTCCTGCATAGCTTTTCGTATTGAATCTTTTTCTTCTTTATCGGTAACTAGTTTTTCACATTGCTTCTCTTTGGAAGCCAGCCCTAATAAAGCAGATAAGCCAACCAATAACCTGTTTCCTTTCTTTTTTTTCAAGAAATTGAGACATGTATTTATTGTAACCCGGTAAATCCATGTAGATAATGTTGCCCTTTGATTGAAAGAAGAAAGAGAGTCATATACTTTCAGAAAAACATCTTGTGTGATCTCCTCTGCATCTTCTTTATTGTGCAGAAGACCCATAGCCGTCCGAAATACGTTCGGCTGATACATCTTTACCAGCTGCTCAAAGTCAGCCTGACTACCGTCAAGAATATTTTGTATCAACGAAAACTCGTCCATCACCGGCGATAATTATTACAGCTATTGGGGGAGTAATTTTATACAATAGCAGGCTCAGTTGCTATGACGACACTTGTAAAAGATAAAACTTATATCATGCTGATCTGTAACTTTTATCACTTTAATCGGTGTCTACTGGCATTTAAACGATATTAAAAATTTATCTTTGCGTCTCCTGCAACTCTTTATTTATTGTGAGGCGAACGATGAAGTACTACCGGCTGATGTGGTTCAGGCATGATCTGCCTGCGGGCCTCTCTGTCTTTTTGGTAGCCCTTCCCCTTTGTCTGGGTATTGCACTGGCATCCGGTGCGCCGGTATATGCCGGTCTTCTTTCCGGTATTATTGGTGGCCTTGTTGTTTCACTGATCAGCGGCTCACACTTAAGTGTATCGGGCCCTGCCGCAGGATTAACAACATTGGTAGCAGCTTCTATTATTTCATTGGGTGGTTATCCTGTTTTTTTATTGGCCGTTATTGTAGCAGGCCTGTTCCAGTTGCTATTAGGCGTATTGAAAGCAGGTATTATTGCCAACTATTTCCCTTCATCAGTAATAAAAGGAATGCTGGCTGCTATCGGTATACTGCTTATCTCCAAACAGATTCCGCTGGCATTGGGCTATGATCAGCCCGATTTCTGGACCAGCGGTTTTTTACAATTATTTTCTTCCGGAAAGATCAGCAGCAATTTTCAAACATTGAACCAGCACATCACCAAAGGAGCAATCATCATCGCTTTGGTTTCATTGGCCATTTTAATTATATGGCAACGTCCGTATGCAAAAAAATTAAGAATGATACCTGCACCGCTGGCTGTTGTTGTTGCAGGTGTTTTACTTCACTTTATTTTCCTTAGCTGGATGCCGGGCTTTGCCTTAAAAACAAACCAACTGGTTAATATTCCTGAAAATATTTTTGCGAGTATCCGGTTTCCTGATTTTACAAAACTCTTTTCCAATATTGAGATCTGGAAGGCCGGTGTCTTGATAGGATTACTGGCCAGCCTTGAAACATTATTGTGTGTAGAGGCTATTGACAAACTGGACCGGCACAACCGAATCACACCGGTGAACCGTGAACTGGTAGCACAGGGTGTAGGTAATATTGCCTGCGGTTTATTGGGCGCCATCCCTATGACAGCTGTGGTAGTAAGAGGTGCTGCTAATGCAGATGCCGGAGCCAGAACCAAACTTTCTGCATTTACACATGGTGTATTCATATTACTGGCCGTGCTACTGATACCTTTTTTACTTAACTATATTCCCCTGGCTTCATTGGCCGCCATACTGATTGTAACAGGTTATAACCTGACCAAACCCAAACTCTATCGTAACATGTGGAGCCTGGGACTGAAACAATTGCTGCCTTTCATCATCACGATCGTTGTGATCCTTTCTACCGATTTATTGATTGGTGTCAGCATTGGCCTGCTGATATCGATTTATTTTATTGTGCAGAATAATTTCAAAGACGAGTTTAAAATCACTCATCACAAAAAACATGAAACTGAAGTGTATGAGATCAAACTGCACAGCAATGTTACATTTCTGAACAAAGTGAGGCTTCGTAATACACTGGATAAAATACCCGAATACAGCATACTGACTATTGATGGCCGTGACTGTAGTTTCATTGACTACGATATACTGGAGATCATCAGCGAATATGCCAACAAGGCCCATGACCGGCATATTGAACTACACCTTGAAGGAATAGAAAAAGTAAATATAACTGCAGTTCACTAAGGCTCATCTTTTGTTTAAACAGTCATTTACTGAATAATCGAAACAGTGTACCTTCCGTTGCATTAAAACTCCGGTATGAAAAAAATATACCCTGTAATAGCTGCGGCGATCCTTTTCAGTGCACTGATCAGTTGCAATACGGATAAATCAACAAAAGAAAGTACTGCTGACCCTTATACTCCTAAATCCTATGTAGAGCTGAAACATCCTGAGTGGAGCAAGAATGCTACCATCTATGAAGTGAATATCCGCCAGTTTACCCCGGAAGGAACGTTCAAAGCTTTTGAAGCACACCTTCCCCGAATAAAAGATATGGGCATTGATATTATCTGGCTGATGCCTATCCATCCTATTGGTGAGAAAAACAGGAAGGGAACACTTGGAAGTGAATACTCGGTGAAAGATTACCTCGGTGTAAATCCCGAATACGGAACAATGGATGATTTTAAAGCACTGGTGAAGAAAATACACGATATGGGTATGTATGTGATCCTTGACTGGGTGGCAAATCATTCAGCCTGGGATAATCAGTTAGCTACGGAACATNNAAGGAAGCAGATGTTGACGGTTATCGTTGTGACGTGGCCGGTTTTATTCCCGTTGATTTTTGGGAAAATGCCCGCAAAGAACTGGATGCGATCAAACCTGTATTCATGCTGGCTGAATGGGAATCAAGAGATCTGTACAAAAGATCCTTTGATATGACTTATTCATGGAGCCTGTGGGATAAAATGCACCAGGCCACAGTCGGAAAAAAAGGAGCTGGTATTCTTACGGAATATATGGCACATGATGTAGGCTCTGTACCTAAGGATGCATACCGGATGACCTTCACAGATAATCATGATAAAAATTCATGGGAAGGCACACAATATTCCAATTTTGGTGATGGTCTGCAAGCCTGCATGGTATTTTGTACTGTAGTAAATGGCATGCCGATGGTATATGGTGGCCAGGAAGCAGGACTAAATAAATCGCTTAAGTTTTTTGATAAAGACACTATTGAATGGAAAGATCATCCCAATGCGGCTTTGTACAAATCCCTGTTCAAATTAAAACACGAAAACCAGGCTTTATGGAACGGCGGATGGGGAGGTGAAATGGTACGGATATTTAATGATAAGCCCAATGAGGTGATTTCGTTTGCAAGAGAAAAGAATGAAGACAAGATCATTTCAGTGATAAACTTTAGCGATAACCCTGTCACTGTTAAATTGAATTCAAAATTCCAGAAAGGAAACTATACCGACTGGTTTACCAACACAGCCTTTGAAATCAAAGGAGATGATGTATTCACTCTTCAACCATGGGGCTACTTTGTGTTAGTAAAGTAAAGCCGTTTTAATGAAACATTTTTTAATCACATTATTCATTTGCTTTTTGGGGCTACTTGCTGCAGCACAGTTACCTGTTGTTGCCAGTGGCAGCCTGCAACGACATGAAAACTTTCCATCAAAATATGTAACAGCCCGTCATGTGGATGTTTGGTTGCCTGACGGCTATAACAACCAGCAAAAGTACAATGTGCTGTATATGCATGATGGCCAGATGTTGTTTGACTCCGCCACTACCTGGAACAAACAATCATGGGAGGTGGATGATGTTATCACCGGACTTATGCAACAACAGAAAATAAAAGATGTCATAGTCGTCGCCATCTGGAACGGGGGCACAACAAGACATGCTGATTATTTTCCCCAAAAACCATTTGAGGCATTATCACAGGCAGAAAAGGACACTGTGTATTCAGCTGCCCGGAGCAACGGTGTTTCAGTTTTCAATAATTACAAGATTCAGTCTGACAATTATCTGAAGTTTATAGTAAAAGAACTAAAACCTTTTATTGACAAGAAATACAGTGTATACAAAGACCGTTCGCATACTTTTATTACCGGCAGCAGCATGGGCGGACTAATCTCAATGTATGCTATTTGCGAATACCCCAAAGTATTTGGTGGCGCAGCCTGTCTCTCGACACATTGGCCGGGTATCTTCACCATGGAAAATAATCCCGTGCCCAATGCTTTTTTCAGTTATCTAAAAAAACATTTGCCCAGTCCAAAAACACACAAGATATATTTCGACTACGGGGATGCTACACTGGATGCCTTATATCCTCCCCTTCAGCAAAAAGCTGATGCTACTTTGAAACAACGGGGATTTACTTCTGCCAACTGGCTGACAAAATATTTTCCCGGTGAAGAACATAGTGAAAAAGCATGGCATAAGCGGCTGGCTGTTCCTTTAACGTTTTTATTGGGCAGGTAGGCTTTTTCATTTTGTACCTTTATTAATACCTATTTACTACCAAGATGAATTTTGCAAAACAATTTTTAACCTGGCTGTGTATCTTATGCCTCGGCATTTCTTCGTCTGCGCAAACAGTTATAAAGAAGAGAGCCCGGGATTTGGGGATACCATTTGACGGAATAACCGGAACAAACAATGCTATTACTGATGTTCCGGGTATCGAAGTAGGCTATACTACGATTATCAAAGATTCGGGAAAACTGATAGCTGGCAAAGGACCGGTAAGAACCGGGGTAACAGTTATACTGCCCAAAGGGAAAAAAGAGGAAAGCTATCCTGCAGCATGGTTTTCACTGAATGGTGACGGTGAAATGACCGGAATATCCTATATAGAAGATTATGGGATGGGTTATGGACCCATTGGCATAACCAATACAAACAGTGTTGGTATAGTAAAAGATGCTATCGGACAATGGTGTTTCAAAAAATTTTCAAAAGGTGATTTTGTCGACTTTTCATTTGGACTACCTGTTGCTGCAGAAACCTGGGATGGCATGCTGAATGATATCAATGGATTTCATATTAAAATGGAACATGTATGGAAAGCACTTGACAGTGCAAAAGGGGGCAAAATAGCCGAAGGAAATGTTGGCGGTGGCACCGGAATGGTATTGTATGAGTTTAAAGGTGGGAGTGGCACAGCCTCCAGGACATTTAAAATTGATACAAACACTTATACACTAGGCGTATTTGTGCAGTCCAATTTCGGCGGAAGAAAAGAGCTGACTATTTCGGGTGTGCCGGTTGGAAAAGAGATCAGTGGTTATGAACCGGTAATACATGAACCCAAAAGAAAGGATGGCTCTATTATTGTTATAATTGCAACTGACGCTCCTTTAATGCCATTACAATTAAAGCAGGTTGCGAAAAGGGCTACCCATGGTATTGCAAGAACAGGAACCTACTCTCATAACAGTTCCGGCGAAATTTTCCTGGCCTTGTCAACTGCTGCTCCATCCTACAATAAGAAAATGACAGAAGAAACATGGAAAGTAATACCAAAGTGGAGAATGGACCCTGTCTATAAAGCAGCTGTGGAAGCCACGGAGGAAGCTATAATTAACACACTGGTAGCAGCCGAAGACATGGAAGGCATTAACGGCAACAAAGTATTTGCCCTGCCACAGCCCCTGCTTATCGACGTCATGAAGAAGTATAACCGGTTGAAGAAATAAATAGTTTAAACCAGGTATGTATGAAAAAGCAAATTGTATTATCGCTATTGTCAGTAATCCTGTTTGCATCATGTGGCAATAACAAAGCAGATCAGCCAACTGAAACAAATGATTCATCCACTATTTTATATAGCTGGGAAGCTACCCTCAATGATTCTACCGGAAGACTGGAAGTTGTAAAAAGGGAAGGTTTGTCCCCTGATTCTTTGTCGGTACAAGCAGTTATTGATTTTCTAAACAGGAAAAACCAGTTTGTACAAATTCAATATAGCAAAACCTCGGGAGACACTGTATTTGTCGGGATACCCGAAGCCACTTATCTAACCCAGCAGATGGGTTCATCGGGGCCAACTGTTTTTTTTGCGGAGGCTGTTTACAATCTGACTGAAATTCCGGGCATCCGTTTTGTGAACTTTGATTTTGAAGAAGGCGACCATGCTTCACCGGGTGTTTTTGACAGAAATACATTTAAGGATCAATAAAAAACCCCGGTATATGCCAGGGTTTTTTATTGATAGTCAACTATCTTATTTAGGAAACTTCTCTACCTTATTATTTACTGGCTTCACTGTTTTCAAATAAGCATAAATCGCTTTCAGGTCAGCATCAGTCATGCCGGCATAGTCCACCAGCGGCATCACAGTGTTTTGATTACCTGCATCATACTTGTATCCTTTTTCTTCTCTGTAAGCAGTAAATTTATTCAAAAACCTTTCTTCAGTCCATGTGCCAATACCCGTAGCTGAATCGCTGGTGAGATTGGCTGAGTTCACAACTGTTTTAGGTATATGGAAAGTATTACCACCTGCATACATCCGGCTGAAGTCAAGTTGTCCCTTTACAAAAGGTGTATGACAAGTAGCACAGTCTGCCACTGTAGCCATGTATTCGCCATATTTCACAAGATCAGATGCTGCGGGTCGAACATTATTATCAACTGAAGGTTGTAAAGCCTGTGCCGGGTAAGCCATGGCAATAGGTATCATCATTTTCCTCTCTGGCACTTTATTCTTGATTGGCTTTAAAGTACGGAGGTAGGCGATTATAGCCAGCAGGTCGTCTTTGGCCATCCTGTTGAAATTGGCATAGGGCATCAACGGAAATAAGGTGTCGCCTTTCTTACTAATGCCCTGAGTAATGGCTCTTAAAATTTCATCATCTGTCCATGTTCCGATGCCGGTTTCATTATCCGGTGTTATGTTCTTTCCATAAAAAACACCGGGAATAGCATCCAGTATTTCGTTACTGAAAACATCTCCTCCCCCGCCTTCTGTTCCGGGGGTGACGGGGCCTGAGTACTGGCTAAAGTCTCTTTTACTATGACAGTGAATACAGGCCGCCACATGATTAGCAAGGTAGTCTCCCCTTTCGATTACTTTTTTCAGGGAGTCTTCTTTGTTGTCTCCGGCAGTGGGCTCCGATTTTTTGTCCTTACAGGAAGAAAAATAAGCAGCAGCAATGATGAGAGTGAACATTGCTGCAAAGGCAATGTACTTTTTCATGTTGGTTTTGTTTAAGTTGGTTGGCAAAAAAGCAATAAAAGGTATAAACAATTTTTCAATGCCTCTAAAAAAAATTTGGAAGACTTCTGGCAGAATAAAGCAGAAACTTTTGTTGATAGAAGTTAAGCAGTTATTAGCTGCTTCAGCTGTAATGTATTATCCAATACTACAAGATCGGCTTTAAACCCTTTTTCAATTTTGCCAATATGGCTGTCAAGCCGTAGTACCCGGGCAGGATAAAGGCTGCACATCCGAAGAGCTTCTCCCAAATCAATCCCACATTCCTTCACAAGGTTTTGCAAAGCCTTTTGCATGGTCAAAGCTGAACCACTCAGCACTCCGCCAGCCTCATACTTGTCTCCGGCCAGCTGATGCTGGTAATAGCCCTCATTTGTATCAGTCACTGCATCAGTAATAGCAAACAATCTTTCACCCATTGCTTTTTTGGCAATTCGAATGGCAGCATAGTCAACATGATAGCCATCAGGAATGATACTTGCCATCACCCTCTTATGATCCATGGTGGCACCCACAAGTCCCGGCTCCCGGTGGTGCAACGGACTCATTGCATTATATAAATGTGTAACAAGCTGAACTCCGTTAGCAAAGCCCTTCATGGCTTCGGTATAGCTTGCGTTGCTGTGTCCGGCAGAAACAACAACATCATACGAGAGAATCAGGTCAATTACTTCCTTGTTAACACACTCTGGAGCAAGGGTGATCATTTTGATAATTCCCTTTCCATGCTCCAGAAGATCTTTTACTTCGTTTACAGAAGGCGAATGAATCAGCGATTCAATATGTGCCCCTCTTTTCACTTTATTGATCCATGGGCCTTCGAGGTGAATACCGAGTACTCCTTTGCCATCTTTGCTCAAATAATCTCTGATCGCATCAATGCTCTTAAAAAAAACTTCTTTCGTATTAGTTGCTACTGTTGGCAGGCACCAGGCTGCTCCGCCGGTACGACAGTAATAAACCAGGCTTTCGATTGAATTTGTTTCCGGATAAACTGCCAGCAATCTTCCGGATGCACCGTATATCTGCAAATCAATAAATGCCGGGGTAATAATGCAATCTTCATAGCGTTCCGGCTCAAAGGAAGAAGGTAATTCTGTATTTGAAATCAGTTCTTTAAACTTTCCGTCTTCAATAATAACAGAATGATCTGTTAGCCATCTGTCGCCTGTAAAAATTCGACTGGCATTTAATACTCTCACGGTTTACGTATTTTTAAGGAAGATAAAGCAATCTAATTTAACCCAAGGTCTACCCGACTAATAAAAATAACCATTGGTGCAAGAGCTGTAAGCAGCTCACCTGTTTTCCTGTCATTAAGTAAACGGTGATAATTATGCAAGTGAATTCCTTTTTCGGCAGTCACTTCGATGTATCTGTACCCTGAAGGCTTATTGTTTAAATCGTTTATACGGATGTATAATGATTCATTGTTTCTATTATACTTACAATAATTATACTTGACCAGGTAATGGCCTTTTGCGAAATGATAGACTGTGTCATAACTATACCAGTAATGAATAGCTGTTTTGGCAACCCGGAATTTTAAAAAATCTTCGTAAACCAAGAATTGGCAGGTATCGGCTGTAGAGTTTAACCCCGTTCCGTAAAGAGTGTCTATAACTAATTTCCTGTCACCATCAACCAGTACCGGGTTCAGCCGGCTCATTTCACCGGATGTTGCATCGGTTTTTAATAAAATCATTCCACTGCAATCCCAGGGACAATGTTGTGCCCCGGCCAGATGCGAGGTCATGAACAGGATAATTATGAGTCCCTTTCTCATAGTATTAAAATAAGTATTTAAAATATAATCGTTCTACCCAACTCCGGGTATTTCATCTTCTTCGCCCTCAATAAAAAGCTGTAAATTCATATCAATAATCAATTATCATGGCTGGATCCTTTTTAGGCAGGATTTTTACCTGCTCTGTCTTTTTTATTTGCCTTGGAATTTCACCTTCGCTAAGTGGTCAACAGAGAGAAAAAGTGCTGCATGACCTGAATAGTCTATTAATAAATACGGTAATGGATGACCTTTTCAATCCCACTGTCTCCAGCCGGATATATACTTACCCGAACATTGCATTTTATGAATGTATTCGTAACGAAGACAAATCTTATCCCTCATTGACCGGTAAGTTAACGGCATTTCCTAAACTCACAGTACTACCCAAACCTAAGACAGACTATTTGATCGCTGCTGCAATTTCATTTTCCTATGTTGGCCAAAGCCTTGTTGGTTCTGAGCATAAAATAGAAGCGTGGCGCAATCAGTTTGTCGATTCCTTAAGACTAACAGTTGACACCAGCATACTTTCCAACTCCATCGCTTTTGGTAAAACGACAGCTGATCAAATCATAGCATGGGTAAAAAAAGATAACTATGGTGAAACAAGGGCAATGATGAGATATGTTATATCTGATAAAGATGGCAAATGGCAGCCAACCCCGGTGGATTTTATGCCTGCATTGGAACCCAACTGGGGCTATATGCGTCCATTGACATTGAAAAAGGCTTCCCAGTTTTCACCTGAAAAAAAGCTTGTTTTCAGCATGGAAAAAAATTCACCTTTTTATAAAAATGTGCTGGAAGTATATAACACAGTTAAAAATCTCGACAGCACTAAAAAAGCAATTGCCTTATACTGGGATGACAACCCGAATATTTCTGTTGAGCAGGGTCATTTCAATTATTTCATTCACAAAATATCACCTGCAGGACATTGGTTGATGATAACCCGCCAGGCCTGCCTGGAAAAAAATATTTCACTTGTCAAGGCGTCCCGTGCCTATACACTGACTTCTATTGCTTTATATGATGCCTTCATCAGCTGCTGGTATGAAAAATATAAAACTGATCTGGTAAGGCCTATCACTGTAATAAAAAGATACATCGATGAAAAATGGGAGCCATATATACAGACACCTCCTTTTCCTGAATTTACCAGCGGGCATGCAGTCATTTCAAATGCTGCAGCAACTGTATTAACCCGGCTGCTGGGAGAAAATTATTCTTTCACAGACAATACTGAAATACCCTTTGGTATTCAACCCCGGACCTTTGCTTCTTTTTATAAAGCAGCAGAAGAAAGTGCCTGGAGCCGTGTATATGCCGGTATCCACTACCCGGAAACAGCCAGGATAAGCATTAAACAGGGAAAACAAATAGGGCAATACGTATTAAATACCATATTACCTTCACAGGGAACAAAAACCAGTAAATGAGTGCCATCAGGATTTTTGTCTTTCTGCTATGCTGCTATGCATATGCATTACCGGGAGCTACACAGTCACCTGGCGAAAAGAAATTGTTTACAGCGCTACCTTCCTCTTATACCGGTGTAACCTTCCGGAACGATATTCATGAGGACAATAAGTTTTTCTATTACGATTATATGTATCTCTATAATGGTGCAGGTATAAGTATTGGTGATATTAATAATGACGGGTTGCAGGACCTGTACTTTAGTTCCACAACAGGCTTTAATAAGCTTTTTCTCAATCTTGGCAACCTTCAGTTTAAAGACATTACTGAACAGGCCGGGGTAAACGGTGGCATGGGTATAAAGACCGGTGTAAATATGATTGACCTTAATACCGATGGCCTGCTTGATATCGTAGTTTCGAAAAGCGGCCCCTTTGATATTCAGTACCGGCAAAAGATCGTATACATCAATAACGGTAATCTAACATTTACTGACAGAGCAGCAGAATATGGGCTGAATGAGCCCGGTCATACTACACAGACTTATTTCCTGGATTTTGACAGGGATGGTGATATGGATGCTTTTTTTGTAAACCACTCAATGGACTTCAACAACAACATGGTAGTAAATGCAAAAATAGAGAATGGCAAAATGGTGATGATTGATGATACTGCCAGGCAGTATGTTAGCTGCAGGTTATATGAAAACAGGAATGGCCATTTTACCGACATTAGTCAAAAGGCGGGTATTTCCACCAACTCCTTTGCCCTTAGCGCCTCTATTGCTGATATCAACAACGATGGCTGGCCTGATATTTATGTAGCAAATGATTTTAAGAAACCGGACTATCTATTTATCAACAACAAAAACGGTACGTTCTCTGATAAACTGACCGACTACTTTAAGCATATCAGCCAGGCATCTATGGGCTCCGACATCGTTGATATCAACAATGATGGGCTTGAGGATGTTTTTGTACTGGATATGGCCTTTGAAGACCCGGTAAGACAAAAGAAATTATTTACACAACACCTTAACTACGACAAGTTTCACCTGGGAGTGCAGTTGGGGCTTTTTCATCAATACCCGCATAACGTCTTGCAGCTTAATAACGGCAATGGAACTTTCAGTGAGATCGCTTATCATGCAGGGGTAGCGGAAACAGACTGGAGCTGGACTCCTCTTATTGCTGATTTTGATAATGATGGCTGGAAAGATATATATGTTAGCAATGGCTTAAAACGGGATGTAAACGACTGGGATTACAGGGGCTTTTTTATTGATTCAATTAAAAATTTAATTGCGAAGGGCATCAAAGTCGACATGGTACAATGGTTTAGCCAGATACCCTCTGTTCCCATTAAAAATTATTTCTTCCGCAATAATGGTTCACTACGCTTTGACAATTACACTGACAAATGGACTGATGAACCCGCATCTATTTCTAATGGCGCTGCTTATGCAGACCTTGATAACGACGGTGATCTCGATATTGTTGTGAACAATGTGGAAGGAGAGGCATTTGTTTTGAAAAACAATCAGAACGAAATTAACCGATCAGGTTTTATCCGTTTTCGTTTATTAAAAGATAAGAATAATAAGCAGGAGGTTTACGGAGCAACTGTAAAGCTCACTTTAAAAAATCAAAAAAGCCAGTTTCAGCGATATGAGCCACAGCGGGGTTATATGTCTTCCAACGAGCATTACCTTCATTTCGGAACAGGGAATGAAGCATTTGTTGAAGAGGTTACGGTCGCTTTTCCATCCGGAAAAACACAAACTTTAAAAAATATCAGTTCCGGACAGGTTCTTACCCTATATGAAGAAGATGCTGCAGAACTCAGTAGCAATGAGAAAGTATCTTCTCCAGCACTGTTTGCCCCGGATAGCGAAAGAAAACGATTTAGCTATACTCACAAAGAAAATGACTTTATCGACTTTAAAAGAGAGCCGCTTATCCCCTACAAGTGCAGCCGCAAAGGCCCCTTTTATGCCAAAGCAGATGTAAATGGTGATGGCCGTGAAGATATTTACATTGGTGGCGCTGCCGGTAGTGAAGGAGTGTTAATGCTTCAAAATGCAGATGGAAGTTTATCCAAAAAAAATCAGGCTTCTTTTGTTAACGACAAGAAAATGGAAGATGGCGGTGCTGTATTTTTTGATGCAGACGGAGACATGGATTTGGATTTATATGTCGTCAGCGGAGGTTCAGAGTTTCCGGCTTCCAGCCCGTTATACCAGGACAGGCTCTACATAAATGACGGGAAAGGAAATTTTACCCGTTCACTGACGGCATTACCCAGGGAAACAAATAATGGTTCTGTTGTTGTTGCTGCTGACATAGACGACGACGGGGATATGGATCTTTTTGTTGGCGGTGGCGTAATGCCAGGCAAGTTTCCCAGGCATGATAAAAATATAATACTGCAAAACAACAGAGGTAAGTTCATAAATATTACAGACACCTTTGCACCCGAACTGGCTAATACAGGAATTGTAAATTATGCGGCATGGGGAGATATTGATGGTGATAAGAAAAATGAATTGGTAATAGCCGGAGAGTGGATGCCGGTAATGATCTTTAAAAGCAGCAATAACAAGCTAAACCAGGTTACTTCATACGTAACGATAAACAGTCACAGCGGCAAAACAGAAAATATATCAATGGGCCAAATCAAAGGATGGTGGAATACAATTTTGCTGACCGATATTGATAAGGACGGAGACCTGGATATACTGGCCGGTAACCGTGGTACCAACTCAAGAATAGTGGCCAAACTGGAGGAACCCTGTACCATATACGCCAAAGACTTTGACAATAACGGAAGTTACGATGCTATCCTGGGTTACTATATCAGGGGAAAATGTTATCCCATGTATCACCGAGATCAGCTGATCGATCAAATGCCTTCTATGCGCAAAAAATTCTACCGGTATCATCTTTATGCAACTAAAACACTAGATGAAATTTTGAGTGAAGAACAAAAGAAGGGAATGGATATTTACACAACAACCTGCTTTGAATCAGGCATTTTTATTAATGAAGGAAATAACCATTTTCGGTTTGAAGAATTTCCTGAGCTGGCACAAATATCTACGATCAATGATATGATTGCAGACGATTTCGATAATGACGGAAATATGGATATTATTATTGGCGGCAACTCATCCGATCCGGAAATCGGAACCGGAAGCTATGATGCTATGGCTGCCTTATTCCTGAAAGGAGATGGTAAAGGAAAATTGACGGTCAATACTTTATCTGGCTTGCCCAACAATGGGGAGATCAGAAGAATAATCAACTTCACTCAAAACAATTCGCTCATATTATTGAAAAATAATGAACCGGCTCAAGTCATTTTAAAGAAAGCAAACTAACCTCATCCGGTAACAAACCGATAGCCAATCCCTTTGATTGTAATAATTTCTAAAGAAGTATCTTCTTTCAGGTAGCTGCGTAATTTGGTAATGTAAACATCAAGGTTGCGGCTGTTAAAAAAAGAATCATTGCCCCAAAGCAGGTTGAGGATATCTTTCCGGTCAATGATCTTATCCCGGTTCTCATATAACAATTTCAGCAATTCGCTTTCACGGTAAGACAGTTTACGTTCCTCTTTCTCCCCTGCTAATACCTGCCTGTTCAGGTGAAAAGTGTATTTACCAATTGCTGTAGCCCCCCCGCTAATTTTTGTAGTGCCTTCCGACTTATTTCGCAAAAGGTTTTGTATCCGGACAATAAGCTCTTCCATACTGAAGGGCTTTCGTATATAATCGTTACCGCCAAGTGTAAATCCCTTTACCACATCTTCTGTCTGTGTTTTGGCCGTTAAAAATATGATGGGAACATCCTCATTCAATTCTCTTATTTCATCAGCGATGGCAAAACCATCCTTATTGGGCAACATCACATCCAGGACACAGATATCAGGATTTGTTTTCTTGAACAAGTCAAGCACTTTGGCCCCGTCATCTTCCATGATCACTTCAAAGCCGCGGCATTCCAGGCTTTCCCTGACTATCTTACCCAGGAAAAGTTCATCCTCCACATATAATACTTTTACGTTTGTCACGATATTTGTTTTGGTAAATGAATGGTAAATGTGACCCCTTCCCCTTCGTTATTATAAACATCTATAGTTCCTTTATGCTGCAGAATGACCCTTGCAGCATAACTTAGACCCAATCCATATCCCTTTGCATTATGCGTATCTCCATGAGGTACCCGGAAAAACTTATCAAATATTTTGTCTGTATACGCTGGTGGAATGCCAATTCCGTTATCTGTTACGCTAAATATAACCTGCTGATCTGTTCCCATAATCCGGATATCGATCACCGGTTTTCCTTTACTGTACTTCAGGGCATTATCCAGCAGGTTGAAAACAACGCTTAACAAATGAAGCCTGTCTCCCTGCAAACCTGTTTCGCCTTTCGCAGTTACACTCACTGCTGCATTCTTCTTTTCCAGCTGAAGTTTTAAGGAAGAAACCACTTCGTCTGTTATCTCCTTCATATTAACCAGCTCATACTTCAGGTCAATCTCTTTCTTTTCAAACATGGATAACTTCAGTACTTTATCTACCAGCAAACTCAGTCGCTGTAACTCATTGGAAGAAATATCCAGGTATTCTTTGGTACGTTGGGGATCCTGCATCGCATTAAAATTCCGTAATGCCTCAATAGCTACACCAACTGTTGCAATGGGCGTCTTTAATTCATGAGTGATATTGCTGATAAATTCGTTTTTCAATTCTGCCAGTCTTCTTTGTTTTAGCAAGTTACGGTATAGCAAAAAGAAGGACAGTATTGTAATCCCCAATAATAGTATTGAAAATAATATCGGTTGGGTAATCCGTTTCATCAGGTAGGGAAATGTGTTACCCAGTTCTAGCTTATAAGTAACAGGGTTGGCCAGCCCGATTGTTACCTCATTTAACGTTGACGCTTCTGTCGAAGAAGTATCTGCTCTGGTTATCGAAAAGGGAATATTTATTTTTTCTTCAGCCAATGCCCGCCGGTAAGCAGAGTCGACTTCCGCTACCTTCAACGAATCTTGTAAAGAATCCACCCCGTATAATAGATTGAACACTTTATCCCTGCCCGGGGCTTCTGGCGGTAGTGGGGGTCGGTCAAGACCTTGAGAGTCCTTTGTTACACTCATTGTGCTATTATTGAGTGTAATAATTGTACGACCTTTTGTTACATGTTTAAGCGAATCCTTGAGCTTGTCTTTTATTACATTGATAGTAGATACTATTTCCTGGCGGGGGGCAACTTTAACTTTCAAGTGCTCTTCGCCGTCATTTGCCATAAATACCCTCACCGTAGGCTTGCCGCTCTTGCCTTCCCAATTTATGCCGTCTAGCTTCAATTTGGCCATCTGTAACCGCAGTACCGCTTCCCGGAAAGCCATCTCTGTTTTAATATTCAGTGATTTTTTCTCCCGTTCATAGGTTTGCCGGAGCCAATACAACTGAAAGCCGGTGATGCCGATAATGGCAACAATCATTAATATGGCTAACCAGCGAAGACGGTTCATACAATTTGTTTACAGAACAAATGTAAATCAATACTGGCGGTAGTTTCAGGGCCATTAACCTTTATTAACCTAAAAGAAAGGTGGCTTAACTTATCTTGCCTGTTTCCATATATAGTTTTGTTGAAAACATCTAAACAATGAAGAAATATCTCCTTACTGCTTTTGGCATACTTGGTTTATTGGCATTACAAGCACAGACCAGCCAGGGAAAAGTAATCTATGACCGCACTGTAAAACTGCAGTTCAGCTTTGCCGGTATGCCCGGTGGTATGGAACAACAGATGCCTACCAGCCGTACTGATAAGTATGAACTAATCTTCGGCAATAACCAAAGCCTATGGAAACAGGCTGAAAATGATAATACGGACGATGGGGGTGCCTTTCAAACTGAAGGGGGAGCACAGATAAGAATGATCGTAGCCGGGAGTAATGATGTACTCTATACCAACCTCGAATCCGGTAAGAAAACAGAACGCAGGGAGTTAATGGATAAAAATTTTATCGTGGATGATACAATCGCCAAACTAAAGTGGAAAATGACCGGTGAAACAAAAACAATCCTTGGTCATAACTGTATGAAGGCAACTGCAACCCGTACCAGCAAAAGAACGATAATGAACATGGATAATGGTGTAATGGAAAGAAAAGAAGTAGATGATACGGCTGCAATTGTTGCCTGGTTTGCTACCGATATTCCCGTTTCTGCCGGACCTTCAGAATTTCAAGGACAATTACCTGGCTTGATATTGGAGTTGGATGTAAAAGATGGTACACAACTATTTAAAGCCGTGAGTATTTCAGAAAAAGCAGATTTAGCTGAAATTAAAGAACCAACCGGTAAAAAAAGATATACTGCTGCCGAATTCAAAGAAGAAAGAGAAAAAATGCTGAAGGAAATGAACCAGAATAATGGCGGAGGAAGAAGAGTTATCCGCATGAACTGATAATATTAATGCTTTCAAAAATAACCGTTCTGCACCTGCAGTGCGGTTTTTTATTGCCCAAGGCCATTGCATTATTTATCTTTAGTTAAATGATACAGAAAGATTTTGCATATATGGCAGCGGAGATAGTGAGTAATGATCCGAATGTAGTGGGGCTGGCTGTTGCAGGTTCATGGATCACCAATGAACTGGATGAGTATTCTGACCTTGATCTGATTTTGGTAACCAAAGAAAAAGTCAGCAATGACAAAGAAAAAATGATAGCCTATGCCAAAACCATTGGTAATATCATTTCCGGCTTTACCGGGGAACATGTAGGGGAGCCACGGTTGTTGATCTGCCTCTATGATGACCCCTTACTGCATGTAGATATCAAGTTTCTTACGCTGGAAGAATTTCGAAACAGAATTGAGAACCCTGTTGTACTTTTTGAAAGGGATAATCTTCTTACCAATATCATACAGTCTACCAGGGCTGAGTGGCCACAACCTGATTTTCAGTGGATCGAAGACCGGTTCTGGACATGGGTGCATTATGCCTGTATGAAAATCGGCCGGGGTGAACTGATGGAAGCTTATGACTTTCTCTCTTTTTTGCGCCAAACGGTATTCTCTCCCCTGATGCAGGTAAAAAACAACAAAAAGGTTCGTGGCCTTAGAAGAGTGGAAACACAACTCAATCTCTCCGACCTGGAGAATTTGAAAATAACCATTGCACAGTATAACAAAGCATCCATTATCAAAGCACTGGACAACTCGATCAGTATTTACAAATCACTTCGCAGAAAATTATTTCCTGCAACTATTACCCTGCAGGAAAAAGCAGAAAAGAGAAGCCTTGAATATTTTAAACAAATTAAGAAGGCCTAAAGAAAATGTTCTATCTCGCAATAATTCTCATACCGCCGCCACCGGCATTATTCAAACCTGTTTTACTAAGGCTGTAAGTGAAGCCAAGCTGGAAGAAACGGCGTAGTGTTAATACCCGGCTGTCTTCAATGTAGTTATTGTTTGTATTACGGCTTACACCAATATTTTTATTCAAGAGGTCCACAGCGCTGAGCTTAAGCTCTCCGCGGTTATACTTCAGGAATTGTTTGCTGATACTTGCATTCCAGATTGGTACTTCAAGGTTGAACCCTGCTGCCCGCTGGCTGTTGATGGTATAAGTGAAGTTGGTAGAAAAGAAAAACTGTTTAGGCAATTGCCAGTCTGTTGATGCGTTGTACTCCTGTGATATGTTTTTTGTATTCAGCTCAGGCCGAAGGGAGTATTTGGTATTATTGTAACTGACCGATGCCCCAATCGCTACATTTAATTTTTCAGTTGGATTCATGTCTAACCGAAGCTCCGGACCAAATGACAGTGTTTTAATATCATTACCACTTCCGTTAATAAACTGCTTGCTTTTAAAATACCCGGTGCGGCTGCTCAGTTCAATAGTTCCCTTGAGAAAACGAACCGGGAGGCTATAACTGATATTGCTGTTAAGATTGTATACGCCGTTTACATTCACAGGTTTTGTTCTTTTTACGCCCAGCTGATTGACAGTATCGTAATTCACAATTTTATTCTGCGTAGACTGCAGGGTGAAAAAGAGAAACAGGTTTTTATTTTTATAAGGACTGACAAGTGTAAGATTCCCCTGCACCGTATGCATGAACTCCTGTTTCAGGTCAGGGTTACCATCTCTTATATTCAGCGGGTTGCTGATATCAGGAACAGGTTGCAGCTGTGACATGGTTGGCTGATTGGTAGAAGTGTTGTAACTGAGTGTAAAGTTTTTAAACCTCGTAAAATTGTATTGAAACCTTGCATTGGGCAACCAGTTGTGAAATGTCTTGCTGATAGTTGAATCCTTGATACCGCTGATGATCTTTCCTTCCAGCTCTGCTTGCTGCCAGGTTACTCCCACCGCATAGTTGTACTTCTTCTTTTGTGTGCGGATACGAAGTCCGCCATTGGTAAAGCCATAGGTATTTTCGAAATTATTACTCAGCATATTATTTAACTGATCATACTTTCCGTTTCCTTTATTGAAATCATAGGTCTTACGCTGCGATGTACTTTTTGTATTGCTGCGGCTTGTACTCAATTCCAGCAATGATTTCTTGAAAACAGGCTCGGTATATACTGCCCTGGCTGTATAACCCCTCAAATCACTTTCAGAAAGACTTTGCTGGTTCAGCGTATCCTTTCTCAATAAAGAGCCGTTGGGATTATAAAAACTGTTGATGGAGGAAAGGCTTCCATCGCCGTCACTTTCATTCAGGCTTGTTTGCAGGCTGAGAGAAAATGTTCTCCCTTTGTGGGCAAATTTTCTCCTCCAGATAGCTTCATTTCGAAATGTATAGCCATCATTATTGCTGGTTGTGTTGCTAAATCCCGCATTAGCAAGAATTTTATCTTCCGATAATGTCTGGTAATCAGATTGTGAGCGGTCAGTGGCTTTTTGGTAGCTGAAAGATGGTGTAATACGTAATGAGTTCATCGAATCCACCTGGTACAGCAGGTTCAGGTTCAACCGGTGATTATTGCTCAGGTTATCAGACAGTGCATTTTGCCGGTAGAAGTAAGAAGAATCAGGCAAAAAATATTGTCTTTCTATGCTGCTCTCCTGCCTGGGATTAAACCGGTTATAGAAATAATTGCTTTGAAAATCGAGTTTGTTCCCAATAATGTTATTGTAATTCAGTCCGCCTCCCCAGGTGGTATTGATACCGCTATTCCGTCCGCCTGTATTTACACCCATAGCTGCTGCATCATCTGCCGACAGGTTGATATTGATATTACCGCCCCCGGCCCTTTGCATCCTTGCCAGTTCACCAGTGAAGTTCAGAATATCCATAAAGGAAAATCCTTCTGCATTGGTATTATTGCCCATACCAATAGCCGATAGTTGTCTTGCTCCTTTAAAAGAATTTAAATTGAACCTGCTTTCATAGCGTTTTTTGGTGCCGGCACCTGCCATTGCTTTTCCAAACAAACCTTTTTTCTTGTCTTTTTTTAGTTTGAGGTTTATCGTTTTTTCGTAGTTACCATCTTCAAAACCTGTTAGCTGTGCCTGGTCGCTCTGCCTGTCATACACCTGCACCTTGTCCACTGCATCGGCCGGCAAATTCTTGGTGGCAATCTTGGGATCGTTTCCAAAGAACTCTTTCCCATCTACCAGTACCCTGTTCACTTTTTCGCCCTGTGCTTTGATTGTTCCATCTTTCTCTACTTTCACCCCAGGTAGTCTTTTCAGCAGGTCTTCCACATTAGCATTGGGTTGTACTTTAAAAGATCCTGTATTATACTGTATAGTATCATTGATCATAGTGATGGGCGGCGCCTCCGCTGCCAGTACTACTTCTTCGAGCACTTTGGTCTTATCGCTGATGGGCAGGTTGCCCATGTCAACCAGCCTGCTGCTATCACTGATGGTAAAATATTTATTGCTGTTATGGTAGTTCACATGAGTTATCAGCAGACGATATTCCCCGTTGGCAAGTCCTCTCAATTCAAAGCGGCCATCGCTTCCTGTCATGGTAAAAGTAACCAGTGAAGAATCTTTTTTTTCAAGAACTGTTACAGTCGCTGCAGCCACGGGTTGCCGGCTGATCGTATCAAAAGCAATCCCTTTTACAATACCATTTTTCTGGGCAAATAATGTTGCCGCAACTATCAAAAAGAAGGTAAATAAGACAGCTTTTCTCATAGCGAAGTTATTTCAGCTACGAAAATATTCCTGGTGATCTATTTAATGGGTTAACCGGTCTTGTTTTAATGTTAATGAAGGTTAAAGAATGAGTCTTAAGTCCGAAGTCAATAGTCCATAGTTATTTAAAACTGCATAGTCTTGACTCTATATTAAAGACAATCCGCTCCCGGCTAAGTTTTATTCTCTGACGGCTCCTCTTTCTTCATCCTCTCTTTCACGGTCGTAGATAAGCAATTTTACTTTCCACTCCATCGGTTCCACCGCTTGCATGGTGATCTCAACTTTCAATTTCTTCAAAAACTCCTGTCCGGGTTCAGGTGAGAATAAAACAGAAGTAAACTTCATTTCTTCTTTTGGTTCTTCGAATTTTCCTTTCAGGTGGAGAGATTTGTTATCAGCAAACCGGACAGAAAGATTATTGAGCTGGTTGAACAAGGATTTAAATTTTTGCTTTGCCTTATCAAAATTCTCTGTGGTCATCATCACTGCTTCAAAGCTGCATATTTCTTTTTTGGCAGAGTAACGGGTAATGAACGATTCTTCAGCCCCATTCACTTTAAAATTGCATTCATAGTCTGTTGACTGAGGATGTTGCATAATCACTTCACCCATCAGGTTAATAAACCGGTTAGGATAATCTTCGATAATTTTTTTGATATCGCTGCTGATACCTGCTGCTACCGGCATCTTTAACTGTGCCGGTGTTTGGATAAAGAATAGTGCGCAAATAGTAAGCAGCACAAGTGGTTTTACGGTTTTTTTCATCAATGTTGGATTTAACGGGTTAGTAACAGGCTCCAATATTAGAAAAATTTATTTTTATTACATACTTTTAAAGTGAAACTATTCGTTTACCCTTAATAAAATATCCATTATGAAAAACAGGCATCTGATACACCACCACGAAGCGGCTAAGATCTACAGCAATTATTACAAACCTTCATTTAATTTATTGCGATTGCTGAAGTCTGTGCTGTCTGTATTGATCTCAGGTTCATCTCCTGCTGCCGGTCATTACAGAAGATAAACATGCAGTACTAACCCATCATTATACTGACAAGGGCCTCACTCATGTGAAGCCCTTGTTTTATTTTAGCAGGATTTGTCTAATACATTCTCATATTCCTCATATTTCTTTCCATGAAGCGGGGCATCCCGGGTTGTTGCTGTTGATTATTCCCACCCATACGATTCAGGTTAAACAGGAAGCTTACCATGAAATAACGCCTCAGCACCATACTGTTCACATCTTCAAAGTAGTTGTCGCCGGTGTTCCGGGTAATGCTCTGATTCTGGTTCAGAATGTCATTCACCGTAAACTTTAGTTCACCATTCTTTTTCTTGAAAAGCTGTTTGGCAATGGAGGCATTCCATAAAGGAATACTCTGGTTAAAGCCTTCTGCCCTTCCGGAGTTTACATAGTAGTCAATATCGGTAGAAAGAATAATCCCGGGTTTGGTGAATGTGCGGGCCACATCGGCTGAATAGGTTTGTGCGAAATAGTCTTCATTCAATGATTCGTTTACTGAATACTTCACATTGTAGTAAGAAAGGCTGGCGTTGGCAGAAAGATCCCATTTTTCTTTCAGGTTGAAATTAGCACCCGCCGTTTGTGTCAAGGTAAGCGTTTTACCGATATTGGCCTGCTTGTACAATTCACTTACATCCCTGTTGAATAATGCCAGTGTAGTAAAGTTCAGGCTGGATCCTTTCAGTTTCACACTTTTGAATGGCAATCCCACTGTAAAGAAGGATGACAACGTAAATGCACCATTCAGGTTAACCGGCCGGCTGTATTGAATCCCTTTTTGTCCCTGCGGTACATTAGGATTAGAAGCTCCTGAAAAAACAGTATCAATACTGTTGACAATCTTGTTTTGAGTAGTGCTGAAATTCAGATTAGCAGCAAGGAATTTAAAAGTAAGAATATTGAAAGTGTTGTAATTCAGGTTAACGCTATGACTGAATTCCTGTTTCAATGCCGGGTTACCCGTTCTTATGAATAAAGGATTAGAAACATCCGGCACATCCTGTAATTGTGTTACACTGGGCTGGTTGGTACGGCCCCGATAATTAAATCGTATGCCCTTGCTGCGGCTTGGTGTCCAGTTAAAGCTGGCCTGCGGAAAGAAGTTGGTGAAGGATTGTTTTGTAAGCGAATCCTTGTTGGTGATAGCCTGGTAGCTTTCGCTTGTCAGTGTGGCTCTTTGCACACCCAGACCAACCTGGTAATTATATTTTTTCTCCTGTACCCTGAAGTTGGCCCCAAAACGACTGGCTTCAAATATATTATTGAAACTATTGGTCAACAGAAGGTTTTTAATATCATAATCACCCGTAACCGTATTATAGTTAAATGTCTTCTTATCTGATGTGTTTCGGTTATTGGTGTATGCATAATTGAACTCAAACAATTTATTCAAACCGGCAGGTTCTGTATATGAAACACTCACTACATTATTGCGGGTATAGGTTTGTTGTTCATTGCGCTGGTTCTGGTTATTATTACCCTGCTGTGATCCATCCGGCTTATAAAAACGGATAGGGGAGATATTTAATCCCTCGCTTTCGCTTTCACCATAGGTATTGTTCCAGCCCAATGTAAGTGTGCGGCCGATCTTTTTAAATTTCTTCCTGTACAGGAAATTATTACCAAGGTTTAAACCATCTCTCACATTGGTATTCGTGGTACGGCTGGTCAAAGCCAGGTAATTCAAATTGGGCGAAGTGGACATGGTTGACGATGTATCATCGTTGAAGTTGTCAGACTTTTGAATAGTAAGTGACGGAGTGTAAAGAATAGAGTTCATGGAGTCAATCATGTATTCCATTCTTACATTAAAACGGTGATTCTGGTTCTTATTATCGGATACAGAACGACGGGTGAGGTAAGCAATAGAATCATCGGGGAAGAAAGTCTGACGATAAGTGTTCTGCTCTTGTTCATTCCTGGTATTAGAATAGAAATAACTTCCGCTGGCTTTTATTTTTGCTCCTTCTGTATTAAAGTTCAACCCGCTTGACAAAGAACGGGTGATGCCAGTAGGACCAGTGCCGGTAAGTCCCATAAAGCTGCCCCGGCCACCGGATACGTTCATTCCTCCAAAACTTCCACCGCCTCCACCACCAAATGAGCCTCTTCCACCACCACCACTATTATTGAAACCGCTGAACCCACCCATAGAGCTGATGATATCAGAAAAGGAAAAGCCTTGCTTATTAATATTATTGGCGTTGAAAAGAAGAGACACCCTATTGCTGCCGTTAAATGCATTCAGGCTTAAATTACCTTCATACCGGCCGCCATTTTCACTGCTATTTCCACCAGCTGCCAATGCTCTTCCAAAGACTCCTTTATTCTTATCCTTTTTCAGCTTGATGTTGATGGCCTTGGTACGGCTGCCATCATCTACTTTGGTAAATCTTGCCTGTTCGCTCATGTCATCAAACACCTGTACACTTTCTACCATATCAGCAGTTAAATTCTTTGTAGCGAGTTTGGGATCGTTACCAAAGAATTCTTTTCCATCCACATACACTTTTTGTACCTGTTCGCCCTGTGCCTGTACATTTCCGTCTTTATCTACCTGTACTCCCGGAATTTTCTTCAGCAGATCTTCCACTGTTGCATTNNACCGGGACGATACCTGTGACCACTACTTCTCCCAGCGTTTTAAAGTCTTTGGGCGGGTTTATTTCACCTATATCTACCGATTTGGATGTCGCCGTAAGGGAAACCGGTTTTCGGACGGTCTCATATCCCTGGTAAGAAATCACCAACTGGTAATTCCCTTCGGTCAGACCTTTAATTTCAAATACACCTTGCTTATTGGATAAAGTAAAAGTGGCCAGTGAGGAATCTTTGGCATTGATTAAGGATACCGTTGCGCCTGTAATTGGTTGTTTACCAGCAGTATCAATCAGCTTTCCTTTAATGGATCCATCTGCCTTTTGGGCATCGGCATTGAGTAAGACCCCAAATAACAGAAGGGATAAGGTAAAAATCTTCTTCATAATCAGTTTAATAAGTGTACGAAAATAGACGTAAGAACAACCTGCAACCTGCGAAGGTTGGGTGTTTTTGAGAAAAAAAGGATGGATAGTTCGATTACCCGATAGACGGTTTAACTAAACAGGTATTCCACATCTTCCCTCGTCAGCGTTTTTACAAACGTAGCATCGTCGGAAATGATGTCCTTGGCCAATGCTCTTTTCTTTTCCTGCAATTGCAGAATTTTATCTTCGATGGTATCCTTACAGATCATCCGGTAGGCAAAAATGTTTTTAGTCTGGCCGATACGGTGTGTACGGTCAATGGCTTGTTGCTCCACAGCAGGGTTCCACCAGGGATCAACGATATATACATAATCAGCAGCAGTAAGATTCAAACCCACACCACCAGCCTTGAGCGAAATGAGGAATACCCTCACTTCATGATCATTCTGGAAACTCTGAATGGCCTTTTCCCTGTCTGGTGCAGAGGTGCTTCCGTCGAAGTATTCGTATTTGATACCCAATTCTTCCAGCTTTTTACGAATCAATCCAAGCATGCCCAGGAACTGGGAAAACACCAGCGCCTTATGGTCGCCGATATTTTCGGTGATCTCTCTTGCCAGCTCATCCAGCTTGATAGAATGATTTTCAAATTTCTCCTGTTCATTCAGGATCGCAGGTGAATCACATATCTGCCGCAGTTTCATCAATCCCTGCAGAATGGTCAATTGTGATTTCTGAATACCCTGTGTTTCGATAGTACCCAATATCTGGTTCCGAAAATCATTGCGGTACGCATCATAAATATTTCGCTGCTCTTCTTCCATTTCACAGAAAAGGATCATCTCCTGTTTTTCTGGCAGATCTTTGGCCACTTGTTCTTTTGTTCTTCTTAATATGAAAGGATAAAGCAGTTTTTTCAGGTGCTCTTTTCGGTCCTGTTCGCCAAACTTATCAATTGGTATAGCAAACTCCTGCCGGAAAAATTCTACCGTGCCCAGCATGCCGGGGTTCAAAAAGTTCATCTGCGCAAAAATGTCAAATGTATTATTCTGCAAAGGCGTACCGCTCATGCAAAGCCGGTGTTTGGCGTTCAGCAAACAAGCGGCTTTGGTTACTTTACTTGATGGGTTTTTGATGGCCTGCGATTCATCCAGTATCACATAGTCAAACTCCACACTCATCAGTAATTTGATATCGCTGCGCAATGTGCCATACGTAGTAATAGTCACATCATGATCGACCAGTTCTTCTTTCACCCTTGTTCTTAATCCGCCATGATGTATGCGGTACGTAAGACCCGGAGTAAATTTCCTGATCTCATTCTCCCAGTTATAAATAAGAGTGGTAGGACAAACCACCAGGGCTTTCAGTTTTCCCTGCTCATTTCGGTAATGCTCCATAAAGGAAAGGGCCTGTACTGTTTTACCCAAACCCATATCATCTGCGAGGATACCACCCCAGTTAATATCCTTAAGGTAATTCAGCCATTGGTAACCTGCAACCTGGTAAGGACGGAGAATCGGCTGAAGATGATCAGATGGAGCTATTTCATTTATTTTATTAAACTGTCTGAGATTTTCATACTTCTCTTCGAGTTTTACCACCAGCTCTTCTTCATCTCTTGTTTCATACAATTCATCCACTACACTTAAATGATAACGGGATAGCTTCAATGAGTCTGTCTTTCCCTCACCCACCCTGAAGAGCAGGGAATACTTTTTGAGCCACTCTTCCGGCAGTATGCCGAGAGTGCCATCATTTAACTGTACAAACTGCTGCTTATTGGCCAATGCCCTTTTTACTTCAGCAACCGTTACTTTCTGATCACCGAAAACAATATCCACTTTTGCATCAAACCAGTCGGTATTGCTGCTGATAAAAATTTTGGTTTGCGGCTTGGCTGTATTGAAACGGAAATTTTTCAATGCTTCAAAACCAAAGACAGGCGTCTTCATCTCCTTCATCGCATCTACGAATAAGAAGAACCAGTTATTCTTCAGCACATCAGTACCTTTCAGTGCAAGGGTTCCGGTATCTTCATTATAGGCAAAACTTGAATGCAGGTTTTGAAGCTTCTGTATGAATTCATTTTCTTTCTCCCGGTTTCGATGCACCACCATTACTTTATCACCCTGCGGTACAATAACTTCATCTCTGTCCCTTGATTTTGTTTCATAGCCCTTGTAGGTAAAGGAGGGTTGAAAAACGAGGTACTCGCCTTTTTCCAGCAGAAACAGTTTTACTTCAGGATTTCCATCTTTTACTTCCTGCACCAGCGATTTATCAAAATCCACCTTATGTTCCTTTGCCAGCGGTAAAATGAACTGGGTAAGGCACTTGCCCCACTCTTCTCCGGGCACACTCATTTTACCGGATGGAAGGAATTTATCTACCAGGTGTATCACATCATTACTTTGCCACAGGTATAATTGCTGGTTGTAAAGAAAGAAAAGCGGACTGGCCGTTTCATTATCTCCCAGTTCAAACTCCAGTACACCCGTCTTTACTTTGCATTGAATATTATAATGAGAGTTCTTTTTAACGATGAAATGCGGTCTTGCTGGTTCTGCCTGCAATTGTAACGGCTCCAGGTTATTGGTTTTAAAAGCCTTCCTTTCGGGCAGGAGAAATACAAACGGGCTGCCCGCCAGCTCAGTAAATATCTTCCGCAGCTTGGGCAACAAATATTCGGCAATCAGCTCCTTGGTTTCATCCGGCAGATCATCTTCTTCTTGATGAATAATGTTTTCCCAAATACCAGAGAAAGGTGAGTTCCTGCTTACATACTTGTTAATCTCCGTTTCCTGCAACTTACGCAGCATGGTGAGTAATTCGCCGTCGGTTTCAGAGAGGTTGTCGGTACTTACATACCGGCTTATGTCCAGCTTTTCTGCTGTTCCTGCAAAACCATCATTGCTATCATTGGGTTCACCGATCACCACATCTACCGTAAAACCCGGATAGGCCTTTTTATTAAAGTTGAAAACAACACCCAGTTTCTGTGAAGGCAACACCGGTTTTACTTCTTCTTTTACCGGAACAATTACTTCTTCCTTTTCTTTTTGTGGCAGCAATACCGGTTTCACAGGTGCGGCTACAGGGGCTACTCTTTTAATAGCGGGGTCCAACACCCTCAAAAACGGCTTGCCTTCTTTATACGCAAATTCAAATTTACCTGTCAAATCATCACTCAGCGAATAACCATAGGCTTCCAGCAGTTTGTTTTTCTCTTTATCCCAGTTACGTATACTATCAAAATAATTGGCGCCGTAAGTATTCAGAAGCTGTAGCAAGACAATCACCTTGGGAAGGCACAAGGGATGTTCTGAATCCTCATAATCGCAACTTGTATCAAAATTTCTTTCCTCGTTCTTGCGGATGATGACCTGGTAGGATTGCCCGTTCAATGCAACAGCGGCTTTTACCATTTCATTTTCTGCATACTCTATAGCTGCCTTGTTTGTACGCAAAAATTTTTCCGCTTCAGCAAATACTTCCGGAGATGAAAACAAACGCAGGTTCTTCAAATCAATTGTTTTCATTTTTACTACGGTGTGCCGCTGGTCATACTGTACATGCTCTGACTGCAGGTGGCCCCGGTCAATCATTTCCTGTAACTGGAAGAGTGCAGCAGCTTCATGACGACAAATGTCGCCAAGGTTGTACGGACAGGCACAACGCAATGATGTCGCCTTAGGATCTTTAAACTTTTGAATATATACTTTATAGTAAGTAGAATAACTGTCGTCCTTGACCCTGAACACAGCTGAACCAAAGAGGTCATCATATTCTACCAGTTCTACAAACCCGATAGCATGTATCTTTTTACCTCTGCGGATTACTTCATCCGTTCCATGGGTATAAACGTACTTGATAAGGTGCGGTAAAGCCATAATAAAAAATCACAAATAACAAAATGCAAATTCCAAAAAGGACAATCGGCAAAAGTAAAAGAATGTAAGGCGGATTTCCTTGNNACATTGGCAACATCTTCAGTCAGGCAGAACCGGATATCTTCGATAAGACCAAATCGCTCTACCAGGCGATGATAGTGTGTAAGCTTCGGAGCAAAATCAATCAGCTTATTTTTATACTTTGTATACATCGTTTCTGCCATCAGCGAACTGTCGCAATGAACAGTAAAATGTTTGGAGAGTTGGTGAATCACTGCCCCGGCAAATAACGTATCCTCCAGGTTAAAGCGGTCTTTCCAGCCTGCACAGCCCAACACAACATTCTTTTTTTCTGATAACAAATAATCACAAACTGCTGAGAGATTAGGAAAAGAGCCGGAAATAATAGTATCGGCATTTTTATCCAGCGCCATTTGCAATAGCCGGGTACCGTTGGTAGTTGTCAGCACCAGTGTTTTATTTTCTATGAACTCCCTTGTGTATTCCAGCGGTGAATTACCATGCTGCAGTCCTTCAGCGATCATGCCATCTCTTTCACCAGCAGCAATGCCGCCAATATTCTTACTGATTTCGATTGCTTTAGGAACCGTATCCACAGGTATCACACATTTTGCCCCATTATATAATGCGGAAGCAATGGTAGAAGTGGCCCTGAATACATCTATAATTACTACAACACTGTTGCTGAGATCGTAAAGATGCAATAAAGCCGGAGAAATAGAGGTATGCAGAGAAGGTTTGTTACTCATATTGTGATGCAAAAGTAACACATCAGCAATAAACAGGATTAAGCACTATTTGATAAGTAATCGTTTCCAGCGGTCTGATTCGGCAACCTCCTTTATGGTTCTGTTACGTTGCTCCAGCAGTTTTTTCATGTAGTTGGTAAGATATAATGCATTTAGCCAGCGGCCCACAATTCCGTAAGGCGTTTCAAAATGAAAAAGATCGATTAACAGGGTTCCGTTTTCGCAGGGCTTAAAATGATGTTCATGTTTCATCATCTTAAAATCGCCTTGCAGCTGCTCATCCACAAATAGCTCTGGTTTTTTCATTTCTGTGATTTTCACCCGAAGCAGCCTGTTTTTAAAAAGGTGTTGTGCCCGCCATGTCACCGTTTCTTCCTTTTCAATGAGCCCCATTCTTGTCCCTGCAACAGCTTCTTCTTTGTAATGAGACATAGACTCTTTGTGCATACCAATATGGCGGCTGAGGTCAAACACCACTTCAGCAGGTGCGGCTATAAATGTAGTAAGATGAATGGTTGGCATCCGTGTAAATATAAATAAGAAGTGCTGGGTCTATTCTGATTACACAAAAATCCTACCGGCGATTAATTTTTATGAAAAAGGAATCTTGGCTACTTTAGCTTTCAGGGATTTATCTCTTACCTGGATGTAAATCTCCGAGTCTATAGCCGCAAAAGCAGTTTGTACATATCCCATTCCAATAGCTTTTCCTAGAGTGGGTGATTGGGTACCGGAAGTAACCTGGCCAATCGTATTGCCTGAGTGATCCTTTATCTCGTACCCATGGCGGGGGATACCTTTATCAATCATTTCAAAACCTACCAGTTTCCGTTGAACTCCCTCTGCCTTTTGTTTGGCGAATATTTCTTTTGATGTAAACTCTTTGGTGAACTTTGTAATCCATCCTAATCCTGCTTCCATAGGTGATGTGGTATCATCAATATCATTTCCATACAGGCAAAAACCCATTTCAAGGCGAAGGGTATCTCTTGCCCCGAGGCCGATGGGTTTTAACCCTTGTGGCCCGCCAATTTCGAAAATGGCATCCCATATCTTATCGGCAGCACCATCTTTATCTTCAAAGTATATCTCCACTCCCCCTGCCCCTGTATATCCTGTAGCACTGACCAGTACATTTTCCACTCCTGCAAACACCCCTTTTGTGAAAGTGTAGTATTTCAGGTTAAGAATATCCATTTCTGTCAGCGGTTGCAAAATCTTTGTTGCATTAGGACCCTGAATGGCCAGTAGACAGGTCTTTTCAGAGATGTTGTGCATCTCCACATTATTGGTATTATGTTTTGAAATCCAGTTCCAGTCTTTTTCAATATTGGAAGCATTCACTACCAGCATATAAACCTTGTTCTCTTCTATACAGTAAACAAGCAAGTCATCAACGATGCCGCCATTTTCGTTGGGTAGACAACTGTATTGAGCCTGTCCGGCTTTTAATTTAGCAGCATCATTGCTGGTAACTCTTTGAATGAGATCCAATGCATTTTCTCCTTTCAGGATAAATTCACCCATATGACTCACATCAAATACGCCGGCATTTTTTCTTACAGCAGCATGTTCGTCATTAATGCCGGTGTAGGAAATAGGCATATTATAACCGGCAAATGGGGCCATTTTTGCACCGAGAGCAATATGTTTTGAGGTAAAGGGGGTATTCCTGGTTTCCATACAGCAAATTTTAAGAGTGAGCAAAGGTAAGTGAATAGTCAACGTTCCTAAAATCAGAAAGGCCTCTTTCGAAGCCTTCCTGTAATCCCATGGCGGGATATTCAACCAGTCCGCATCCGGACTTCAACCAAACTTTTTAAAACCATTCCACCAATGATGAAGCCGGGTTAGGGCCAATGGCATAAGAGCCATCCTCATTGCTCCTTCTTTTATTTTTTATACTAGTAGTTGATTTGACTTTTTGCTTGTTTTTCCTTTCTTCCAGTTCCTGAAGTTCTTTTTTCTTTTGTTCTATTGATTTTTCCAGTTCAAGGCTGTCATTAGCTTTTTCCGAACTATCATACCTATACTCATCTTTAGCCGGCTTTTGATCAACCATTCCGTCAGGCCCTTTCAGCTCACCATCAAGGCCCATTACATAATCTATCCCCGTACGGAAACGAAAAGCTCTCTCATCATTGTCAATTTCAATCCCGGTTATGCGATCACGGCGATAACTTCTTTTCACCCTGATGTTGATTGCATTAAGTTTTCTCTGAACAGATTCATCGAACCGTATTTGTTTGCCTACCGGTACTAATATTTCTATCTCCACATGCTGACCTCTGAACTTACTGTCCTTATCAATCGCATAACCATTGGCTACATCCAGTACTGTATCCCTCCACATTGCATCAAAATCGATTTTGGATGCCCGGCTTAATGCCTCTGATTCCGTTCTGCCAAAGCTGTGTTTCCTGATATTGACATGATACAGAGAATCCTGGCTGGCTTTAACACTGAATTTCACAGCACCGATCTTTAAGGTGTCTTTTGTCATATCCCAACCTTCACTGTCATCATTCATCCAGCCAAAGCTGCCGGTATATTCCAGTTCTGGTTGCGATACCGCCACTATCATCTTTCCGCCAGCCGGTTGCGTAATAGTAACCGGAATATCGGTATGTTCAAATTCACGGAAATCCTTTATTATACTTGCAACAAAGAAGGTAACTGATACCCAACCTATGGTCCACAAGCCACCAAATGTCCAGCCCAGGTAATTATTCTTTGATTTTGCCCTGATGATACGACGTACTACCCAGGTAATAAAGCCGATCAAAGGAACCAGCAAGAAGAATATTAATGTACCCCAGGCAAATATTTGTTGCCATTTACTGGTCCATAAGAAATTATTGATCGGCCACCAGGCTACACCGCCAAACAATAATGCGATCAGTGTAACAAACAATGCGAATGCAATGGTGCCGGCAATAAACAGGAAGAATACTTTAAACAATACTCCAAAAGCATGACCAATACCTCCTCCGCCTCTTCTTACCGTTTCATTCACTTCTGAAGCAAATTCCTTTCCTCTTGTATTGGCAAATTCTTTCGCTTTATTGCTGAAACTTTGTGCTGATTCTTTTACTTCTTCTCCCCATCCTTTCATTTTCTCTTTCATGTTTTCCATTCCTTCTCTTACATTCTGTCTAATCCTGTTTACATCTACGGTTTCTCCTCTCATCTCCATTTTCTGGTAATCACTATTAGCTTCTGGTAAAACAATCCATAAAATGATATAAGTAAGGATAAAGGTTCCACTCAAGGAGCCGAAACCCAGGTTCAATGCAAAGTCAACATCATAATGCCAACGAAAACCATTGAGAACTCCAACTAAAATGCTCAACAGGAGAGGGGCGGCAAAAATCAGGCGGATTGTGGAAGCACTCTTATTAAAATAAGCTGCCAAACCACCGGCTACACCACCAATTACTTTGTCATCAGGATTTCTATACAATCTCTTGCCAATATATCCTTCCAGGTCCTTGGGCGGCAATACAATCCATAATATTATATAAGCAAGGAAACCAAAGCCAAAGCCGCCGAAACTAATGATGGCAAAGAGTATCCTTACAATAGCAGGATCTACATTCATATATGCTGCCAGTCCGCTACAAACACCGCCTATAAACTTATCATTGGTATCACGATAAAGTCTTTTGCTTTTCTTTTCAGTATAAGTGAAATTGGGTTGTGTACCTGGCTGGGCAGCTTCTGTAGTTTCCTTGTCCTCTGCTTCAAAATCTTCCACTCTGCCCATAGCGGTGATGATCTCTTCTATATCCTGGTCGGTTACTGCAGCAGCACCTTTACGAATTTTTTCATTCATCAGTTCTGCTATGCGGCTTTCAATATCATTGATAATTTCATCCCGGCCTTCTTCATTGGCAAAGTAGCGGCGAAGGCTTTCGATATAAACCTGCAGCTTTTCGTAAGCTGAATCTTCAATCGGGATAACCCTGCCGCTCAGGTTTATGTTTATTATCTTTTTCATGTTTTAATTATTTGGTTGAATCAGGTTGATTAGTTGGTTGGTGTTTCACCGGGCTTTTTGCTGGTCAGCGCATTTACGCCATTGTATAGCTCATTCCAGGTTTGCTCCAGCTCTTTGTAAAAAGTTTCGCCTTTTTCTGTCAGCGAAAAGTATTTGCGGGGGGGGCCTGAGTTGCTTTCCACCCAGCGATAAGTAAGCATGTCAGCATTCTTCAACCGGGTTAGCAATGGATACAGGGTTCCCTCGAGTATCTGGAGATTGGCTGCCCGCATTTCCTCCACAATATCACTGGGGTATGCTTCACCCCGGCGAATTATGGAGAGTATACAGAACTCCAGTATCCCTTTCCGCATCTGGCTCTGTGTGTTCTCGATATTCATGATAATCGTCTTTTTTAACTTGACAAGTCAAAGGTAGGGTGATATTTGGTACTATGCAAAACAAAGTACCATTTTTTTTAGAGTAATGTAGATTGAATGGAACACAAATAAAATTAAATGATTGATAATTAATTACTTTATTTAAATTAATAGTCACAGATATTTAGACTGTCGGTTGTAATTCATGATGAGCGATCTTTGAACCGGATCAAAATCTTGAGCAACTTAATCTTACATCAATGCTAAACTACCGTTACCTTATTGCCCTTTATATATGTACTTCTTTGTTGTATTCATGTTCGAATAAATATAAGGCCTTTCAAAGCCGCTATAAATTCTCCAGTGATGATGGAAGCCCTGCGTACCAACATTTGAATTACTGGGCAGCTCATCCCTGGAAACATGATCCTTCAGACAGTGTGCCTGCTCCATTGCGGAATGAAAGACGGGATACCCTTGTTGATGTGTTTTTTCTTCATCCAACGACTTTCACAAAAAAGAAATACAAGCATATTCCCAATGCAACAATTAATGATCATTATATAAATGCCAAAACAGATTATTCATCCATACTTTACCAGGCAAGTGTGTTTAACCAATCCTGTCGTGTATTTGCACCCCGATACCGGCAAGCACATATTCAGAATTTTTATACCAGCGATACAGCAATGGCCAAAAAGGCATTCGACCTGGCCTATGAGGATATCCGGAACGCCTTTCAATACTATCTACAACATTGGAATAATGAACGGCCAATAATAATTGCCGGACACAGCCAAGGAGCCCTGATGGCTGAACGATTATTAAAGGAATTCTTCGAAGGAAAAAAATTAGAAAAAAAATTGGTGGCAGCTTATATCATCGGCTGGCCAGTTCCTCAAGATTATTTTACGACTTTACCCATGTGCAAAGATTCAACACAAACAGGTTGTGTGATCAGTTGGAGAACATTTCGCAAAGGTTTTGTTCCTTCATATCTAAAAAAATCAAAAGAGATTGTACTGGCCACTAACCCACTAATATGGAGTACTGATAAACGGTATGCACCGAAACAACTTAACAAAGGCAGTGTGCTGACCAAATTCAATAAAGTATACGAACGCACAACCGATGGTCAATTGGCAAACGGCCTGCTTTATGTTAAAAAACCAAAGTTCCCCTGGAGCTTTTTATATTTCACCAGTAACTATCATATTGCGGATATCAACCTTTTTTATTTGAATATCAGGGAGAATGTTCGTCAAAGAGTAAGTGTCATGATAAAAAAGCCCTATTGAATCCGTTCAAGTTTTCTTACTTCCATACACTTAAAATCGGGCATTCTTTGCGAAATTCTTACTCCATCGAGAATTTTTTCAAGGCTAAGCAATTTTTTTCCTACAAGCCGTATATTGGTGTTTTCCCGTAATGCCTTATGCAAATCATTTACACCATATCTTTTAAGTGTTTTGAGATACGTATGGGTTAGCATTCTGTCTTTATATACTAAGTTTGAAACAGGGAATTGAAGAGGAGTGTCCCATAAATAAAAGTGTCCAAGAGGAAAACTGTCATCAGTAGCAATAAATAATTTGTCTTTGTTCTGATTCAACTCCGCCAAGACACAATTAAAATTGCGACGACGCTCTTTATTTATATCATTCTCTTTATTAAGCCTGGCCAGCATCCAAGCAACAAGTAGTATGAAGACTGATCCCATAAAAAGACGAATCCATTTAAAAGGAAAAACCGGAGCAACGCCCTGAAAACCTACGGAAATTTGCACCAATAAAACAAATAAAAGTCCAAGATGAATAGTAGTTGTTATTTTAAGAAAAACAAACAAATAGGCGTAGACAAATAATACTGTAATCATTGGTATTAACCATCGGTGTATTTGACCTATTTGCTTACTAAAAAAAAAGGTTATGACAAAAGTTATAATAAGTAAGAAATAGATTCTCAGTTCCATAAAAAACCAATACAAACCAAGTATATCTTCCTTATTATTCAGCCCTCGTTTCCGTGTTATTTTACTGCTAATCTCGGTTATCCTCACAGGAGTGAATTGGACGGAGTCATATAAAAAAGACGAAAAGAATAATTCCTGTTCTGTGCTATCTTTAAAAGCAATTTTGAAAACATCTGGATTTTTTGGCCGGTTGTAGGCATAAAATAAGGCCTGTCTAAAGCTCTCCTGTTTCTTCCAGCCCGGAATGTTATCAATATAGAAATTTTCCTGTGCCTTGTTTAATAACAATAAAACGATTCCCGATAAAAGATATGCCTTGAATATAGAAAGTTTAGCCTTTTTTGAAAGAGAACTAATAATAAAGGGTATAAATAATAACATGACAAGGATAACAACATGGAGGCGCAACATTCCCGATAACAGCAACAACAAAAAAGCTGAAACATTTAATACACAAAATACTTTTTGCTTATTAACTTGATAAATCATTAACGACATAGCACCAGTACTAGTAACAAATGCGGTACCCGTAAAATTTAGTGACAATAAAAATCGGCTTTCTATAAAAAGGAAAATCGCAAGGAAAAAGAGTATGCCTATACCCGGTTTCAAAGTCTTCAGCATTGCATAAAGGAGTGCTGTCAAACCACAACAATGAAAAACAAGAAGTGTTATTGAATACCAATTAACTCCTGGCCATTTCGTGAACAAAGTACTTAATAATCCGCCCAACCAAGGATGCCAGCCCTGATTGTAGTGCAAAAGATTGGTAGGTTCTTCCCCAAAACCTCCGGCCAGAGTATACATGAAAAAGGCATCATCGCCGGAGTTAAGTAACGGTGTAAAAATTGTTGTAAATACTAACACCAATGATGCAACTATAACGAATAAGGTAAAATAAGAATACTTTATTGAGCTACCACCGATCATAATCTTGTTACGGTCTATATTTATAAATATTAAATCCGTTCATAGTCGTGTCAAGTTCAAATTTATTCAGATCGATATCAAAGAATTGCTTTTGCGGCCCCAAGGCTCTCATCAACATCCATTTAATACGACCATCTTTGAAAGATTTTATCAGATCGCTATAGTCAAACTTTTTATATGCATAAGTAGATAATCCTATAATATCCATTTGCGGAGCTACAACCTGCTTATTAAGAATATTGCTCAAATAACTATCTGCAGTATTGAAGTTGGTGAAAACAGTATGACGACTATCTGAAGGTAATTTACCTAAAATATAGTCCGCAACTTCTTTGTCTTTTTTAAAACTTTGTGAATCACTTATTGACGTTAACATTTTTCGTAACGGCCATTCAATTTCTATAGCCTTAATTATGAATACAAATAAAATTATTCCGGCAGGTATTCGTTTATCAATAGCTGATACAGCTTTTGTTAATTGTGGTCCTATGTAAGCAAGCAAAATGAATAACAAACTCCACCACTCGGTAAAATACCCTGGATTAGAACCGTTTTTTAGAGATACGATGTTTAACAGAACAAACAAAACAATCATCAAGAAATACGAAAATCGCAATAATTCGTTTGTTTCCTTTTTTAATTGGTAAAGGACAATAATGCATGTTGGGACGAATAATAACCCGAAAGAAAAATAATAATCAGAAAGAATTACACTCCTGAACCAGGTAAGACTGATTCCGTTGTTAATCCCCTGAACTACGTTACTATAAAACACTCCCAGTTCTCCGTTTATATAAACCGGAAGAATGAAGACCATTGTCAACACCAGGTAAAAAAAGCTAAATAAAAAAAGCTCAATAATCATTTTTCTATAAAGCAGCCAAATCCCAATTATGACTGGTAAAAGAAAAGAGGTTTGTTTACAATAAATTGAAACGGCAGCCAGCATGGCCGTAAATATTATAGTTGGCTTAACAGGCTTACCGGTTTTAATACCGTTCATGAAAACATAGAGGGTGAGAAAAAAGAATACATGATTAAGACTGTCTGGGCGGGAAAAAGAAGTAATTTCTAAAAAAATAAATGCAGCAATGGCCACTGATATACTTTTCTCTTTTGATACACTGAAAGCTCTGTTAGCCGTCAGATAAATAATAAAAATAAAAATTATATTCAGAAATAAAGATATACTACGGCTAACCATATAGATACTTAAAATATCATCGCTTGTCAATCCAATAAGTTTACTAGCACCTGCCACTAAATAATAATAAAGAGGCGAATATTGGGCAATTGCATATGGTGCTCTTTCAGGATTAGTATAGATAGTCAGGCCGTCAAGCAATCGTTGAATAAAATAAATAATATTTCCTTCGACTCCACCGGCATCAGGATGCTGATAAAATATCAGTATTATCCTGTAAATAAAGTAAACCAAGAATAAGAAAAATGAAACCACGGTTATGGAACGGTCGGAAAATATACAAGTATTCATATTAATACAGTGAAAGATAAATAATTAACTTAGGATACCTAGCATGATCCTCATTGTTCTTTTGCAGCACATCTGCAGAATCTTACTAAACCCTCTGGTTCAGGCTAAAAAAGCTCATGTTCAATATGTCCTGACTTATCGTAGTGGAGTTGGTATACTTTATTCTTTGGTTATTTTAAAAGGAATAGCCTTTTTAGAAGAATACTTGATTAGCCTTTGTTCTTAGAAAAAGTCCTTTCCCTTTTTACAAAAATCATTTCTGTTACTGATTACTATCATTGTAGAAAATCCATACTTAGAATTATCTTTAATTGCAATTTTTAGTTATGAAAACAATCATCATTCCCACCGATTTTTCTCCTACTGCCACCAATGCCATGCATTATGGCATCGATATGGCAAAAGCTATCCATGCAAGTGTTATTTTATTGCATGTTTACCAGGTGCCGGTCAGCTATACTGACACACCGATTGTACTTGTATCGGTAGAAGAATTGAGAAAGGAAGCTGAGCAAAAATTGGAAAAATTACACAAAGAAGTAGAGCACCTTACTTCAGGAAGCATCAAAATTTATACAGAAGCCAGGCTGGGTAATATTGCAGATGAGATCGAAAATTTGTGCGAAAAAGTAAAACCCTTTGCTGTTGTGATGGGCAGCAAGGGAAGCACAGGAATTGAAAAAATATTATTTGGTAGTACAACACTTACAGCTATCAGGCATCTTACCTGGCCCGTTATCTGTGTGCCGCCTGGAAAAGTTTACGGAAACGGTATTAAAAAAATAGGTTTCGCCTGCGATTTCAGAAATATTGTGGAAACAACCCCAGCAAACGCAATCAAAACATTTGTAAAGGAATTCGGTGCCGAATTACATATATTGAATGTAGATTATCACAACAAACAATTCAAGCCCGAAACACCTGAACAGTCTGCACTTCTTCACACCATGCTGGAAGAAGTAAACCCTCTTTATGACTTTATTGAGCACAGGGATATTGAAGATGGTTTAAATGAATTTGCAGAAAAAAACAACCTCGATTTACTGATAACGATACCTAAGAAACATAAGTTGTTAGATGGGTTATTCAAGCCAAGTTCTACAAAGCAACTTGTTGTTCAGTCGCACATCCCCGTAATGTGCATCCATGAATAGAGAAATTTGGTAGGGCAGAAATAATTTGTACCTTTTCTGTTCACCAAAACCAAACCACCATGAAATGTAAACTTAATGCGGGGGTGTTATTCCTGTCTGCTATGTTATCTCTTTATGCCTGTGGCGGAAAAAACAAAAAAGCTGATGACAAGAAAGAAACAACTACAGATTCTACTGTAAAAGACAGCGGTGGAGATGATGGTATTGTTCCAAATATTGATACTGCTTCATTAAAGGATGAAGCATCTATCCTGGATGCTATGCAAAAAGTGGCAGATGCACGGCTGGCAGATGAGAAAAAAAAGCAGGAAGACCCTAATTATTCCGGTCATTATCTTGAACTAACCAAAATCTATACCGCTGTTTTGAAAGCTTCTACAGCATATTCAAAGACCCTTACCGACCCCAATAAAGCAATAGAATTCAATAACAAGGTTAGCGAGATTCAGAAGAAAATGTATGCAAAATAATTCTGTAGAAAAGAGCTGAGCAGTCAGCTCTTTTTTATTGTTGCCCATATAGCCATTTGCTTTCTTCTGATGACAGCTTTATTAACGCATATTTTTTAACCATGGAAATAGTTGCTTCATCAAGCAGGTCTACAACTGTTTTATAAGAAGTCCCAGGACCAGGTTTAATTAAAATCATTAATTCATCTCTTCCATTTATTAAATTCTCGTTTTTGTCAAGGCTTATTTGCATCCTACCAATAACAGCTCTAAGTGAGTTTTTTCCAGAAAGCTCAACAGGTTCAACCTTTAGGTTTAAAACAGCTTCTTCCCATTCTCCCTGGTAATAATAAATTGAATTGCCTTTTGTCAAAACTGTCAATGCCGCTGACTTTGCAAGGTCCGTTGGCGGCCCTTCTGCCGTCATAGCCAAATCCATAACGGTGGGTTTGCTTAATTCTGTCGTTATAACAAAGAAGGAAATCAGCAGAAAGCCAAGATCCACCATAGGTGTCATATCTACTTTTGGGCAATGCTTTATCATTCTTCCCACTCCAACTCTTTTTCTCAGTTGTATTTCACTGTTGCTGATTATACTATTAAATTGTGCCATAAGCTCTGGTTTGCTTATAAGACACTTGTTATTATTATTTCCACAAATCAAACTGGTTTTACTCTACCAGTACAAATGCCGCCCAATAGAAAGG
>DEHX01000103.1:0-168 GCA_002352145.1 Chitinophagaceae bacterium UBA2789
ATTTCTCCGGGCAGTAGTGGTGGTCCTGTTTTCAACAAGGACGGTGAAGTAATTGGCGTTTGCGTTATGCAGTTTAAAGAAGGGCAAAACCTGAATTTCGCCATCCCTTACAAATACCTGAATACGTTAAAAACAAAAAAGAAAGAAACAGCCAAACCCTATACTACT
>DEHX01000103.1:355-983 GCA_002352145.1 Chitinophagaceae bacterium UBA2789
GCATTTTGCTTCTCCGGCTTAAGCATCAACAACTATACAAAATCATCGTATACATACAGTGATATCGTGAAAACCTATGAGTTGAAAAACCAGGGAAAACTCACCATTTTTTCCCGCTATGGTTCCTCCGGCGATATTAATTTCTGGCTGGCAGATAACTATACAGGAAAATTAACAAGGTATATCACTAACAGCAGTTACAGCCCATCCTGCGGAGATGAAGGAGCACTTACACTTACTATCAGTGAAGGAAGTTATCGCTGGAGAGCATCCGATGAAAAGTATAACTGGCAGGACACCAAGTATGTGACTGCCAACACCTGCAACAGCATATCGTTAATCGTAAAATAGCAAGTGTGACCAACAAAAGCGCAGCGCTTCATCAAAAATGAATTATTTTTATTGCGATGAACCGGCTGCGCTACTTTTTTTTACTAACCTGCTGCCTTATCTCCCTGTTTTCTTTTTCACAGAAGAAAACTGCTTTTGTATCCGGTAAAGTGGTGGATGAAAATGAAAATCCGTTAGCCAAAGTTTCCATTGTCATTCTCGGTCAGTCGAAAGGTATTGTAACCAACGATTCCGGTTATTTCAGGATAAAAGTAGCTGCCGATAAAGCTTTCGCCCT
>DEHX01000103.1:1042-4897 GCA_002352145.1 Chitinophagaceae bacterium UBA2789
AACAATGAATTAACCTCACAGTACTCAGTTCGGGGTGGCAGTTATGATGAGAACCTCATTTATGTAAATGACTTTGAAGTATTCCGTCCCTACTTAATAAGAAGCGGCCAACAGGAAGGATTGAGTTTTATCAACCCGGAAATGGTGAGGAGTATCAGTTTTTATAACGGAGGCTTCCAGGCCAAATATGGTGATAAGATGAGCAGTGTGCTTGACATCCAATACAAGAAACCAAAGCGATTTGGCGGATCTGCTTATGTTGGAATATTGGAACAAGGCCTGCAATTCGAAGGCACTAATAAGAACAGTAAATTCAGTTACCTGCTAGGCATTCGCAACCGGAGCAACCGAAACCTGCTGAGCCGTCAGGATACAAAAGGTAATTATGTTCCTTCTTCAGCAGATTTCCAGGCGTTGCTTTCATACCAGTTTAGTCCAAAATGGCAGGCTGAGCTACTTAGTAATATTTCACAAACAAAGTTCACCCTGATACCACAGGCCAGCCAGCTTACCACATCCGTCTTCTCCCCTGTTTTCAGCGCCACTATTGGTGTTGATATCAATTTTGAAGGAAGGGAAAAAGACCGCTATCAGACCAATATGCTTGGTTTTGCACTGACCAACCAGGTAAATAAAAAACTAAAACTAAAATGGATGCTTTCCCGTTTTGAAAATGACGAGGAAGAAAACATTGATATTATTGGTGCATATCTATTTGGCGAAAGAGATTTTGACAAGAGAAATCCTACTTATGGCTTAATTGTAAACCCGCTGGGTGCCGGCATTTACCAGAACTGGGCAAGAAATGAACTGAATGTTGAAAACTGGAATCTTTCACATAAAGGAAGCTATGATAAAGGCAAACATGCTTTTTTGTGGGGATTGGGTTATGACAAATCACAAATCAATGACAAGTTAAATGAATGGGAATTCCAGGACTCAGCAGGGTATGCTTTGCCCTATCAGCCCAATATGCTTCAGCTAAACAAGGTGTTGAAATCAAATGCCTCGCTTGACATCAATAAATTCTCCGGTTACTTGCAGGATAATATTTTGCTGGGCAGCGATTCCACCCATTCCACTACATTATCTATTGGCGTGCGGTTCAATTACAATTCACTCAACCAGGAATTCCTGGTTTCACCGAGAATCGGCGCCAGCTGGAAACCTAAGTGGAAAAGTGATATCATCTTCCGTATCTCTGCCGGTGCTTATAACCAGCCGCCTTTTTACCGGGAGCTCAGAAGAAATGATGGCACCATCAATACATCATTAAAATCGCAAAAGAGCTGGCAGGGTGTGGCCGGGTTTGACCTGAATTTCGTTGGCATTGGTGGCCGCCCCATGCGATGGACCACCGAAGCTTATTATAAGAGTATGACTGATGTAGTACCTTACGATATTGACAATGTCCGTATCCGCTACTTCGGAGAAAACAATGCCAAAGCCTATGCTGCCGGTGTGGAGATGAGATTGCATGGCGAGTTGGTTCCCGATGCGGAAAGCTGGATCAGCATTGGCTTTATGAAAACACAGGAGGATATTAATGGTGATCATTACTATCGATACAAAAATGCAGCAGGAGAATTCATTACTGCACAAAGCAGTGACCAGGTAATTGCAGATAGTGCCCGGTTTGATGTGGGCTGGCTGCGCCGTCCTACTGACCGCCGCATCACTTTTGGTATGTATTTCCAGGACTACCTGCCTACCAATAAGAATTTTAAAATGTTCCTGAATTTGCTGTACGGCAGCAATCTTCCTTATAACATACCCGGAGCGGTCCGCTACCGAAATGCTGCTGTGATTGAACCTTATATCCGTGCCGATATTGGCTTCAGCGCCTTATTAATGGATGATGACCGCAGTAAAAGAAGAAGCCATTCTCCTTTCCGGAATTTTGATAATATTTGGGCCAGCCTTGAAATTTTTAATGTGATTGACAGACCTAATACAATCTCTTACTTATTCATCAAGGATTTTTCCAATACGGTTTACCTGTTACCCAACCGGCTGACGCCAAGGCTGATCAATTTTAAGATTGTGGCAAGGTGGTAAAACAGCCACAATTGCCGGGTCTGCATTTTTTTACTTCCTTAATTCAATAAACAATCATAAATAACTGGTGTTATTAGAAAAAAGTATATCATGAAGTACTTTTCTCTAATAACAATATTGCTTGTATTGGCTACTATTTCAGCCTTGCAGGCTTTTGCACAGGTAAGTAATAAGAAAACCTGGAATATAAGTGTGGGTGCAGATATTATTTACCCGGAAAATAATTTTAGAAAAACACATGGCTGGGGGTATGGAGGTACTATAAAAGCAGAATACTTATTTGAAAAACATGCCAGCATTATTTTATCTACCGGTGCTTATACTTTATCCGGAAAAACAAGTCTGCTCAATCCTGATGCAAGAACCGTTTTAGGAATACCTGTAAAAGCAGGTTTAAGATATTATCTTGGAAATTTCTATTTCGGGGGCGACGCCGGTTATCTTAATCAATCCGGCTTTGAATCAAATAATGGCTTTGTGTATTCTTTCTTTATAGGAGATGAGATTGTCACAAATAAGAAAAACAAAAACAGCCTGGATTTGAGCATACGGCATGAAGCATGGGTAACAGACCGTACCAGGGCATTTGCCTCTATAAGACTGGCTTACGAATTCAGAGTGAGATAAGGAAAATATGATTGTTCATCTCCATCGGTTCCTGAACCTGTCCCATGTGGTCAGTCCGATTTTGAACTGAACCGGGTTATTGAATTTATTCGCCACAGAAGTAACCACATAGACTCCCAGTTTTAATCGGGTCAGCGGGTTGAAAGGCCATTTGAAAACCCTTTCCAGGCCGGCAAAGAACTCGGCGTATCGCAAACTTCTTTCTTTCGTTATCAGCATGCCGCCACCGGCCACTTCCTGTATTTTTAGTTTTTTAAAGAACGGTATTTTGTTCACCAATGCCCCATTGAATTCATGCACCAGGTTTCCCTGGAAATACCTGTCAAATACTGGAAAAGTAGAATCCAGCGCCTGGAATGCATACTTGGGATTATTAAAGAAAAGCGGGTCGCCCTGCCGCATGAATTTGTAATCAATTACCCGCAGGTCATTGGTATTGAGGAAATCACCTGTTTTAGCATTATAACTGGTATTACCCATCACACCAAAGTTGATATTCTGTTCTACTCCGAATTCCAGGTAATCAAAATCTATTTCACTCTTCAACAAACCTTTTATTCCTTTTTTCCAGATGACATAAAAAGTAGGCCACCGGGAACCCAGATGTATTTTCTCTTTCGGCTCCCTGATGTACCGCATCCGGGGAGTAAAATACAATTTCACCTGGTTGTAGGTGGCATTGTAAGGATCAAATTCTACGGGGGGATCATTGGCAATACCAAAAAGACTGTCGGCGTTATTACCCACTTTATAATCAGCCACTGAACGGCGTAAAGCCACTTCAAAAGTATTCATGATGGTAAGCCCGTTGAACAACTCTATTTCATGATTTAGTTCCAATGAGTTGTTCAAAAAGATATTACTTCTCTTGAGCACATTCACCCAGGCATCACCTGCATAAATGAATTCAAAATTTCGCCCTGCTTTAATTCCAAACATTCCTTTATTAAAAGGATTGTATTTACGCTGAACACCTATTGTACCGTTAATATCACTGTTGCGAAAACCATAGCTCAGGTCTGCATCCCAGTTGAGAGTGGTGCGGTTGGGATAAGTTTTTCGGTAACCCGCTGCCAGTTTCAACCTGGCTCCGCCAAATGCCACGGGCTGTATCAAAGTTGTAACCGGTGGTAGTATCCACATTCTTTCTTTGCGATGATCGTTGAAGAT
>DEHX01000148.1:0-2220 GCA_002352145.1 Chitinophagaceae bacterium UBA2789
CACCCTTATCTTTGCGCCAAATTTCGGGATAGGTATGTTAGTACGGCGTTTCAAATCCTTTACTGTAGCGGTTTTCAGCCTTTTTTTATTGTTTTTTTCCATTCCGGTCTTAGCTCAGCATGAGGGGGGTGACACTACCCACCAGCAGGCGGGTCATGAGGCAACCGGTCATCAAGGAGATAAAAAAGAAAAGCTGAACATTGGCGAAGTGATATTTGAGCATGTACTGGATGGGCATGAATTTCATTTTTTTGGAAAATCTATCCCGTTGCCTGTAATACTTTATTCCCCTCAGAAAGGATTTACCTCATTTATGTCTTCCGCTTTCCATCATGGAGAGCATGCCCACGAGGGGTATATGATCCTGACCTCACATAACATTGAAAAGCTGGGACTTGATCCTAAAAAATTCAAGTCAGAGCAGATCATCGCTGTAGATGCAAATGGTAAATATGATCCTTCTGTAAAAGTGTATGATTTTTCCCTTACCCGCAACGTAGTACAAATGACGCTGGCGCTGATCATATTTGTGTGGATTATGCTTAGAATTGCTAAAAGGTATAAATCTGGGGTAGGGGTTACTTCTGCACCCAAAGGTTCACAAAGCTTGCTGGAGCCTGTTATCACTTTTGTAAGAGATGAAGTGGCAAAGCCCAACCTGGGTCATAAGTATGAAAAGTACCTGCCCTACCTGCTGACAGTTTTCTTTTTCATTCTCATCAACAACATCTTTGGCCTGATACCGGGCTCTGCTAACGTAACGGGTAATATTGCCTTTACGGCTGTGTTGGGTTTGATTTCTTTTGTGGTGATCCTGTTCAGTTCTAATAGTCATTACTGGGGTCACATTTTTAACCCGCCGGGAGTGCCTTTCGGTGTTAAACTAATCCTGGTGCCTGTAGAGTTCCTGAGTGTATTTATAAAGCCCTTCGCCCTTATTATACGTCTTTTTGCCAACATGGTGGCCGGGCATATTATTATCATTTGTTTGATTTCACTCATTTTCATTTTCGGCCAGTTGAACCCGGTTGCCGGTTGGGGAGCCTCTCCATTGTCAATAGGTTTTACTGTATTTATATATATGATCGAAGTGTTGGTGGCATTCCTGCAGGCATTCATCTTTACGATGTTAACTGCAGTGTTTATCGGCCAGGCCTTTGAAGGAGAACATCATGATGAGGCACATGCGGCTCATCACTAAAACTGTATTTTTTAACTATCAATAATAACAAACATGGATTTACTGAACGTAATTCTGTTGGAAGCCACAGCTAATGCAGGTGGTGCAATTGGTGCAGGTCTTGCTGCTATCGGTGCCGGTATCGGTATCGGTCAGATCGGTAAAGGCGCTGTAGAAGCCATTGCCCGTCAGCCGGAAGCGTCTAACGACATCCGTGCTAACATGATCCTGACAGCTGCCCTTGTAGAAGGTGCTGCACTGTTTGCGATCATCGTAGGCTTCCTTGCAATGGTATTATAATCATTGCCACAACTATTTACTGCATCCAATGCACAGGGCGGCGGATGCAGTATTTACAACTAAACTCAACAACAGAACAGATAAACAATGGAACTTCTTCTCCCTAAACTTGGATTACTGGCCTGGACCTTACTGGCCTTCCTGATTGTGTTCTTTATCTTAAAGAAGTTTGCATGGCCTGCAATCATCAAAGGATTGAAAGACCGTGAAAACAGCATTGCAGATTCGCTGGCAACTGCCCAAAAGGTAAAGGAAGAGATGGCGCAAATGAAGAGTGAAAACGAAGCTTTGCTTGCAAAGGCCCGTGAAGAAAGAGCTCAATTGCTGAAAGAGGCAAGAGAAACCAAAGACCGCATCATCAGCGAAGCAAAGGAGCAGGCAAAAGCTGAAGCCGGAAAGATAGTGACAGAAGCGCAGGCGGCTATCAATGCACAGAAAATGGCTGCATTGACAGAAGTAAAGAACCAGGTTGGTAAACTGGTGATTGAAGTAAGTGAAAAAGTGCTCAGGAAGGAACTTGCCAATAAAGAGGCACAGGAAGCACACATCAAAGGATTGGTGGACGAAGTAAAACTGAACTAATAAAAAACTGAGATGCAGAACCCTCGTTTAGCAACCAGGTACGCAAAATCACTGATTGACCTCGCCATTGAAAGAGGACAGTTGGAGCAGGTATTTGCAGATATGCAATGGCTGCAGGCTGTTTGTAAAAGCAACCGTGATTTTGTAAACCTGCTGCG
>DEHX01000148.1:2391-8054 GCA_002352145.1 Chitinophagaceae bacterium UBA2789
GATTTGAAGGCTATCGCCAACCAGTTTAAGAACAATGATTTCATTTATAAGATCAGGTAATTTTTAAAAAAGATAAACAGAAATATATGGCAGAGATTAAACCAGATGAAATATCAGCGATACTGCGCCAGCAGTTGAGCAATTTTAACGCCAGTGCAGACCTCGAAGAGGTGGGTACCGTATTACAGGTGGGTGATGGTATTGCCCGGGTTTACGGTTTGGGTAATGTACGTTATGGAGAACTGGTAGAATTTGAAAACGGAGTAAGGGCTATCGCCTTGAACCTGGAAGAAGATAATGTTGGTGTGGTACTAATGGGTGAGAGCGGTGAAATTAAGGAAGGAGCCAAAGTAAAGCGTACCGGTCAGATTGCCTCTATAAAAGTAGGTGAAGGAATGGTGGGCCGTGTGGTAAATACTCTAGGTGAGCCAATAGATGGTAAAGGGCCAATTACTGGTGAACGTTATGAAATGCCACTGGAGCGTAAAGCTCCCGGTGTGATCTTCCGTGAGCCGGTAAAAGAACCACTTCAAACCGGTATCAAGGCCATTGATGCGATGATTCCTATCGGTCGTGGTCAACGAGAACTGGTGATTGGTGACCGCCAGACTGGTAAAACAGCGATCTGTATTGACACGATCATCAACCAAAAAGAGTTTTACAAAGCAGGAAAACCTGTTTATTGTATATATGTAGCTATCGGGCAGAAGGCTTCTACCATTGCAGGTGTGATGAAAACTCTGCAGGATAATGGTGCGATGGATTACACCATCATTGTAGCGGCTTCTGCATCTGATCCGGCCCCGCTCCAGTTCTATGCTCCATTTGCCGGAGCTGCGATTGGTGAATTCTTCCGCGATACCGGCCGCCCTGCACTGATCATTTATGATGATTTGTCAAAGCAGGCTGTAGCTTACCGTGAAGTGTCATTGTTGTTGCGTCGTCCTCCTGGTCGTGAAGCTTACCCCGGTGATGTATTCTACCTGCATAGCCGCTTGCTGGAAAGAGCTGCCAAGGTTATCAGTGATGACAATGTAGCCAAGAATATGAACGATGTTCCTGACAGCATCAAACATATGATCAAAGGCGGTGGATCATTAACCGCTCTGCCTATCATTGAAACACAGGCTGGTGACGTATCGGCCTATATCCCTACCAATGTAATCTCTATTACAGACGGTCAGATATTCCTCGAAACAAACCTGTTCTTGTCAGGTATCCGTCCAGCCATCAACGTAGGTATTTCTGTAAGCCGTGTAGGTGGTAATGCACAGATCAAGTCAATGAAAAAAGTAGCTGGTACATTGAAACTGGACCAGGCTCTTTATCGTGAGCTGGAGGCCTTTTCTAAATTTGGCGGTGACCTGGATGCTGCCACCAAGAATGTTATTGATAAAGGTGCCCGCAACGTAGAGATTTTGAAACAGCCGCAGTACTCACCATTTTCTGTAGAAAAACAGGTGGCAATTATTTACCTCGGAACAAACGGGTTGCTGAAAGACGTACCGGTGAAAAGGGTAAAAGAGTTTGAAGAGCACTTCCTGATGGAAATGGAAAACAAGCTTCCTGAAGTGATGGCTGAATTTAAAAAAGGTAATCTACCGGAAGAGGGAATCAAGAAAATGGTAGACCTGGCCAACGGGTTAATACCACAGTATAAATAACCAATTCAAGATTTTTATCGTAGAATCCTGCCAAACGGCAGGATTTTTTTATGGATTTCGCTAATCGTATATTATTGATTATCATGTATAATCGTAAAAATACTACAGAAAATACGGTATTTTTTGCGAAAAAATTCGTGAAAAACTTGCAAGTAAAAAAACTGCGTATTATGTTTGTTCTCGAATCGAACAAATCCTAAGAAAACAACGAAATCCGACCCCTGAAACTAACTACTCTCACTAAGGGATATTACTCCCGGCAGTTTCAAATCTACAATCGGGTTTCATTGCGATCGAAGGAAAAGTTCGGAACCGTACCGAGTTAATCTAGAACCCTAAAGCGAAAGCGATGAAAACAATTTTACCCTCTATTAGAAACCTGGCAGTATTAGTGCTGATAGTTTCTTCTTTTTCTTTCTCCTCTTTAGTTGCGCAAACCAACCAGGAGTTAATATTTAAGAACTCAAGCCGTATCTCTGGTTCAAACGGTGCAAATGGAACAGTTTATAGATTCCCTTTGATTAATGGCACACATGATGCGCTGGTTAAAATAGCAGGCAGATCACATTCAGATGTAAGGCTGAATAATATTGACCAAAGTTCAAGTGGTTACAATAACGCCTTTCAGCCCCAGGTGGAATATACCGGAAGCACTAACAACATTTCCTGGTGGATGGAGTTTGAGATTACATTTGTGACTGCTAACACTCAAACACTTCAAACTATTCCAGGTTTCAAAGCCACTGCAATTGATATTGATGGTGATAACAGTACTTTAAATGAGTGGGTTTCTTTTTACTCATTAAATGCTTATACATTGGAAAACAATTCGGCAGTTACAGTTACAAATGTTAATGATAATTTGGCTGGCAACATAATGACTGCTGGTAAAAGATTTGATGGTTCAAAAAATCTTTATACTGCTGGAGTAGATACAGCTGAAACAAGTGTTATGACGACAGTATCATATAATACTACCAACATTATTAAGCTGAGGGTTGGCGGAACAAAGACTGCAAACTCAAGTATGACCAACAGGATGTATTCCATCTGGTTTAAAAACTTTACTTATTTAGCGCCTATCACACTTCCAATTAAATTGTCTGCTTTCAATGCTGTGCTGAATAACAATTCAAAGCGAGTAGATCTTAGCTGGACTACTGAATATGAGAAAAATGTTAGCCACTTCATCATTGAAAGAAGTACTGATGGTGTTAACTACTCAGATGCAGGAATGGTATTTGCATATGGTAATACATCTGATTCTAAGCATTATAGTATGCATGATAATATTACAGGTCTTCAGGCAACTGTGATCTATTACAGGCTCCGCTCTGTAGATATTGACGGAAAAAATGAACTGTCAAATATCCGGGTGATCAGAATTGGAAAAGGCACAGAGAATAGCGTTTCAATCCTCACTTATCCGAATCCTGTAACCAGTGACTTAAGAATTACAGTTCCGGCAAACTGGCAAAATAAAAGAGCTGTATACGAGATCTTCCAAACAAACGGACAGGTTGTTAAGAGGGTTGAAACAGGCAGCAGCAGTCAAACTGAAAGTATTAATATTAGCAATTTGGCTCCAGGCTTCTACATTGTAAAAGTTAGCTGCAATGGCGAAACTGCTCAACAAAGGGTTGTAAAACAATAATTTATTATTTATTCTGGACGGTAAGTCGCCCCCTTTCCAGGGGGCGGCTTTATTTAAAAATATTTTGGTTTATATTGTAAACTACTTTATGTTTGTGTCGCAAAACACTTATTTGCTATGAGAGTAATGAAAAGAGCCAGCGCAATGATTGTTGTCATGCTGTTGTTGCATGCGGTAAATGCACAGGTGGTTATAAAAGGAACTGTCAAGGATAATAAGGCTAATCCCATTGCAGGTGCAAGTATTTCAATAAAGGACAGCTACGACGGCGCTACATCTGATTCATCTGGCCGCTATTCTTTTAAAACATTTGAAAAAGGGACACAGGTGCTTTTGATTTCTTTCATTGGGTATAAATCTTTTGAACAGCAAATTAAAGTGGAAAACGGACCCATTATAATTGATGCAGTATTAAAACAGGAGGTTACGGAATTAACTGCCGTTGTACTTTCAGCAGGAACATTTGAAGCCAGTGATCGTAAAAGAGCCGCTGCCGTATTAGACCCCATTGATATTGTAACCACCGCCAGTGCCAATGGTGATATTACCGGGGCATTGAAAACATTACCAGGTGCCCAGCAGGTGGGAGAAAGTGAAGGCCTCTTTGTAAGGGGTGGCACAGCTGCAGAAACAAAAACATTTATAGATGGTACACTGGTGAATAATTTTTTCTTTACCAGTGTGCCCAATATTGCCCAGTTTGGTCGTTTTTCACCTTTTCTTTTTAAAGGAACAGTGTTTAGTACCGGTGGTTATTCTGCTTTATATGGCCAGGCTCTATCCTCTGCCTTGATCCTGGAGTCCATAGATCTGCCCGATCAATCATCGGCTAATCTTGGATTTTCAGTGATAGGTATCAACGGTGGCTATCAGCATTTAGCAAAAAATAAAATGTCTTCATGGGGAGGAAGTTACAGTTATACCAACCTGGCACCTGCTTTTGCCATCATTAAACAACGGCAAGATTATTCAACGGCACCAGCTTATCATGGAGCAGATGCCAACTTTCGAATCAAAACTTCAAAGACGGGCATGCTTAAATACTATGGCTATTACAGTAACAATGAACTTGCTTTTACAACCAATAGTATCGACTCTCTCGGCTACCTTGACAAGTTTAAGATCCATAATACTAATATGTATCATAACCTGTCATGGAAGGAAAACCTGCCCAACAAATGGAAGATTTTTTTGGGGACTTCTTATACAAATAATACCGATGATATTGATGCCGGAATGCAGAATACCAGCAAGAACGATGTGCTATTGTCGGGCCTCGAGTTCAAAAAATTTGGAGTTGATAATGAAGGCAACTACTTCAATGGCAAATTGGTGCTGGAGAAAAAGCTTAAGGGCTTAAGTGCCCTTCGTTTTGGATCAGAATATAATTTCAGCAATGATAAAGTAGTATATACTGCTTATGACGGAAACAAATATCCTGCAACGGTGAAAGAGCAAATAAAATCTCTCTTTGCAGAGGGTGATCTGTATGCTACCAATGACCTGGCAGTGAAAGCTGGAGTTCGTTTTGAACATTCATCCATATTGAATAAAGCCAATATTGCCCCCCGGTTGTCATTGGCGTATAAATTAGGTAAAGGAACACAAGCCTCGTTGGCATACGGAATATTTTACCAGAATCCTGAACGCCGGTACTTGCCTTCTCCAAACGAGCTGGCATTTATGAAAGCCACTCACTACATTGCCCAGTTTCAGCGGTCGCTGAATCAGCAAACACTAAGAGCCGAGCTTTACTATAAAAAATATGATAACCTGGTAAAAACAGGAGTGATAGGTTTCACCGAAGCTGCTATCAATAATAACGGATTTGGTGATGCAAAAGGATTTGAGTTGTTCTGGAGAGATAAAAAGACCATCAAAAACTTTGACTACTGGATTTCTTATTCTTTCCTTGATACCGAAAGGGATTTTCTCAACTTTCCCTTTGCCATTACACCAAACTTTGCTGCGAAACATACTGCTTCTTTTGTAACGAAGAAGTTTGTACAAAAATTGAAAATGAACTTCAACGCATCTTATAATTACAGCAGCGGAAGGCCGTATTATAATATCGGGTTTGACGGAACGAATTATAAATTCAATGACCGCGGAACTGTACCCGATTTTCATAATGTGAGTTTTGCCATTAATTACTTGCCAAAAATTGGCAAGACAGATGCAAAGTCATTTGCCGTTTACGTATTGCAGGTAAGTAATATTTTCAACATCAAACAAACTTTTGGCTACCAGTATTCTTACAATGGGTACAGGAAAGAGGCAATTGTACCTACGTCCCGGATGTTTGTGTACATAGGGGCTTTTATCAGTTTTGGTGTTGACAGGAG
>DEHX01000123.1:0-44131 GCA_002352145.1 Chitinophagaceae bacterium UBA2789
TTTTATACTTGCTGCTTTCACCGGCAGTTTTTTTTGCACAGCAAAAAGATGTTTCCATAAGGATAGTACAGGATGATGAAGCACACCAGTTAAATGATTTTGAAACCCGCCTGGCCCTGGAAAAAGAAGGATTCAAAATACAGGTGTTGTTATCCAAAACAGAAGGGGTATATGTTTTTGCCAGTTTCAGTGATTCTGTTTACAAAACAGGTCCTTCAGATCCTGTACCTGGGTTTAAAGATCTTCCAAACCTGGCCATGGCTGAAGAAGAGTTCAATAATAACAAAGAACTGATCATCAGCAATGAGGGTTGGTCCTACTGGTTTTATGACCCGGAACTAAACTGGCACCGGTTCAATAAAAAATTAGTGTTTCTTGACAGTAATAAAGTGGTAGGGGTAAAGAGTATCAAACAATATTATCTTTTGGATAAAAAAGAAGAAGTTAAAGTGAAGGATAATAACAGGCCTTTGTATATTTTCTTTGTAGCTGTATCAGAAACCGATGATAAAGGAAGGCCGGTAAAGGAATTTATGCGTAGAAAATTGAAGATCGAATGGAAAGCCGAAGATGACTGAGTGCCTAAAAAAGTAGATATCATAATTGCTATTAATTTCATATTTTGAGAATAATGAGATCATATTTTAAAAAGGCTGCATTAATTGTTAGTTTGATTACCATACATGGTTTTCTTTTTGCACAGGAAAAGGAAGTTAGTATACGTATTTCTCAAGATGAGTCGGTGAAGCTGAGTGAATTCAATACTACAGTGCAATTGGAACGCAAACCATTTAAAATACTGGTGATGCTTCAGAATGTGCAAGGGGTTTATGTATTTGCCAGCATCCGTGATTCTATTTACCGGTTTACAGAAACCAGCCCTATCCGTGATTTCCCTTACCTGCCCCTTTTGCAACTCAGGGAAGATGAATTCAATGAAAATAAGGAGATGAATATTTCCGAGACCGGCTGGTCATACTGGTTCTATGATACTGCTTATGAATGGCACCCCTTCAATCACAAACTTACCCGGATCGATAAAGACAGGATTGTTGGTACCAAGAACATCCGTCAGTTCTTTGATGTAAATGAAGGGAGGGTGATCAAAATCCGGGAGATCAATACACCCCTCTATCTCTTTTTTGTGGCGGTGGAAGAATACGACAAAGATGGTAAACCGTTAAAAGAACTGGTTCGTCGTAAAGTGAAGGTGGAGTGGAAAAATGAGGAGTAACAGCATCGTAAATTTTCCGTGGTTTATCGTAGTTTTTCTTTTTATAACATACACTAAATGCGCTGCTGGGGCGTTTAACTTCTGTTTATTTATTTTACCGGGTTTATTTTTTGTTGCTTTAAACCAAAACCCTGTCAATGACGTCTGAATGATGTCTTTTCATTTTTTAAAACCGTTTATATGAAAGCCAGGATCCTATATGGAGCTGTTTTGCTCACCTTTTTTTCATTGTCCTTTATAGCCTGTCAAAAAGATCAATCAGATAACTCTGATTATACCATGGAAACAGCCAGGCATTCTGATGATCAGTCAAGATTTTCCAATGAAGTGGATGCGGCAGCCAATGATGTAAATATTACTGTTGAATCTGCAGCAGGATTTGCGGGCAGAACAGAAAATATCCAGTCACTTATCTGCGATGCCACCGTAGCGGTAGATACCATGAGTAATCCGAGAACCATTACCATCACTTACAATGGCACCAATTGTTTGGGCAACCGCATTCGCACCGGTGTAATTGTTGTTTCGATGGCACAGGGTGTCCGCTGGAAGAATGCAGGGGCAGTAATAAATGTTACTTACCAGAATTTTAAAGTTACCCGCCTGAGTGATAATAAGAGCATTACCCTTAACGGAACGCAAAGTTTTACCAATGTCAGCGGCGGATTACTTATCAATTTGCCGGTTCTGAATACAATTTCACATACGATCACCAGCAGCAATATGTCGGTAACATTTGATGACAACACACAGCGTACCTGGCAGGTGGCTCGTCAACGAGTATTCACTTACAATAACGGAGTAGTGATAACAGTAACCGGAATGCATGCTGCCAACGGCATTACGGGTATTGCTGAATGGGGAACCAATCGGTTTGGCAATTTTTTTACCACGTCTATTGCACAACCAGTGGTAATGAGGCAGGATTGCAGCTTCCGGGTAGGAAGCGGTAGGGTTGTTCATCATACCAATCTTTTCAATGCATCGGTAACTTTCGGGCTTAATGCTAATGGTAATCCGACAGGATGCCCCGGCGCCAATCCCTACTATATGAAGGTGGAATGGACGGGCCCGCAGGGTAATACCCAATCTACTTTATTGCCTTATTAATAAACTTTTTTAGTTAACTGAGCCGCCTGCGAGGGCGGCTTTTTTTATTGTTAACAAATCAGCTTTTACAGGTAAATTAGCGGCTGTATGGCTTCCACACTGGTCACCAATATTAAATTGCTTGTCAATACCCGATTTGAGAATAAATTACTCAGGGGAAAAGAGCTTTCAGTACTTCCATGTGTAGAGAACGCCTTTTTACTGATTGAAGATGGTTTCATCGCTTCTTTTGGAGAAATGATTAACCTGGGGCCTGTTGACGAGGTGGCAGATAATATAATTGATGCATCCGGGCAAATGGTTTTACCCTGCTGGTGCGACAGTCATACTCATCTTGTTTTTGCTGCCAGCCGGGAGGAGGAGTTTGTTGATAAGATAAGGGGACTCAGTTATGCCGAGATTGCTGCAAGGGGAGGAGGCATACTGAATTCAGCCCGGAAACTGAATGCGATGAGTGAATCAGAACTATTGCGCCTGGCATGGGCAAGGCTCAATGAAGTAATGCAAATGGGGACAGGCGCCATCGAGATCAAAAGCGGTTATGGGTTATCGGTGGAAGGCGAATTGAAGATGCTTCGTGTGATCAAACGATTGAAGGAAACCTCACCTATCCCGGTGAAAGCAACGTTTTTGGGGGCACATACGTACCCTCCGGAATTTAAAGAAAATCACCAGGGGTATATTGAATTGCTGATAAAAGAAATGCTGCCTGTTATTGCTGAAGAAGAACTGGCTGATTATATTGATGTGTTTTGTGAGACAGGATTTTTTTCACCCGGGGAAACAGAACAAATATGCCGGGCTGGTATGAGCTATGGGTTAAAACCGAAGATACATGCCAACCAACTAAATTTGTCCGGTGGTACGCAAACAGGAGTGAAGCTGGGTGCTGTGAGTGTCGATCACCTGGAAACTATGGATGAAGATGCAATACAACAACTGGCTGCATCGCAAACGATCGGGACATTATTACCCACAGCCGCTTTTTTTCTTCGTATGCCTTTTCAACCGGCAAGACAGTTAATTGATGGCGGCTGTGCTATTGCACTGGCAACTGATTTTAACCCTGGTTCTTCTCCTTCAGGTAATATGAACCTGGTGGTTTCCATGAGTTGTATTCAAATGAAAATGCTGCCGGAAGAAGCCATTAATGCAGCAACAATTAACGGGGCCTTTGCCATGGAACTGCAGGATGAAGTTGGTAGCATCAATATTGGCAAAAAGGCAAACCTGATATTCACAAGGCCCGTTCCATCCCTGGCCTATTTGCCCTATTCCTTTGGGACAAACCCGATAGACAGGGTGATGATTGAAGGGGAATGGTTATAATATTCTTTTAATTTTCTTATAATTTTTTAATACTTCTCAAAAGTCTACAAGTTGTATTTTCGGTCTGCATGATCCGGTTAAGAAAAAAGAAACCTGGTTTCTTTGAACAGGTAGTAGAAGAAAACACTATCCTTCCTGTTGATGACAGGAAAAAAGGTCTGCAATTCCTTATTTCCTTTTTTGCTGAAATTCGACCACAAACCCGTAAGCAGCGAAAAAAGCCGGAAGAAAAATTAAGGCATGTACTGGAGCAATTAAGAAAAGAACCATTAGTACTGGCCAACCTGCAAAATTCCCTATTGTCACAACTCAGGAACAGTCATCTTACATCTGCTATTACAGAAAGCGGCATTCCATTAGCCAGGGGCTTTTGGCAGGAATTATCCAACAGACTAAAACATAAACTATTACCCCCGCTTAAAAGTGATACTGATTTTCTATATGTCATCAATAGCGTTTTCTTCCGGAAAGATGATTTTGTATGGGTGGAAGCTATACCCCGTCAGCACTGGATAAATTTTTTCGAAGCAATTGGGTTTAGCTTCAGTCCCAGAGATACCGGGATAAAAAAAGAGTTGCTTCATTCACTAAAGATTCTTTCTTTCCAGGTGGCACAGCTTGGACTGGAAAGAGATGTTCTTAATTATATCCCTGAAGAAGAAAGAGTGCATGATACTGCTTATGTGCGACAGAATTACAAGGTCCATGAACTGGAAAGCCTGTTGATGGATAATGCTTCTGAAACGGAGATTACGGCTGTTTCAGTTCAATTAAAGAACCTGATCGAGGATTGCTACAGGCTTATTGATTATATCAGGGAAAGCCATTCCGAAAAAGGGGCCAGCCTCCAGCAGACGTACCTGTTACTGATTTTGTCAAACCGTCTTCAGCGAATGCAGCTGATAACAGATGTACTGGATGCAGACAATAAGTTTGATACCGGCCGGTTTGTTGATCTTTTCAGGTTGTTGGTACGAAACGAGAAAAGAAAGAACAGTATCAGGGAGTTTTTATCGCAGGGTGTTGGATACCTGGCTTACCAGATTGCTGAACATAAGGGAACCAAAGGACATAAATATATTACTGAGACGAGAAGAGAGTTTTACAAAATGATCTATAGCGCCATGTGGGGCGGTTTTATCATTTCATTTACTGCGATTATCAAAAATCTGATAGGTCGTTTAAAACTGGCGCCTTTTCCCATGGGGTTTCTTTACAGTGTCAATTACAGTGCAGGCTTTATTCTGATTGAAGAGACTAAATCCACCCTGGCAACAAAACAACCGGCGTTTACTGCCAGTGCAGTGGCGAGTTCACTGGATACAAGGAAGATTGAAGGGGAGCCGGATATAGAGGGGCTGGCTGCCACGGTTGCAAAAGTTTCACGAAGCCAGATAGCTTCCTTCTTTGGTAACCTGGTGATTGTTTTCCCGCTTACATTTTTGCTGGCCTGGTTGTATGATTTGGCTTTTGGGTACAAGATTGCAGAGGGTGATGCAGCGTTGCAAATGCTCACTGATCAGCATCCGTGGCGTAGTCCTGCATTATTGTATGCCTGTTTTACCGGCTTTTTTTTATTTGTCAGTGGTATTATTGCAGGGTATTGGCAAAACAAGATTCAGTATGGACGAATAAAAGACCGATTGAAAAATCACCCTGTACTTAAAGTCTCTATGTCGGCCAAACGACTTGATAAACTGGCTCAATATGTAGAGAAACATTTTGGTGCGCTGGTGGGCAACCTGGCCCTTGGTTTTTTTCTCGGCTTTTCCGGAGTATTGGGGAAAATATTTGGTGTCCCATTCGATATCCGTCATATCACCATTGCATCAGGCAATACTTCTATTGGTTTATATGGTACCGGGATAGATAATATCCCACCTCTTTTTTTGCTGGCTGTTTTTGCAGGAGTTTTAGGAATTGGATTTTTTAATTTTCTGATCAGTTTTTCTTTGGCATTTTTCATGGCTGTAAAGTCAAGAGGTATACATTTATCACAATACCCCAGATTATTCAGAACAATTGGCCATTATTTCTTCAGCCATCCCAGGGAGTTTTTTCTGCCTCCTAAAAAGGTTATAGATCTTGTGTATAAACCTTTACGGGAAGAATAATTATATGGGTTATCAGCATATTCGTAATTATGTAGTGTGACATCAATCACAAAAGAGGTTGTTTTTGCGCAGGAATTCACCGGTTTTTTGGTTAATAAGCTTATCAATATCAGTCTAATGTATGCTGATTGTCAGTGAAGACATTTTTATAGCAGTCTAACTTTACCCCTGTAATTAAATCTACCAGTTATGATAGAAACATATTTCAACCAATTCCGGGATTTCGTTGCTCAGCCATGGCCATGGTATGTTGCTGGCCCTTTACTTGCTCTTGTGATGTTTATATTATTATACTTTGGCCATGAATTTGGAATATCTGAAAACTTTCGTTTAATGTGTGCAGCGGATGGTGCGGACAACATGAATGAATTTTTTAAGATAGACTGGCGTTCAGGTGAGTGGAACCTGCTTGTAGCATTAGGTGCCGTGTTTGGCGGTTACCTCGCCTCTCATTATTTCCTCGGGCCACAAGGTGATGTGGCACATATCAGCGATGCCACTGTTAATTCGCTTAATGCGATTAATATCGGGGTGAAAGCTAATGAGGTCCCGCTAATACCCGAGTTTATCAGCTGGAAAGGATTGCTGACCTGGCAAGGGTTGCTGATGATCGGTGGCGGTGGGCTGATGGTAGGATTTGGTGCCCGCTATGCCGGGGGCTGCACTTCCGGCCATGCCATAAGCGGTTTGTCTGCCTTGCAACTGCCTTCACTGGTAGCAGTAGTTGGTTTTTTCATGGGTGGTTTGTTAATCACCTACCTCGTTATTCCATACCTGTTTTAACTTCTAAAACTTTGCATCATGAGAATGTCAAGATATATTTTCGTTGGGATCCTGCTCGGTTTTATTCTTTATAAAAGCGAAGCTGTATCCTGGTTCCGTATCTATGAGATGTTTCGTTTCCAGAGCTTTCATATGTTTGGTATCATTGGATCTGCTATTGTATCAGGTATTATCATTGTTTACCTGATTAAAAGAAAACACATGAAAAATGTGGAAGGAAAAGAGATTACCATCAAAGACAAGGCAAGGACTTACCCCCGTTATTTAATTGGCGGATTTATATTCGGAATGGGCTGGGCTTTGGCCGGTGCCTGCCCGGCACCTATGTTCATTTTGCTTGGTGCTGGTAATACTGTATTCATTGTGTACCTTATTGCAGCTATGACAGGTACTTACATCTATGGTAAACTGAGGAAAAGTTTGCCACACTAACACAAGTATTAAGCTTGAATAATGAAACAAAGGCAGGTTTTGCCGGGCCTGCCTTTGTTTTTAACTGCCGGTCAGATAGTTCTGAATTTGAATTTCTGCCCTCCGATGGAGGCTTCATACATTAAACCACCTTTTGCTTGTGTAAATATCATTACACCGTCTTTGTATTTTACATTAGCTGATGCACCGGCTGTAGCGGCTACTGCTGATGCCTGGGCGGATAATTCCAGCCTGTTTTCTTTGAAACGGTCAAGATCGGCCTTTGTTTCAAAAAATATTACTTCCCGATATGCTTGTCCACCCCATTGAAAACCTATGGTCACCTGTGTCATTTTAGCCATTCCAATAAGAGAGCCCTTTTGAAAAACAGCACCATTACCGGCGGCACCGCCTATGCCAATACCACCTTTACCTACATTGGGTAAAATCACATAAGCATAGGCATTGTCAAATAAGTTCTTCATCAGGCCATCCGCTTTTATGAATTCTTCTTTTGCTGCCTTTGAATCTTCAATAATTTTTTTGTCCTTGGTACTCAATTGGGCTGTTATCGTTATAGTTGATGCAAAAAATGTGATGGCTAAAAAAGCGTAATGTGTAAGAAATGTCCTGTTCGTCATAACTAACTATTTTGATTTACAAAAGGGCTGTGTCAAAGATGAGGCCAAATTAAATCTTCTTACACATTATGTGACCCGGAAGCTTCTTTTTTACCAATATGTAAAGACTTTTTAAACAGCTTCTCGTTCAGTACCAGTAATACCGGAATGAATAAATAGCATATCCCGGCGATGCTTTCCATCCCTGCAATGGCCATCGTTATGGCTGCCACACCTATAAGTCCATTCCAAAAGGCACCTCTTTTTTCTTTCCGGGTAAATTTTAGCTCATAGGCGCTTAGTTCAAGTTGGTGATGAAACTTGCCAGCCCGTTGATACATTCCATATAACAGAAACCAGATTATTGCATAACCGGTACTGAATAAAATAATGAGCTGAGAAAAATCTTCTGCATGAATAACGGCAATGCCTTTTTCGGCAGCTTTTGGAAATAAGTCGATACCTGTCCATGAACCCAGCAATAATGAGAATAAGAATTTCATGGGGTAAACATAAAATAATATTACGGCGAGATAACCCAGGTTCAACAGAATGGTGCCAACATCATTCAGACCATAACGGCGAAAGAATTTGTATTGCTGGTACCAGAATAAAAAGATCATGGCTACCGTAGCAAAAAAAGGAACAGCTCCCTGCAAGATGGTTTTCAGTTCTTCGAAGTTTTGTGGTACTTCAAGCGCCACTACTAATAACGAAACTGAGAAGGCAAATACAGCATCGCTCAGAGCTTCAATCCGCAGAATTTCTTTTCCTCTTTCCCGGAAAAGAACCGGTTTTTTGGCATACCGGAACAGCTTTTTCCGGATCATAGCTACTTTATTAAGAGAGGCAAATTACCAGTACCGACGGGAACAGTATATGATTTATGTTAGCTATACTAATGAACTTATAAATATTACAAATACTGGTTGTCAACCAGCCATTTTACAATCCTTTTCAGGGTAAAATAGTTTTTGTCGATGCTGGTGTCAGCAGCCAGTATTTTATCCTGCTGAGGAATCGGTACTGTACGCTTCAGGTTGTCTTTGGCAGTAAATAATTCCATGTTTTGTGCATTATTGCCGCCGGTAAAGGAAACTTTTGCTACAACAACGCCGGAAGGAAGGGCAAATTCGTACATATCCAGGCCATTGCTGCTGCCAGTTGGCTTAAAATTGCCGATGATCTTTGCGTTTTGCTCGATGGTTTTATCTGCTTTTATAGTGATTGGCCAGCTGGTACTTCTTGCAACTAAAGCATAATTCACAGCAATTTTTGGTGATGCACCTTTGGCAGCGATGAATTCTTTTACCTTAATGGCGTCCGCCTTATCATTTATTAAGATACCGCTGGTTCCGATCAATTTGGCAAAAGATTTTTCCTGTCCGAGAGAGGCTACTTTGAAAATCCCAACCTGGTCGGCAGTAAGAAAAGTAAGGCGGTAAAATAAATAAGAGTTATCGCTTTTGTCGCTTTCAAACTCTGTGGCTGGTGCGGCAATAATGATCTTTTCACCGGCAAGAGAAAATACTTCGAAGGACTTCGTCAGGCCAAAGTTTTGCTTTGTTACCTCCAGTTTGGCATAATCCTTACCGTTTACCTGTATAATTCCCTTTTTATAATCAACATCCTGTGCCTGCACAACTGAAACGCAAAATAACAGCGCTAATCCAGAAATAACTTTATGCATGTTGTTTTTTGGGGAAAGATAAGCAATAAACAGTGTCGTTGTTTTTAGTTTTTTTCTTCGGTGCTTGAATACTCTTCATTAATATTGGAAAATGATACAAGGACCAGTCTTATGGTACAGGCTACGGCAGGTAATGTTTATTACTATCGCATGGGTGATCATCGGCGTTTTAGTCGAGCTGTATAATTCTGTAAACTATGACCCGGAAGGCAACAGGCATTTTGTCTGGTTTTTATTTGGCAACGGGGCAGCTGAACATTTACTGATCACAGCCATTGGCCCGCTGATGGGTGGTTTGGTGGGAGGTTCTTTTATCGTATTCTTTCAGCGGGAAAAACTAAAAGGAAAAACATATTTTCAAAAACTACTGATCCATTCTCTCCTCTATGTTCTCTTTGTTGTTCTTTGTATTTTAATTGTTGGCCTTATCGGCGCATTGTTTAACAAGAATGACGGAAGCTATTGGGTAAAATTCAAAAAAGATGTTTTCAGCCTCCGGGTTTACCGATTACTGATTGCATGGTATTTTATTGTCATTTTCACCTTTTTTATTCTCGACGTAAGCGAAAGATACGGGGCGGCTACTTTGAAAAGGCTTTTGCTTGGGAAGTATCATGCTCCCGGTAAAGAGCATCGGATATTTATGTTTCTTGACCTTAAATCTTCCACTGCTATGGCCGAAAGAATAGGCGATGAGTTGTACTTTAGGATGCTCCGTTATTTTTACCAGGTAGCGAACGAAGCGATTATGCAGGCAAATGGGGAGATTTATCAATATGTAGGTGATGAGATTGTTATTTCCTGGGAAAAAGATACAGGTCTAAAGAATGCAAACTGTATACGGTGTTTTGATATTATCAGGGAAGCTGTTCAAAAAAGAAGGGCCTACTTTCTCGACAATTTTACAGTTGTTCCTGATTTCAAAGCAGGTGTCCATAGTGGTATTGTTGCAACCGGTGAAATTGGCCTAGTTAAAAAGGATATTGTGTATTCTGGCGATGTGCTCAATACCACAGCCAGGATCATTGCATTATGTAATCATTACCGGCAGGATATGATAATATCTGAAACACTTTACCAGCAACTAAAAGATACACCTGGCTACCGGTTTACTTACCTGGATAGTCCTTTGTTAAAAGGTAAAGCTGCCCCGTTTGCAATATTTGGGGTCAAGGCGCTTTCATGACAAGAGCATTCGTTTAATGTTTCAGCCTTCTTTTTTTGATCATGCCCCCTTTGGTATCTTTTACGCTGCTCATTACTACAAAAGCATCGGGTTCAATCCTGTTTATCTCGCTGTTGAGTTTATTTAGTTCAAGACGGGTGATAACTGTGTAAACAATATCCACATTCTTTTTCTCACCAGTTCTCCCATATCCTGATTTGCCGGAGTAAACGGTTACCCCTCTGCCCATTGAATCAATAATCATTTGCCTGATTTCGTCGCTGTGAGAGGCGACAATAGTAACCCCGACATATTCTTCAATGCCTTCTACAATAAAATCCAGCGTTTTGGATGCTGCCAGGTAAGTAATCATAGAATACAAGGCAATTTCCACGGAAAGCAGATAAGCTGCTGTACTAAATATAATGGCATTAATAACTATGATGATATCGCCAATTGTAACACCAAATTTTCGGCTGAGAAAGATAGCAAGCACCTCAGTACCATCAATTACAGCACCACCACGAATAGAAAAGCCAATGCCAGCGCCTAGAAAAAAACCTCCAAATACCGCAACAAGCAAATTGTCATCGGTTACATTTGGGAACTCAATGTTAGCAATGACCAATGCCAGCCCGGTGATGGCCAGCGCCGTTTTAATGGCAAATTGCTTTCCTAATATCCTATACCCAAGTACCATAAAGGGAATGTTTATACAAATGATAAGGAGATAGAGCGGTGTTTGGGTCAGGGCTGAAACAAGCAGTGATACACCGGTGGCCCCACCATCTATAAACTTGTTTGTAAGCAAAAAGCCTTTTAAGCCAAAGGCAGCTGAAAATATACCAATGGAAATAAGCACAAAGTCCCGTACATGCCCCTTGATTGAGATCCGGGATTCTCTGTATTGTTTGGCTTTTTGATAAGCAGATTTGTTATCAGTCCTGATATATTTCTTCATGCAAGTCTTTTTTAATTTTTTTACGGGTTGAAATCAAGGGCAGAATCCATTATACTGGCTCTGCCGATAGGGTTATTGTTTATCCTTATCTGCATCTCTTCTTTTGTTACGGTTGTTCACATATACCAGCAATGATATGATTGCAAATAACCCGCCAAGCAGTGCAAGTACAGCCAGGAGCGTTTCATTCATGACTAACTTTTTTAAGAATGAAAAATGCACCATTGTACAAGATGTACACGATGTTTACAGATCAGTCAAATTGAAAATTGCTTACCAGAAATTATGGGAAGGATAGATGTAATACAGGTATTCTTTCGAGGGGAAGTTTTTTTTACTTGTTTTAGTCTTTGAAACAGCTTCTAAAAAAAACCTTAATACTGGGTAACATGTATGAATAGAAAAATTGATAGTGCGGTGCCCCTGGGCATGACCGAAAACGACACTTGATGTTTGCGGCCTCTCCAGTTCTGCATGCGGCAGATGAAATGTCTTTAGGACAAGTTTCTTCTTATTTACGTTGGTATTTTCAGCCCCGGATTGCTTTGTACTAAAACCAGCGATGGCTGTCAGAATAAACAGCAAGAAAAAGAATATGCCGGGCTTTTTTAGCATGGTTGCGAAGATAAGGCATCTGTATTTGGGGTTCTAAAATGAAAATCATTCTGTATATATTATCTACTAATTGGTTAATCAATATCTTAGCTCAAATTTCATTTACATGCAACCGCTAATAGAATGTGTACCCAATTTTAGTGAAGGAGCTGACCTTGTCATTATTAAACAGATAACGGACCAGGTAGAAATGGTAGAAGGTGTTCGTTTACTAAATGTCGACCCCGGAAAGGCAACGAACAGAACGGTAGTAACATTTGTGGGAAATCCGGAAGCTGTGATTGAAGCAGCTTTTCTTGCTATAAAAAAAGCAGGGGAACTGATTGATATGAGCAGGCATAAAGGGGAGCATCCACGAATGGGGGCTACCGATGTTTGTCCGCTGATCCCAATATCAGGTATATCTATGGAGGAAACTGCACAGTATGCGCAAAGGCTGGCGAAACGAGTGGGTGAGGAATTACATATACCTGTTTACCTGTATGAAGCGGCACAACCTGATAAGAAGAGAAGTAATTTATCGGTGATAAGGGCAGGGGAGTATGAAGGATTCTTTAAAAAAATCAAACAGCCGGAATGGAAACCTGATTTTGGGCCTGCAGAATTTGATATCAAAAGAGGCGGTACTGTGATAGGGGCAAGGGATTTTCTTGTAGCCTATAATGTAAACCTTAACACTACTTCCACAAGAAGGGCCAATGCTATTGCCTTTGATGTAAGAGAGGCCGGAAGAAATGTAGTGGAGAATGGAGTGAAAGTAAATAAGCCCGGATCTTTAAAATCGGTAAAGGCAATCGGCTGGTATATTGAAGAATACGGAATTGCACAGATCAGTATGAACCTGACAAATATAAATGTAACACCGATTCATATTGCTTTTGATGAAGTATGCCGTAAAGCAGATGCAAGGGGTATCCGTGTAACAGGAAGTGAATTAGTAGGATTGGTGCCATTGAAAGCACTGACAGATGCGGGTAAATATTTTTTGAGAAAGCAAAAGAGATCAACAGGGGTTTCTGAAAAAGAACTGATCAAGATAGCGGTCAAAAGTATGGGGCTGGATGAACTGGGGCCATTTAAACCAGAAGAGAGAATTATTGAATACATGCTTCGTAATAAAGCCGACACCAAACTGGTGACTATGACACTGAGTGATTTTGCAGATGAAACGGCCAGTGAAAGTCCTGCACCGGGAGGTGGATCTATTTCAGCATATGTCGGCGCTTTGGGTGTATCCCTGGCAACGATGGTGGCCAATCTCTCTTCTCACAAAAAGGGATGGGATGATCGATGGGATGAATTTAGTAACTGGGCAGAAAAAGGCGAAGCATTAAAAAGTGAACTGGTGCGACTGGTGGATGCGGATACAAAAGCATTTAACCAGATCATGTCTGCATTTGGGTTACCTAAATCAACCGATGAAGAAAAAGCTGCAAGGTCAAAGGCCATTCAGGAGGCTACGAAATTTGCCATTGAAATTCCCTTTAAGGTGATGCAAATAGCTTATGCCAGTATGGAAGTAATAAAGGCGATGGCCGATACCGGTAATCCCAATTCTGTTTCAGATGCAGGGGTAGGAGCCCTATGTGCCCGCAGTGCAGTAATGGGGGCTTTTATGAATGTACGCATCAATGCAGCCGGTTATGAGGATAAGGCATACGTAACGAACATACTAAACAAGGGCAGGGAAATTGAGAACAATGCCATAGCTTTAGAAGCTGAAATTTTAAAAATTGTTGATGGAAAAATCGGAAACTAAGGTTGTTGCCGAGCCAAGGCCCAACCATATGCCACATCTGAAAATTTATTCCAAGCAGGATATTTTGTCATTGACAAAAATCCGCCGTTTTGAAACCAAGGTTGGTGAACGGATGCATGTTATCTATGATAACTCCCAACTGGAGAGATCCATTGCCGATTCTTCGGCTAAATATGTGCTGTTTGGTATTCCCGAAGATTTGGGCGCCAAGGGAAACTATGGTATTGGGGGAACAGATACATTATGGATTCCTTTTTTGCAAAGCTTCCTGAATATACAGAGTAATGATTTTTTAGACGGGAATGAAATTTTGATAGCTGGCCATTTTGATTTTGGTGATATTCAATACCTGATTGATACCACAGCCCGGGGAGATGATGAAAAGATCGAAGCTTATCGCCATGCGGTGAATACTATTGATGATGAGGTTGAGCACCTGGTGAAGATTATTACAGAGGCCAAAAAAATTCCCATTGTTATAGGAGGAGGGCATAATAACTCTTATCCTCTCATAAAGGGAGCAGCCAAAGGCTGGCATAAAACCGGAGTGATCCCATTGGCACAGATCAACTGTATTAACCTGGATGCTCATGCCGACTACCGCCCGATGGAAGGCCGCCATAGTGGCAATGCCTTTCGATATGCTGAGGAAGACGGATACCTTGCTAAATATTGTGTGGTCGGGATACATGAAAATTATATTCCCCAGAATGTATGGATCGATATTGTAAATAATCCTTTTATCGACTGCATTACCTACGAAGACATATTTGTGCATGACAAAAGAACTTTTTTACAGGCTGTGGCCCATGCTACTGGTTTCACGGAAGACGGTCTCTGTGGTATTGATATCGACATTGATTGTATAGAACACACACTTAGCAGTGCCATGACACCGGTAGGTATCTTGCCCAATCATGCCAGGCAATATGTGTCTTTTGTGGCAGCAGATAGCAAACCGGCTTATTTCTATATCTGTGAAGGGGCTACAAGGTTAAATGACGGACGTACAGATCCTACCAGTGGTAAATTGATCAGTTACCTGGTTAGTGACTTTATCAAAGGAAGTGCTGTCTGATTAAAATACCGGGCCGTAAAGTTTGACGTCTGCTTTATCAAAGGCTTTTCTAAACCGGCTTAGTATTTTATTTGCTTCTGCTGATTTTTTCTCGATAATATTTGCCTGCCATAACCCAAAAAGGGCCCAGCCATTCTCATTATTGTTCAATAGATCCTTCATTAAAATTTCTTTTGCTTCTTTCGTCCTCCCGGCTTTTAGAAGTGCATTACCCATGTAGTGCTTTGGATTGAGCAGCCAGTCTCTTGGTTCGTTGTACACCATATTTTCTTCAGTGACCACAGCTTCTTCCAACGCAGCAACAGCGTCACTGAATCTTTTTTCTTTCAGCGCTATAGTTCCAATAAGAATGTTTTCAGCAACTATGCCACCATCAACAGCCGGAGAAAAAGGAAAAAAGGGAAGTGCCAATGTGCTGTCTTTAACTAGTGTCTGCAAGAGCTCAAGCTCTTTTTTTGCATCAGCTATTTTGTTTTGGTGTGCCAATGCCATTCCCCTGCCAAAATGGTAAAGAAGGTTAGCGTAAATCATTCCGGCCGCAGGCTTGGTCATGGTTAATAAACTGTTCCACTTGCCATAACGAACATTGACAAGAACAGGTGTCATATAAATATATTGCAGGTAATTTCCCATGGCTCCCTGCATGCCCAGGTACTCTTTAGGTATGCTTTCTGCTGTTTGTTTGGCTGCTCGCACCGCAGAAGAGGATGATCCGGTCATCATGGCATGATTTGTCTGCATATGCAAATTGTGGATGACATATAAAAAATCATTACCACTTACAGGCGCATATTTAGATTGAAGGGCTTTATAGCTGGCTACTGCTTTTTCATTTACCAATACCCCATTTTTATATTCGCCGGTTCTTAAATAAATATGCGAGGGCATATGAACGGTATGTGAAAGAGCAGGTGTAAGCAGGCCCAGCCTGTCTGCACTGGGTTTAGCTTTTATAGCATAGGGCGAAGGCTCCATTACATGAATATAATAATGGTTGGCTCCTATATGGTCTGGTGCTTTGGCTAATATTTTTTCCAGTACTTCTCTTATTAATGGCGTCCATGCTCTGGGTGTGCCGTCAATGCCCCATAAATCCCAGGGATGTTGCAGCATCAGCGCATCAGCATACAAGGCAGCAACATCGGGATCATCAGGAAAGGCTTTGTATGCCTCTTTCATTTTATCAACGTATAACTGGTTTAGTTTTTCTCTTGACTGGGTAGAATCGGCTGAATAACGTACTTGTTGTGCTTTGATTAGCATTTTTTCTTTTGGATTTGCCCCTGAGATCAGCTCAATAGCTTTTTCAACAGCCGTTAATGCTTCTGGCGAAGCTGCATAACCTATATCATTGATATTGGGGCCATAGGTTAAAGCCTGTGCCCAGTAAAGCATGGGGCTTTGAGGGTCAAACTTTACCGCTTTTTTAAAAGATGCCATTGCTTCAATAATATGAAAAGCATAGTACATATTAATGCCCTGGTTAAAATAGAATTGACTACTATCATTCTCTGTACTAATCTTCCAATTGTGTTTGCCCGATCCGGGTATAGGGGGAATGGATACTTCTTCCAGCCATTGCTGTAAAGATGCCCAATCAGGACCACAGCCGATACTGGTTTTTGAAGATTGAATATAGCGGTTAGTCTGTACTTTTCTTCCGGATGTATACTCTTTAACACGGAAGGCCAGCAATGCTGTGATGAAGGCCAGCACTGCCAGAAATGGCAGAGGTGATTTCATAACTGTTAGTTTGTGTTCATAAAAGGTACAGATTTTGTAAGAAAATCATCTTTTTATTTTCTTTCGGACAAGGTGAGTATTTTTATGTTATGAAAGGCTACCTTTTACTTATCTTTTTAACCGGGATTGTAAAAGTTTTCGGACAGAATGAATTTGCTGCAACAGCTTTTTACAATGAATTCAAAAGAATATATACTGATGCCACAAACGGTTTCATTGAAAACAAGGGCAGTGAAAGGGTGAGTGAGTTTCCGGAGCTTACCAAAGAGTATAAAGTAAAAATGATGTTGCCTTTGGCAGATTCAGGAAAGATTGTTGAATCTGCTAAAGGCAGTTCCTATGTAGTTTATTTTTTTGAACCCGATAAAGTAAGGCTTAAAGTAGACCAAAGAGGGGCCCATCTGCGGGATGCAATACTTACTTCAGTAAATCAGCCTTTATACGCAAGAACTGAAACCCTGATGATAGACAATAAGCCGCTTTCCAATACCTGGTATTTTACCGATCCGGGTGAAACAAAAACAGCTGCTGCTGCATTCAAACTATCGATTTATTTTAAAGAGGGTAGGTATTTTCTTTCGCTGGAAATAAGAGGTAAGAAACCATCTTGATCATTTTGCTTCCAGTTCCATGATTCGTTCAAATACTTTTTCATATTCTACGTTACAGCGACTCAATTCATCTTCAGCCTTTTTGTAGGCTTTTTCTGTTTGTAAAAATTTTTGCTTGTCTGAATAGGTTTCCGGGTCTGACAACTGAGCTTCAAGTGATGATTTTTCTGTATTGAGCCTGGCTATCTTTTCTTCCAGTTGCTGAAACTGCTTTTGCATTTTTTGCAATTCTTTTTTTGCCTCTTTGTTTATAGGTAAAGATGCAGTTTGTTTTGCAGGTTCAGTAGCAGGCTTTGGGTCTTCTTTTGTTTTACTAACCAGTGGTGCGGTTTCTTCTGCTTTCTGACTTTTTGATTCGTTCTTTGCCATCCGTTCTTTCCAGGCCACCCATTCTTCGTAGCCACCTTTAAACTCCTTTACCTGGTGATCAACGATCTCCCAAATTTTATTGGCTGTTTTAGAAATGAAATAGCGGTCGTGGCTTACGAGTATAATGCTCCCCTGGTATTTGTTCAAAGCATCAATAAGTAAGTCGCAACTGTGCATGTCAAGGTGGTTGGTCGGTTCATCCAGCATCAGGAAATTAGCTTTGCTTACAATAACTTTTGCCAGTGCCACCCTTGCTTTTTCTCCCCCACTTAATATTTTTATCCTTTTGTCTGCATCGTCCCCGCTGAAAAGAAAACAGCCCAACAAGCCACGCAACTCCAGATCAGTCATTTGGCTGCCGCATTCTCTCATTTCATCAAGGATGGTATTATTTACATTTAGTGCTTCCAATTGATGCTGCGCATAAAAGCTTTCCTCTACATTGTGTCCCCATTTTCTTTCTCCTTCAAATGTTTCAACACCAGCGATCATCCGCAATAACGTTGATTTACCCTTACCGTTGGCACCGATCAGGGCAATTTTATCGCCCCGGTCAATTTCTACGGAAGCATTTTCAATTATAACATTACTGCCAAAAGCTTTGCTTACATTTTTTAATTCCACAAGTACTCTACCCGGTACTTTATCAACCCTGAAATTTATTTTAATATTTGGCCTTTCCAGTGCCGAGTCTTCGATGCGTTCCAGTTTGTCCAGTTTTTTGATCAGGCTTTGCGCCATGGCAGCTTTACTGGCCTTGGCCCTGAACCGGTCGATCAGTCGTTCTTGTTGTCGTATATAGTCCTGCTGGTTTTCATAAGCCTTTTGCTGTAATTCAATCCGAATGGCCTTTTCTTTCTCGTAGAAATCATAGTTGCCGTTGTAGATATGTAACTGTTGCTGGTACAACTCCACGATCTTCGTCACCATCCGGTTTAAGAAGTACTTATCGTGACTGACAATGACTACGGAACCCTGGTAATGCTGCAAATATTTTTCCAGCCATTCGATGGATGGAAGATCGAGGTGATTTGTTGGTTCATCCAGGAGCAAAAGGTCAGGTTGTTGCAGGATCATTTTTGCCAATAGTACCCTCATTCGCCAGCCACCGCTGAATTCCTTATAAGGTCTTTGAAGGTCGGTATTAGAAAAACCTAATCCCTGCAATACTTCTTCTGTGCGGTGGTGAATATTGTAGCCTCCCAGCGTTTCTAATTCATGCAGTTTATCGCTATAGTCGTGCAGCGTTTTCTCATCACCAGTTCTTTCCAGTTCTTTACCCAGTTCCTCAATTTCTTTTTCCAGCTGTAAAATTTTTTCAAAAGCACCCAAGGCTACTTGCAGGATGGAATCATTTGTGTCGAAGCTCAGCAGGTCCTGGTGCAGGTAACCAATGGTAGTGGTGCGGCTCCTTTCCACGGTGCCGGCAGAAGGGGAGTACTCGCCAACCAATAGTTTTAGAAGGGTGGATTTACCGGTACCATTGTAGCCTATCAGGCCGATACGTTCACCCGGCTGAATATGCCAGGTAGCATCTTCCACAATTATTCTTGCGCCAAACTCAAAAGTCACATTTTGTAAACCTGCCAGCATTCTTTTTCATTTTAACAGTTTGCAAAAATAATGGATTAGTACTTGCCGAATGGCCGATTATCTTTGCAGAAGCCCCAGGGCCAGTAAACTTTCACTATGAAAAAATATATCGACATTCTCGGAATTGTGCTTCCTGCCATTATCATTGTTTTAGGTATTGTACGGGTGTTTGTAAAAAAGACAAAAGGGATCAATGGCCTGACGATGATTTTGGCAATACTTTTACTTATAACAGGCCTTGTTCGCTATTTTGTTTTTCCAGGCAACGGAGGCTCCAGCCATTCCGGCAGCAAACCACAACCGATAGCAGTGAGCAAGCACAGTGATATTTTTAATAACTCAGTTGAGGTTTTATTGAATGCCTATTACCAGTTGACTGAGGGTTTTGTTAATTGGGATACAACAGCTATAAACAAGTCCGGCTATGAGTTGCGTACTGCACTGGACAGCCTAAAGATCGATGAATTGAAAAAAGACTCAATCATTTATCAAACCGCACTGGACCCTTACAATAATGCAAAAATTGAACTGGCTTCGATACTAGCCGATCCGTCAATTGAAGAGAAGAGGGGGTCATTAAATATATTGTCAGACAATCTCCGCAACCTACTGGTAATCGTAAAGTATGACCGTGCCAAAGTGTACTGGCAGGAGTGCCCAATGGCTTTTGGCGAAGAAAGACCCGGCAACTGGCTGAGCAAAACAGATGCAGTACGAAATCCCTATCTCGGTAATAAAGACCCCAAACATGGGGATAAAATGCTAGAATGCGGCGGACCTAAGGATACGATCAATTTTATAGTGACTGATACAACAAAATAATAAGCAGATTGTAATAGCCGTATGCTTTTCCGGTACAATTTACTCCTGGTAGTTTTCTTACTGTGTACAAAATTTGTACTGGCGCAATCTCCGTCAAAAGCCGGCCGCTTCACCCTCAATGGTTATGTAAAAGACAGTTTGTCTGGAGAGACTATTATTGGCGCTACAATCAGTGTAAACGGACAATCCAAAGGTGTAGCCAGTAATCAATATGGATTCTATTCTATTACACTGGATGAAGGCAGTTATACCATCACCGCCTCACATGTATCTTATTTGGGCAAATCTGTCACTATTGACCTGCTGGAAAACAAATCCTACAATTTTGATCTTGTTTCCAAATCAGCTTCCATTGGAGAAGTCATAGTGTATAGCCGTAAAAGAGATGGGAATGTGAAAAATGCGCAAATGGGTAAAATTGATCTTTCCATCAACCAGATCAGGAATATTCCTGCTTTTATGGGAGAAGTAGATCCGCTCAAAGCTATACAACTGCTACCGGGAGTAAGAAATGCAGGCGAGGGCAATGCAGGTTTTTATGTAAGGGGCGGGGGACCTGATCAGAACCTGATCTTACTGGATGATGCTGTGGTGTATAATACAGGTCATTTGTTTGGTTTTTTTTCTGTCTTTAATGCGGATGCGATTAAAAATGTATCACTCATAAAGGGTGGTATGCCGGCCCAATATGGTGGCCGTCTTTCTTCTGTAGTTGATGTTTCTATGAAAGAGGGTAATATCAATAAATTTCAAATGGAAGGAGGTATTGGTTTGATTGCATCAAGATTTTCGGTGCAGGGCCCAATTAAGAAGAATAAAGCATCATTCATTTTGTCAGCCCGTCGCACCTACATTGATGCGCTGGTAAAACCTTTCATTAAGAAGAGCAGCAGCTTTTATGGGTCGGGCTATTACTTTTATGATGTAAATGCTAAAATGAATTACCGGTTCTCTGAAAAGGACCGGCTTTACCTGAGCGGTTATTTCGGAAGGGATGTATTCGATTTTGCCAATGCCAAACGTTCTTTTAAAACAAATATTCCCTGGGGAAATTCTACAGCCACATTACGGTGGAATCATGTATTCAACAGAAGACTTTTTTCCAATACAACACTTGTGTATAATGATTATAAGTTCAAATTTTCTGCTCAGCAGGAGAATTTTGAAATTGGCTTAAGCTCGGGTATCCGTGACGGCTCTGCCAAAGTAGATTTTGATTATTATCCGTTACCCAATCATAAATTGAAATTTGGCGGACTTTTTACTTATCACAAATTTATTCCCAATGTGGCAAGCGGTCGTCAGGATTCTGTTGTTTTCAAACCCAATAATGAAGGAACAAAATATGCCACAGAAACAGCTTTGTATATACAGGATGACTGGGAACTGGGTACCCGATGGAAAATAAATTACGGTATCCGTTGGAGCACCTTTACACAAGTCGGACCTTATACAAGATATATCCGGGACGAAAACCTGAATCCGCTTGACAGCACAAAATATAAGGGGCTTGAACCGGTTAAAACCTATGGCGGTTTTGAACCAAGGGTTACTGTGAGATATGCGATCAATGATGAAACATCTGTAAAGGCTGCTATAACAAGAAACCTGCAGTATATTCATCTTGTAACCAATGCTGGTACGACATTGCCAACTGATCTTTGGGTACCTAGTACTTACCTGGTAAGGCCGCAAATAAGCTGGCTGTATGCATTGGGATTCTTTAAGAATCTTGCTGATAATACTTACGAGACCTCATTGGAAGTGTATTACAAGGTTATGCAAAACCAGGTGGAATATGCAGAAGGATACACTCCGTCACTCCGGGATCCTGAGGAGGAGTTCGTTTTTGGAAAAGGTTGGAGCTATGGTGCTGAATTGCTGGTCAATAAATTAAAAGGGCGGTTTACTGGGTGGGTAGGTTATACGTTGTCATGGACCTGGAGAAGATTTCCTGATTTGAACGAGGGTTTGAAATATCCGACAAGATATGATCGTCGCCATGACCTTTCTGTTGTTACCAACTATGAACTAAACAGGAAATGGAAATTCGGGGCTGTATTAGTTTATGGCACTGGTAATGCTATTACATTACCGGAACGTTTTTATTTTATTAATGGTGTACTAACCCAGGAATACAGCCGGTTAAACCAATACCGGATGAATGCTTATCATCGTCTTGATCTGTCTGCTACCTATACGCCCCAACCTAAGAAAAAAAGAAAGGTTAACAGTTCATGGGTCTTTAGCGTTTACAACACCTATAGCCGTTTAAATCCTTATTTTATTTATTTCGATCAGAACGGAAGTCTTGCTAACGGGGATTTGAAAGTTGAAGCAAAGCAGGTATCCTTATTTCCCATCATTCCGGCAGTAACCTGGAATTTCAAGTTTTAGTTAATCCTCTATAAAAAAAGCCTGTTGACACAGGCCTTTTTACGAATTAATCCGAATTTAAAATTGTTTACTCGGCAATATAATAAGTATATCCAAAAGTACATGCTGATAAGGGTCAATAGTTTTGTAGTATAAAATTGATTTTTGTTATTGTGAGTATTTATAACCATCTTCTATCAGATTTTACACTTAATATTATTCATTGATGTAATATTTAATTTGAAAATGTTATAAATGGGATTAAGACAAGCATCTATTACGGATATAAAACAAATACAGCAAGTAAGAAATGCTGTAAAGGAAAATACCTTATCTGATCCATCCCTGGTAACCGATGATGATGTAATGGACTATATCACCAGGCGGGGAAGGGGTTGGGTGCATGAAGTAGAAGGGGTCATCACAGGCTTTTCTATCATTTCGATAATTGATCAAAACGTCTGGGCACTTTTTGTACATCCTGATTTTGAAAGAAGGGGTATTGGCAGATTACTGCATGATGAAATGATGAATTGGTACTTTGCAAACACTGATAAACTGGTTTGGTTAAGTACTGGCCCCGGAACAAGAGCTGAGCAATTTTACCGAGAGGCAGGCTGGTAGGAGAAAGGAACTTACGGTAAGGGGGAGATAAAATTTGAAATGAGAAAAGAAGACTGGGAGTCAGGAAAAATCAGTTGAAAGTTTTACAATATCTTTAATGTTTAACCTTGCTGGCAACCTATTTATCGCCGGCTCTGTCTGAAAAGAGAATAGCTAAATAACAGGTTTTATGAAAATGAAGATTTTGCCATTGTTTTCGCTTTTTGTTTCCGGGTTATTGATTACTGATACCCTTCAGAAGCAGGGAGCTTTTCATACTACACAAAATGACGGTCCTTATGTGATGTACAAAGGCAATAAAGTTTATGTTTCATATATCCTGGATAATCATGGTGCAAGAGTTCCAAAAATTGACAGTTTTGATTATAACGAGAAACCGGGTATTACTTTGACAGTGGCAACTGATATTGCGGGCAAAACATTTCCGGTACAACTAAAATCAACATTGGAGAATGAAAAGACAGAATATGGCAAACCGGAGAAAATGTTCGTGGTTTCTGATATCGAGGGCAATTTTGCGGCTTTCCGTAAACTACTTCAGGGAAATAAAGTAATTGACGATAACCTCAGCTGGACTTTTGGAAAGGGGCACCTGGTGCTGACAGGTGATTTTTTTGACAGAGGTTCTCAGGTTACAGAAGTACTCTGGCTTATCTATTCGCTGGAGGAACAGGCCAAAGCCGCCGGTGGTTATGTGCATTTTGTATTGGGCAATCATGAGATCATGAATATGAATAACGATCTGCGGTATGTTAATCCCAAGTATATACAGAATGCTACGCTTATTAATGAGCCTTACCTTGCGTTGTTTGGTGAAAACGCTGAACTCGGCCGCTGGTTAAGAACTAAAAATGTATCGGAAAAAATCGGAGATTTCCTGTTTGTGCATGGCGGTTTCTCTTCGGAAGTGAACACATTGGATATGAATCTTGGACGGCTTAACAAATTGGTACGGCCATTCTATGGCGATACATCCTATAATTACAAGGATCCAAAGGTAGATTTGCTCTATAGCGACCTGGGCCCTTTTTGGTACCGGGGTTATTATGCCAGCAGGCCTGCCACATTAGCAACCCAGATTGACAATACCCTGGCGCTGTATAAAGTAAAACATATCGCAACTGGTCATACGGTGATCGCAGATACAATCAGTGTATTATATGGTGGTAAGGTTTTTAATACAGATGTGCCGCATATAAAGGGAGCCTCTGAGGGATTACTTGTGGAGAATGGCAAGTACTACAGGGTTAGTCCGCTGGGCGAAAAATTTCAGTTACTGGATTAATGGTTATTGACTGATCAGCTTTCTTTTAAAATAATCATACCCCACAGCTTTACCGTTGACAAGGTCAATACAAATCAAAACATTGGCTTCGTTGCCACTCAGTTCCTCATTATTAGTCCCTGTTATTATTAGTTGCTTGCTGTTTACCTGCCAGTCGAGCCAATCTGCAAGTTTGGTGTTAAATGTCCATAGAATTTTTCCTTCCAGTGTCACCCTGCTGATCAGGATTGAGGCTTTCTGACCTACCTCTTGTTTATGAATAATCAAAAATGCATCCGGGCCTGCAAGGTGAACGGGCAAGGCTGTTTTTTTATCCAGTAAAAACCCGCCATGTAAAAAAGAGACATTGCCATCCACAAGGGCAGCTTTCTCTTTTTCTATTTGCCAGTCACCATTAGAATTTCTGCTGACTGTTGATTTGTATAACTGGCGACGGGCTGTCTCATCATTTTCGCTTTGGTGCAGCATGCGGTTATACAGTTTATCAAATTCATTCTTTGCGTATAAGCCAAACCAATGGCCATTCACTGTATCCTGGTTAATTTTTAGGTTGTAATAACCAGTGCTCCCCCTCTGCAGGTTTTTTATTGCCCTTTCAAGATCCTGGCCGGATCGTTCCTGTGCTTCCAGCATTCGTTTAATAACCCGGAGGCTGTCAAGTGCTTTGCTTAATAAGGTTCTTTCTTCAAAATAGATTTTCTGAATGCGTCCAAATTCTTCTCTTGTTATCTGACCGGCAGCATATTGCTTTGACGGCCGTAAATTTTTCTGCTGATATAATGAATCCTGATCTTCCCGGTTCTTTTTTTCTGCCTTTTCGAGCAGGGCAATCTGTTGTTTCAGCGGACTTTGATCTTCATCATATTCTTCCTGGGTTGCCATCAGTGTTTGTGTATTTAATTTCCATTTCGTACCATCTTTAGCAGTAAAGTAGATGTTCTTGTCAGCCGGATTGAAAAAATAATATCTTCTTTCATCCGGTAATTTGCCATTCAGGGAAGGATTTTTTTCTTCCATTGCTGCTTTATCGGCTTTCAGCTCAAGTGTGAATGCATCAAAAGCCATTGGCTCATTCATAAATAGCCAGGCATTGTTGCCGGAAGCTCCCATTATTTCTACCGGATGGTTTTTGATCTCTCTTTGCTTTTTTACCTTTTTTTCTGCGATCATCTCAGCTGTAGCCGCATCGTTTGTCTGGATATAATAAGTTGTATTGACAGATTTCCTGACCATTCCACCTTTCCTTGAATAGGAAACTGTTTTCTGAAATTCTGTTATGGCGAATACAACGGATTTTCCATTCTTCTCAAATAACAGAACCGGTGGTTTGGCAAATCTTTCATCATATTTTGCTAGACAACCTTTTAACAGGTATACAAAGCCAATAACAATTAATACAGCCGCAATAATGATTCCAATAACAGGCCTGGCAGTTAGTCGCATAAAACAGGTAGTTTTTTGAAAAATACAAAAAACGGCCAGCTTATCTTTGATAAATGCGGGTAAGAGTAAAAATATGTTGTATCTCTTCGGTTGAAGAAGCGAAGCTGGCTATTAAAATGGGTGCCGATGCATTGGGGCTGGTGGGTAAGATGCCCAGCGGACCCGGGCCTATTGCAGACGAACTCATTGAATCAATAACCCGGCATATTCACCCTCCGGTTTCCTCTTTCCTGCTGACCAGTGAGCAATCTGCAACAGCTATTATACAGCATATACATAGAGTTAATACAAATACTGTCCAAATAGTAGATGAACTTACAGAGGGGTCATATAGTGATATTCGTAAAGCGCTGCCTCACCTGGGTATAGTACAGGTTATTCATGTAAAAGGAGAAGAAAGTGTTGATGAGGCGCTTAAGGTACATGAAATGATTGATGCTATTTTGCTGGACAGCGGGAATCCACAGGCTGCCGTCAAAACCTTAGGTGGTACCGGTAACACACATAATTGGGCCATCAGCCGGAAGATAGTTGAAAGCGTTAAAGTGCCGGTATTCCTGGCAGGCGGCTTACATGCTGGAAATGTACAACAGGCAATCAATGAAGTAAAGCCATTTGGTGTGGACATATGCAGCGGTGTAAGAACAAATGGGGGGCTTGATCCGGAGAAATTAACTGCTTTTATTAATGCCGTAATCAATGTTTAAAACTTTGGGTATCTGAATTTTCCTTACTGGGAAAGAATATCTACATTGTAATGAAATTGTTTACTTAACTCGACTTCATCAAAAACCATTGAGAACATGAGAAAATTACTAATGATACTAATGGCGTTCAGCCTTTTGACAGCTTGTAAGGATAAAAAGGAAGCTGATGCCAAAAAGACGGAAACCAAATCTGCAGATGATTACCGAAGCGGTGACAACAAAACGGGTGATGACAATAAGGGTAACGATGATAAAGAAAAAAGCGGTGTTTCAGAAGATAACAACAAAACGGATAATACTAACAACTTCTCCGGTAGCGGCTGGCCGCAAAGCGAAAAGGATAGTTTTATCAGTAGCTGTGTAAGGGAGGCCATGAAAGGTGGCCGCAGCAGGGAAGTAGCTTCCAGTTATTGCCAGTGTATGATGGAAAAGATGGAAGCCGAGTATCCGGATATTAATAAGGCTGCCAAACTGACCAATGATGAAATTGAAAAGGTGATGATGAAATACAGGGACGGCTGTCTTTCGCAATAGAGTTTTGAAAGAAATTGTTTAGCCTGCAGCCTTTGTTGCGGGCTTTTTACTTTTAGGTTTTATCCTGTCACCGGCTTAAATTTGCCCCTCCAAAAATTCTATCTTAAATGGCAAGATTATTAACATTCCGGGAAGCACTTCGTGAAGCGATGACTGAGGAAATGAGAAGAGATGACAGGGTTTTCCTAATGGGGGAAGAGGTGGCAGAGTATAATGGCGCATATAAAGTAAGCCAGGGTATGCTGGCAGAATTTGGCCCAAGGAGAGTAATTGATACTCCTATTTCTGAGCTTGGCTTTGCGGCTGTAGGTGTAGGTGCAGCGCAAAATGGGCTAAGGCCTATAGTAGAGTTTATGACTTGGAACTTTGCCGTTTTAGCCTTGGATCAAATTCTCAATACGGCTTCTAAAATGCTGGCAATGAGTGGTGGACAAATTATCTGTCCTATTGTTTTCCGCGGGCCAAACGGTTCAGCCGGTCAGCTTGGGGCACAACATTCAACCGCTTTTGAAAGCCTGTATGCCAATATTCCCGGTATTAAGGTTGTATCTCCCAGCAATGGATATGATGCAAAAGGTTTATTGAAACAAGCAATCCGTTTTGAAGAAGACCCGGTTGTTTTTATGGAAAGTGAAGTTATGTATGGCGATAAAAGTGAAGTGCCGGAAGAGGAATATTATATTGAACTAGGCAAAGCTGATGTGAAAAAGATCGGCCGTGATGTGACTATTGTTTCTTTCAACAAAATGATGAAAGTGGCGCTTGGTGCTGCAGTTGAACTGGAAAAAGAAGGTATCAGCGCTGAGGTAATTGATCTCCGCACTATTCGTCCGCTTGACTGGATGACCATTTTAGAAAGTGTAAAGAAAACCAACAGGCTGGTAATCGTAGAAGAACAATGGCCTTATGCTTCTGTTTCCTCAGAGATAAGCTATCGTATACAAAAGGAAGGATTTGATTACCTTGATGCGCCCATCCGTCGTATTACAGCGGCAGATGCACCGCTGCACTATGCGCCAAACCTGGTGGCTGCTGCACTGCCGGATGTGGCCAGAACGGTGAAGCTGGTAAAAGAAGTGATGTATGTAAAAAAATAATTGAGAACTATAACTTATTTATAATAAACCCCGGTTTTCCCGGGGTTATTTTTTGCGACAAACACAATAATATTTTTCGGTTAGGGTGCAACGTTTTGACGAAGAAGCTGCATCTTTGCAACGGTTTTTCATAGGATATTGGATTTTAAAACGAGGCTGGGTTTCTACCCGGCCTTTATTTTTTGCATTTTAAGCGAATCCTTCACTTCATAGCAAATCAGCTATTTTTGTTACCCAAATTCAATAATATGGCAGACATTCTGATTATAGATGATGAGAAAGCTATCCGCAAAACGCTGACTGAGATTCTTTCTTTTGAAGGTTACAAAATTGAAGAAGCAGCTGACGGAGAAGAAGGCCTGAAAAAATTTAAAGAGAAGAACTTTGACCTTGTACTTTGTGATATAAAGATGCCCAAACTGGATGGCATTGAGTTTCTGCAAAAGGCTGGTGAAATCAATGCAGATGTTCCGGTAATTATGATTTCAGGGCATGGCAATATTGAAACAGCTGTGGAAGCTGTAAAAAAAGGCGCTTATGATTACATCTCAAAACCACCAGATCTTAACCGCCTGCTGATCACTATCCGCAATGCGATGGACAAAAGCAGCCTTGTAACGGAGACAAAAGTGCTGAAAAGAAAAGTGAGCCGTGTACAGGAAATGATCGGAGAATCTGCACCCATAAAAAAGATTAAGGAAACGATTGAAAAAGTTGCCCCAACGGATGCCCGGATCCTCATAACCGGGGAGAATGGCGTAGGTAAGGAATTAGTGGCAAGATGGATTCATGAGAAGAGTAACAGGGCTTCCGGCCCAATAATAGAGGTGAATTGTGCAGCCATTCCCACTGAACTGATCGAAAGTGAGTTATTCGGTCATGAAAAAGGCTCCTTCACTTCAGCCATCAAACAAAGGATCGGAAAATTTGAATCGGCCAATGGCGGCACACTTTTTCTGGATGAAATCGGTGATATGAGTGCCAATGCCCAGGCTAAAGTGCTCAGGGCCTTGCAGGAAGGAAAGATAACAAGGGTAGGAGCCGATAAAGACATTAGTGTGGATGTAAGGGTGATAGCGGCAACTAATAAAGATCTTCTGAAAGAAGTCGAAGCCAAAAATTTCCGTTTGGACTTATATCATCGTCTTAGTGTGATTCTTATCCATGTACCGTCTTTAAACGACCGGAGAGATGATATACCGTTGCTGGTCGATAAATTCTTGCAGGATATCTGCAGTGAATATGGTATTGCCAAAAAGCCGATAGCAGAGGAAGCCATAAAATTGCTGCAGGAATATAACTGGACGGGTAATATACGGGAACTGCGCAATGTTGTGGAAAGACTTGTTATTCTTTCGGGCAAAACTATCACTGCCGAAGATATAAGAAGCTATGTTATGCCTAAGTAGTTTTAGCCATATTCCGGGCAAAATTCAGCATTTCATCAATTGAATGAAATACGGTAAGATTCTGCGGTACTTTTTTGATGCAACAGGCTGCGGGTCCTGAAACCAGTATCTTTTTTTGCGGATATTCCCTGCTAAGCTTACAGAAATAATCATCCAATTCTTCATCATCAAAATGGGTTATAATATGTGTGTAGATGTAATCCGCAGGCTTTCTGTCGAGATAATACCGTAATGTTTCCAGGTCGATGTTTACACCGAGGTAAACAGTTGGATTATTATGTTTCCGGAAAAAATAATTTGCTGCCAGCAGTGGAATTTCGTGCAGTTCTCCTTTCGGTGCAAATACAAGGATAATACTTTCCTGGCCAAGGGGTATTTCAAGCCCGTCTGTTGCCATGATTATCTTTTTACGGATTATATGGCTGGCAAAATGTTCCTGTGCAGGTATCACATTATTGGAAAGCCATAACAGGCCAATTCGTTTTAAAAAGGGGTAGAATACATTGGTTATGGCTTTTTCCATACCGATCCGGATAGCAATAGTATTAATGATCTTATCCAGTGCCTCTTTATCAAAGCCAATACTGGCTTCGATCATTTGGTGAACAAAGAGTTCGTAATTGTCATCCCTGACGATAGTGGAAGTCACAGCATGCTGAATTTCCTCCGCACTCATCGCAGCTAATTTGGAAACTTTATAACCATTATGATACAGGAAAGAGATTCGGAGCAATTCTTTCAGGTCGTTATCGTCAAAAATGCGATGCTGGCTTTCTTTGCGTTTGGGCACAAATAAACGGTAACGCTGTTCCCATGCCCGGAGTGTGTGGGCTTTTATGCCACAAAGGTTTTCTATGTCCCTGATGGTAAATTCGTTCATTTCCCAGGCCCTAAATTATCATTTATTCCCCGCAATTCCCTGAAGCGCTTTAGCAAAACTTTGAATATTAAAATTTTGAACGGCAAATATTTATAATACTTTTGTCAGCTATAAAAACCGGCTCATGCCATTATATCATATTTTCATCGTTTACCTGATCGGTACATTGATCGTTTTCCTTCCTTCTTTTGGGTTGGCTAAATTATTCGCAAAGGCTGGAGAAGCATCCTGGAAAGCTTATATACCTTTTTACAATACCTGGGTGATGCAGGATTTGGCTAAAAGACCAAAACATTGGGTTTTCTGGCAGTTTATTCCTGTGATTGGCTGGTTTATCAGTCCCGGCATATTTATAGAGTTTGCCAAAGTGTATGGGAGGTTCTCACTTGGCAGCCATACAGCTGCAGCATTGGGGGCACCTGTTTATTTTCCTTACCTCGCATATAAGGTAAATCCAAATTTCGTTGGTGCCGAGGCCGTGAAGAAGCATAAGAAACCGGGATGGAGAGAATGGGTGGATGCCGGCATTTTTGCAGTCGTTGCTGCCACACTTATCCGCACTTTTGTTTTTGAAGCCTATACGATCCCAACAGGATCTATGGAAAAAACCTTACTGGTTAGGGACTTCTTGTTTGTTAGCAAACTAAGTTACGGCCCCCGTATTCCTAATACACCCTTATCTGTTCCTTTTGTACACAATTACATGCCCATTGGTAAAGGAAAGTCGTATTCAACTGCGCTGCAACTGCCCTATATCCGTTGGTTTGCTTCTAAGGTAAAAAGGGGAGATGCGGTAGTCTTCAATTTTCCTGAAGGTGATACGGTGTATCATGCTGCTGGCTTTGAGTCGGCCAACCCTTATTATGATATTAAGCGTAAAAATGCATGGGGACCTCCTTATAATGCAATTGTTTTCGATGATGGCAGCGGAGGATATACCCGTATTACAACGGGAGAAGTAATGAATGACCCCGTTAATTTTCCTATGGTGGTGCACCCGGTTGATAAAACTGATAATTATATCAAACGTTGCGTGGCTGTGGCTGGTGATTGGCTGGAAGTAAAAGACGGCGACATTTATATTAACGGTGAAAAAGAAAAGACACCACCGTATTCATTGATGACATATACACTGAATACAAAGGCCGGGAGCATAGATCTTGACGGATTAATGGACAAGTACAATATTAAGGAGAGTGAAATTAGTTTTGTGGCACCCAATACTTACAGGGCTGTGTTAGCGCATAAATCAGTAGAAAAAATGAAAGCTGACGGAGTGTTGGTTACTGCCGTTCCTGACCTGGAGAAGCCGGAAGAAGTTTATACTGATTCCACCCGTTTGGGCAAAGTCACTTTTCCCTGGAGTACAAACTTCAAATGGACCATTGATTATTTTGGTAAAATATGGATACCGGCTAAAGGTGAAACCCTGAAATTGACATTGGAGAATTACCCCATATATGAAAGGGCTATCCGTGTATATGAAAAAAATGAATTCTATCAGAAGGATGGAAAGTTTTTCCTGAATGGAAAGGAAGTAACAGAGTACACTTTTAAAATGGATTATTACTGGATGATGGGGGACAACAGGCATGGATCACAGGACAGCCGTTTTTGGGGCTTTGTACCTGAAGACAGAATAGTAGGCAAAGCCTGGCTGATATGGTTTAGCTGGGAAGGAGGGCCCCGGTGGAACAGGCTGTTCAGGATTGTAAAATAGTAGTATCTTTAAATGCCTCTGCGAAAACCAGAGGCATTATTGTCTTATTTACTTTTACTAATGGAACACAAATACGAATTTCAGTACGAGGTATTTAATGATATCAGTGAATTGAGTGAAGATGATGCCTGGTTGCTGACAGAGGCCAGGGAAGTGACTGAACAGGCCTATGCTCCTTACTCTAATTTTCATGTTGGTGCCGTGGCCATATTGGAGAATGGGGAGGTAGTGGCTGGTACCAACCAGGAAAATGCTTCTTACCCGGTGGGAATTTGTGCAGAAAGGGTATTATTGGGTTCAGTGGCTACTATACACCCGGATGTACCCATAAAAACGATTGCTGTCAGCTACAATAGTGAAGAAGTAAAAAGCGATCACCCGATTTCTCCCTGCGGTATGTGCCGGCAGGCCTTACTGGAATATGAAACGAGAACGAAAAGTCCAATTCGCCTTATTCTAAGCGGGCAGGAAGGAAAGGTCTATATCATTAAAACAGCCCGTTTCCTGCTGCCATTTGCGTTTACAAGCGATGAGTTGAATAAGTGAGAGATAGAAAATCAAAAAAGGGTTTGCACCCCATAGGCTACTTTGGCCTCATGCTCCAGCAACCATTTTTTTCGCCATAGGCCACCTGCATAACCTACTAACTCTTTGTTAGATCCGATTACCCGGTGACAGGGAACAATAATCGCAATATTATTCTTACCATTTGCATTCGCAACAGCCCTTGTCGCTTTCGTATCCCCTGTTTTTCTTGCCAGTTCCAGGTAGCTTATGGTTTTACCAAACGGTATCTGCGTAAGAATATTCCATACATCCTGCTGAAAGGCGGTTCCCGGTTGATTAATGGGTAAATCAAACGTTATTCGTTGTCCATTGAAATACTGGATAAGTTGCTCCACACAGTTGATCAGTAGGTGGGGTAAGTGTTTCTTATTTCCCTCGGGTTTTTGGGAAGTATCATGAAAGGTAACTTCGGAAATATAGTTTTCTGTTCCGCTTATTTTGAGTAAGCCAACCGGGGAATGATAATATGTATGAAATAACTCACTCATCCTTAACCGATCTTTTGTCCGTTGGGGGTTGGTTTATCGGGTTTCAGTAAAATTACATCATTGTTGGTATCATATATGCCTAGTACCAGGCATTCACTGATAAAATCGGCTATTTGTTTGGGCGGGAAATTGACTACCGCCACTACCTGTCTTTTAAATAAATCTTCTTTATTGTAATGTGAAGTGATTTGTGCGGAAGATTGTTTGATNNATGATAGTGCCCACTCGGATATCAATTTTTTCAAAATCATTCCAGTTGATGGTCATCTTGTTATTTTACTGTAAACTTGATAAAAATTTGCAGAATGACCACAGAAAATAAAGGTATGAATGCTTCCCGCAGAAAATTTATTCGTAACACCGTCATTACCGGAGGCGCTTTTTTCATTGTGCCAAGGCATGTTTTGGGCAGGGGTTATATTGCTCCCAGTGATAAGCTGAATATTGCAGGTATTGGTGTAGGTGGTAAAGGTGCAGGCGACCTGATGGAGTTTGCCAAAAGTCCTTATGTAAACATTGTAGCATTGTGTGATGTGGATGACAGGGAAGCGAAGGGATCAAGAGAACGTTTCCCGAAAGCACCCTATTACAAGGATTTCAGGGATATGCTGGAAAAAGAAAAAAATACTATCGATGCAGTCTCTGTTTCTACACCAGATAATACCCATGCTGTGGCTACATTAATGGCAATGCAACTGGGAAAACATGTGTACACCCAGAAACCATTGACCCATGATATTTATGAAGCAAGAATATTGACAGAAGCAGCAAAAAAGTATAAAGTAGTAACACAGATGGGCAACCAGGGTGGCTCAGGTGATGGCGTAAGGATTGCAAAAAAGATGGTGGATGACGGATTGATTGGTGATGTATACGAAGCTCATGCCTGGACAAACAGGCCTGTATGGCCGCAAGGTATACCCACACCAAAGGGTCAATTTGATGTGCCCAAAGAGCTTGACTGGGATCTTTGGCTGGGACCTGCTAAGTTCACCGAATATAACCCGGCTTATTTGCCTTTTAACTGGAGAGGCTGGTGGGCATTTGGAACAGGTGCCCTTGGTGATATGGCTTGTCATATTATGGATCCTATCTACCGTATTTTACCCATTCTTTATCCTGAATCTGCAGAATGCAGTGTTAGCAATGTATGGAAGGATATGTGGGCGGAAGGTAATTATGTGGACAGTTGTCCGCCATCCTCCATTATACATTTGTCCTATCCCCGAACTGACGGAAAAGGGAATATATCTGTGTCATGGCATGACGGTGGTTTATTGCCACAACGACCTGCAGAGCTTTTACCGGAAGAGGAATTTGGCAACTGGGATGGAGGTGTTCTGATGGTTGGCCGAAAAGGAAAATTGCTGCTTGACTGTTACGGCGAGAACCCAAGGCTGTTGCCAACCAAAAAAATGAAAGAAATTAAAATAGACAAGCAAAATATCAAGTTTGTAAAAGAAGGCCATTACCTGCAATGGGTTAATGCATGTATAGCCGGTTATGGTAAGGGTAAAACAAGTTCACCATTTGAGTATGCAGGACCTTTTACAGAAAGTATCCTTATGGGCAACCTTGCCATCCGGAGCTGGATGATGCTGAACCCAAAACGTACTGGTTGGGGTGATAAATACCAGGGCCGGAAAAAATTACTTTGGGATGCAAAGAACATGAAGGTTACCAACTTTGATGAAGCCAATCAATTTGTAAAAAGAGAATACCGTGATGGTTGGAAACTGGAATTATAAAGTAACTTGTCAGGTATCGAGTAATTTCGCTAATTCAATTAATTCGGCTTGTTTATAGCTTTCTTTTTCATTGGTAAAGCATTTACCAAATTCTTCCAGCAATAACTGGATAACCTGTTTGTTTTTCTGCGGCTTGAAATACGTACCAACCGGCGGTACAGAAATGCGTTTGAAATAAGCATCCACATCCTGCTGGGTAAATACATGCCCGGAAGATGGATCAATAAAGAACTCGATCTTATGTACAGGGTTAGGAAGACTCTCGTCAGAATAACCCGGCTTAAAATATGCGATGATGAATTGTTTAGGGATTTGAATGGCTCTTACCGGAATATCAAGCAGTTCGCAAAGAACAAGGTACAAGATACCATTGCTGATCTGGTTGCCTCGTTTTGATTCCAGTGTTTTGTGCAACAGGAATTCGTTAGGCTCTTTGTAATTCGTTTCTCCTCCCTTTAACCCATAGTAACTATATAAAATACTGGTAACAATATTGATCTGCTCCAGCGGAGTAAGATAATTATTCAATTCAAGCCAGATATTGCGGCGGATTTTTTCTATTTCCTGCAAAACAGGTGTTGTTGAGATATCGGGATATTGAAACTTGCTGGTCAGCATTGCGCCGAGCATCAGGTCATGATGGCCGGAAACATTCCATTGCCTGAAATCTTCAGTAAGATCCCTGTAATGCAGCCGGTGTATCAGCATTTCAATCCTGTTCTGCACTTCTTCATTGGGGGTGGTTTCCCAAAGGTGTTCAAGATTAGGGATGATATTCTTTCCGTAATCAATGATTTTGCTGGAGACTAATCCAAACACTTCTTCATCAGGATCATCGATAAGGGTGAAAAGGGCTGATATTTCTTTATTTGTTTCCAATGGTAACGATTCATGCACAAGTTCAATAATAGGCAGCACATGAAATAGTTAAACTTTTCCACAAGTGGGGAATAGTTGGTGATGATTAGTGCTAAACAAATCGATTTTAATCTTTTCATTCTAATAGAAGCCGGAGATTTGTCAGTAGAGGTTCTGACAGCTATCAACTCACAACTTTTTAGCTACCACCATCCAGTCCCAGGGTTTGGGATCTTTCAACCAACCGGGAGGGTTGTGAAATTCTGTGGTCCAGTCGTATTCTATTTTTTCAAACTGCTCTGCTTTAAACCCATTTTTTTGCAGTAGCAATTGCAGTTCTTCTTTCAAGTAGTGTTTATGCGGTACCTCATCAATATCTGCATTGCCTCTCCGGATATTATTCCATTTTCTGATGGCTTCTTTACCATTTTTTTCTTCCGGGAAATACCGTTGTTCAATTTTATATTGACGCTGAATAACACTGGTAAGCAGGTGCGATTCCAGCGAAGGGATTGTTATGACAATACGACCGCCTTTCTTTACACAATTCCCCAACGAAGCAAAGAAAATATCTCTTTCTTTTTGTGATGGAGTGAGGATGGCATTGATGCAAATACCAAAATCACATTCAGGAACTTTTGTCTTTTTACCACTCATATCAGCCCGCAGGTATTGAACATTATTGTACTGAGGGTATAGTTGCGCTGCGATTTCAAGGTTCTTTGCAGAAATATCTAACGCTACTACTTTTTTAAATGCGGGAGCCAATACGGGCAGCCATTTGCCAATGGCACAACCAATATCAATAACTGTTTTGTTTTTTGAAGCATACCTTTTGATGACGGAACGGATCAATGCTTTCTTATCATTATGTAGCACATCGAATATCTCTTCTGCGTAAGCAGGGGCCATTTTTTCCCAGTAGGAACGTTTCATCAGTTTTTGGTTTTTAGAGGAACAGATTACTTCTTCTTCTTTGCCGCCTTTTTCTTCACTGCTGCTTTTTTAGCCGGAGCTTTTTTGGCAGTATTTTTTTTAGTTGTTCCTTTTTTTGCAAATGCACCCGGTACTTCTTTTTCAATAAACTTCTTCACATCATCCAATGTAAATGCGGCTGCTTCTTCGGCTGTATACTTTGTGTCATCCGCTTTTTTGGGTAGACGGATGATCTTTTTGCCAAACTTAATGATCGGACCCCAGCGGGCATTTTCCACAGCTATTTTTTCATCTGCCCAGCGATGAATGAAACGGTTTTCTTCTTTTTTGATCTTGGCTTCAATCAGTTCATTCATTTCCTCCTGCGACAGGTTGGCAAAGTTGTAACGTTTGGGAACATTGATGAACATACCATCCCATTTGATGTAGGGACCAAACCGGCCGGTGCCCTTGATAACAGGTTTGCCGTCGTAATTACCAACAGGCGTATCCGCTTTTTGTTTGGCCTTAATATAATGTATGGCTTTTTCTAAATCTACGGATGAAAGATCGGTGCCTCTTGGAATGGAAATAAATTCATCGCCCCATTTTACATAAGGCCCAAAACGACCGACATTCACTGAAATATCTTTCCCTTCATACTGTCCCATGGTACCTTGTGCCCCAAAAAGGTTCATGGCCTCTTCAAAGCTGATGGTCTCAATACTCTGGCCGGTTGGTATTTTAGCAAACCGTGGCTTTTCCTCATCATTGGCTTCCCCGATCTGTATCATGGCGCCATAGCGTCCCATACGGGCAACTACAGGCTTACCACTTTCCGGATCTGTACCAAGGATCCTTTCTCCTTTAATCCGTTCAGCAGTTTCTATCGTTTTTTCTACATCTTTTTTAAAGGGATCGTAGAAGTCATTTATCATTTTATTCCACTTCATCTTGCCCTCCGCCACTTCATCAAACTCTTCTTCGATACGGGCTGTGAAGCTATAATCCATGATGTCATCAAAGTATTGCTTCAGGAAGTCTGTTACAACCAAACCCAGGTCTGAAGGAAACAGCTTTGCTTTTTCAGCACCGGTATTTTCCTGCTCCATCAGTTTGCTTACTGAGTCTTTTTGTAGTTTGAACACTCTAAAATCACGGCGCACACCTTCCTTATCCCTTTTTTCCACATATCCTCTTTTCAGAATGGTGGATATGGTAGGTGCATATGTAGAAGGACGACCGATACCCAGCTCTTCCAGTTTTTTTACCAGCGAAGCTTCTGTATACCGAGGAAGGGGGCGGCTAAACCTTTCTGTAGCTTTCATTTCTTTTAATGGCAACTGCTGTCCAACCGTAAGCGGTGGCAGCATACCTTCATTGGCTTCTTCCTCCAGTTCTTCTTCATCTTTATCTTCCCGGTAAACTTTCAGGAAGCCGTCAAACTTCAATACTTCGCCACTGGCTGTGAGTTCTTCTTTATTGGTTGAAATTTCAATTTTAGCAGTTGTTTTTTCCAGTTCTGCATCAGCCATCTGGCAGGCCATGGTTCTTTTCCAGATCAGTTCATATAATTTTTGCCATTCAACTTCCGGCACTGTTGAATTGCTCATATAGGTTGGCCTTATCGCTTCGTGAGCTTCCTGGGCACTTTCATTTTTATTCTTATACTTGCGGAATTGGTGATAATCTTCGCCGTACATACTTTTTACTGTATTGGTAATATCTCCCAGTGCAGTGTTGCTCAGGTTCACACTGTCTGTACGCATATAAGTGATATACCCGTTCTCATACAGCCGTTGTGCAATCTGCATGGTTCTGGATACACCGTATCCCAGTTTTCGGGATGCTTCTTGTTGTAATGTGGAGGTAGTAAAAGGCGGAGCAGGGGAACGTTTTCCCGGTTTTACCTGTATATCCGTTACTTTATAGCTGGCGCCGATACAGCCTTTTAAAAACGATTCTGCTTCCTCTGCGGTATTTTGTTTTTTACCTTCTGCGGTGAAGGTTACATTCTTATCGGTCACATCTTTGGCCGTAAATGCCGCTTCAATTTTAAAAGTACTGACCGGAACAAAAGCATTGATCTCCCTTTCTCTTTCTGCTATCAAACGAACCGCCACACTCTGTACACGGCCTGCACTCAGGTTGTTCCGCATACTCATTTTTCGCCAGAGCACAGGGCTCAATTCAAAACCAACGATGCGGTCCAGTATTCTTCTTGCCTGCTGCGCCATCACCAGGTTCATATCCAGCTTCCGGGGATTTTGTACAGCTTCCTGTATAGCAGGCTTTGTAATCTCATGAAATACGATCCTTTTGGTTGTTTTCGGATCAAGGCCTAATACCTCGCACAAATGCCAGCTGATAGCTTCACCTTCCCGGTCCTCATCCGTTGCCAGCCACACTTCGTCAGATTTTTTTGCCAGCGATTTCAACTCATTCACCACTTTTTCTTTTTCCTCAGGAACAATATAGCGGGGCTCAAAATTCTTTTCCAAATCAATACCCATTCCTGCTTTTTCCAGGTCACGGATATGGCCAAAGCAACTCTTTACCTGGAAATCTTTTCCCAGGATTTTTTCAATCGTTTTCGCTTTCGCAGGGCTCTCAACTATCAGTAAATTCTTCGCCATAAGAGATACTATATATTAATACAAAACCGCTTTTCAGCGGCCGCAAGTTAGGACAAGGATAATAAATTTTTCGGGAAAACAATTTTTGTTGCCTGTTTCAGCAGTTTCGGGGGTATTGCATTTTTGGCATTTCCCCTATGATTATCAGCTATAATTTCGTTTTGAAAAATTGTTTCAGTGCTTCTGCCCAACGCTTGTATTCTTTTGCAGAAGGATGTAATCCATCAGCGGCAAGCAGGCTCAGGTCGTTAGCAGCTTCTCTGGTCCATGGTGTTATATCAATATAATGCACATTATATAATTGTGTGATTTGTTTATTGGCTGCATTATAAGCATCAATTTCGGCGGCAATTTGTGCCCTGTCCCTTCCGTTGGCAAAGGGGGTTACTCCCCAGTCGGGTATAGAGAGTACGGCTACATGATCTGCTTTATTTCCTGCATACCGAATTGCTTTGTTTAGCAGTTCTTCAAACTCAGGTTTATAATTGTCAACCGTTCTTCCCCTGTATTGGTTATTTACACCTATTAATAAGGTAACAAAGTCATAGGAACTTCTCAGTGGTTGTTGCTGGTCAGCAGCAATGATACCCGCCTCCAGTTCATCAGTTGTCCACCCGGTTTTGGCAATGATTCTTGCCGGTTGAAAATCGACGGTATCATTACTCATGAGTGCCGATAACTGGCTGGGGAAATTATCAGGTGGCGCTACCATTTCGCCAATGGTATAAGAGTCACCCAGGGCCAGGTAGTGATATTTCTTTGGTGCTGTCGGTGCAGGCATACTTTCTGAAATCGGTTTGTGACAGGACGAAGTAACGAAAACTAACAGGTATAAAAGTAATCTCATAAAAATTCAACAATCTGTTTGGTCACTTTGTTGTCGCGGTAAATACGGCGGTGGCCCAATCCTTTTGTAATTACGAACTGAATATTGGTATGGTTTTCATCTTTTACTTTCAATGCATCACTTAACGGGGTAGTGTCATCATCTTCATCATGAATCCAGAGGACTTTTGCCTTAATATGCTTCATCGCTCTGCGTATAGAATACCAGGCAGGTGAAACGCCTCCTTTTTTTATAATCACTTTGTCAAATTCAGGCCGGATGGCCGGATCAAGTTTCAGGAAGCTAAAAAATGTTTCGATAGCTGTGGTGGTTTCTGTGGCAGGGGCAATGAGCACCATGCGATAGTCAGGGGTATGGCTGATTTCTTCCAAGGCAAGACAAACAGCCAATCCGCCAAATGAATGCGCCATAAAGGATTGTATAGGGCCGAACTGTTTATTAATAGCCTGGATCGTTTTTTTATACAGCGGTGCATTGATCTTTGAGCCTCCACTTCGGCCATGTGCAGGTGCATCCACAGCCAATACTTCATAGCCTTTTCTCAGCAGCGGACGTACGTAGCGGTCAAAATTGATTGCCGACGATTCAAAGCCATGAATGATTAAGGCTTTCCTTTGAGGAATAGCAGCAGTTTCGGGGTGCCAATGCCATCCTTTAACGGTTATTCCTTCTACTTTCTGTTGTACCTTTTCTGCCTGCTCAAATATTTTGGGTGGTTGTTTCAGGTTTCGGCGCTGTGGTGTGCAGAAAAGCTCAAATGCCTTCTCTGCCGCTTTCTTTTTGGAGATGGCCGCCAGAAGTTTGAATTTTGCCCTTATATAACCCAACGCAAGGTGTTGAGAGAACTTCATGCGACAAAAATAGCCCGGGTTATTTTGATAAAACAATATTCGACAAATTAACAGGTGTATAATGGATATAGTAATCATAGGTTCAGGAAATGTAGCAGCAGTTTTGGGCAGAAAATTCAAAGCTGCAGGTCACCAGATATTGCAAATATTTAGTCGCAATGCTTCGGCTGCATCAGCCCTTGCTTATGAGTGGGATACAGAATCAACCAACTATATTAGTTTGATCAACAAGCATGCTGATGTATATATTGTGGCCGTTAATGATGATTCCATTACGGCAGTGGCCAAAGAATTATTACTGCCCGGAAAAGTGGTGGCACATACTGCAGCGTCAGTTTCAATGGAAGTATTGAGTGGCGTGACAGAACACATTGGTGTTTTTTACCCCTTGCAAAGTCTGCGTAAGGAAATGAACAGCCTGCCCGATGTACCTGTTTATTTTGATGGCAGTGATGAAAAAGCAAAAAGGACCCTTGAATTACTGGCCCGTTCCATTGCAGCTGAAAAAGTGGGCAATGCAGGAGATCAGGACAGGCTTAAACTGCATGTAGCAGCTGTGTTTGTGAGCAATTTTACCAATCACCTGTATGCCTTAGCTGAAGCGTATTGTAAAAAAGAAGGACTTGATTTCAGACAATTACTACCATTGATCGAGGAAACAGCGCTTCGTATCCGAGAAATTTCCCCAAAAGATGTGCAAACAGGTCCTGCTTTCCGGCATGATGCACAAACCATACAAAAGCACCTTGAATTGCTGAAGGGCCATCCTCAATTACAGCAACTGTATCAGCAGTTTACCGATAGTATTCAGCAGGCAGGCTGATTGTTTTCCCGAACAAGTAAGTGCCTTTTTTGTTTTACCATTACTTTTGCACCACTTTTATAAAGAGAAGAGATGTATACGATCAAACTGAATTTTGAACAGAAAGGACTGGAACCTGTTACGCTTACCAATGTGGAGGAAGGTCAAACATTGCTGGAGATTGCATTGAAGAATAATATCGAACTGCATCACAATTGCGGAGGTGTTTGTGCCTGTACTACCTGTCACCTGTATATAGAGAAAGGAATGGAATTTATTGATGAAATAACTGACCGGGAAGAGGATTTTATTGACCGGGCGGTAAGTCCAAAACTGAATTCAAGATTAGGTTGCCAGTCCCTGCTGCTGGAAGGTAGCGGAGAGATTGAAGTGACCATACCTGACCAGACACAATTTTTAGGAGAATAGAAAAAGCAGGAGGTCAGAAGTAAGAAGTCTGATTATGACCTCCGGTATTATCGCTCAGACTTCAGACATCATACTCAGATTTATGAATCAATTTGAACCTCCCATACACTGGAACGATTATGAAGATATTGCCCTGAAGCTGTATGAACGTTTTGGTGATGAATTTAACGAAGGAAAAATATACAGGGTTCGCTTTACCGACCTGCTGGAATGGGTGCTGCAGATCCCCGGCTTTACAGGTAAAAGAGAAGAAAGTAATGAAGGCCACCTTGAAATGATACAAAGTTCATGGGTGTATGAATGGAGGGATAACCAGAAGTAATTGACAGGTTAAAAGGTTAATATGTTTCCATTCAACTTTTGAACTTGTTAACTTTACAAACATGAATGTACTTGCACTCTTTAAACCAATAACCACATTCGTTTTTGATGTAGACGGGGTACTGACCGACGGGACGGTGCTGGTACTTGACAATGGTTTGCAGGCCCGACGCATGCATATAAAAGATGGGTTTGCACTGCAAATGGCATTGAAGAATGGATACAGGGTAAAAGTAATCTCAGGCGGTCATTCACCACAAGTACATGACCGGCTTGACAAACTGGGGGTGAAGGATGTAACCATGTCTGTTTTGAATAAGGGATCCTTTCTTGAAAAATTTATTCTGGAAAATCAGTTGAAGAAAGAGGAAGTGCTGTACATGGGAGATGACCTTCCTGATATTTCTGCTATGAAAGTTTCAGGCCTTGCCTGTTGCCCGGCTGATGCAGTAAATGAAGTAAAAGATATAGCACAATATATTTCGCCGCTGAATGGAGGTTTTGCCTGTGTGCGGGATGTGATCGAAAAAGTACTGAAGTTGAATGACCACTGGCATTACTGGGAGGATGTGGCTTCCCGGTAATAGATACAGCGTTTCTCCTAAGCTTAAAAGTTCTGTAGTATCTTTCCATCTTAAACTATTTCCATGAGATTGATAGCCGCTTTCCTCAAACTGGTGCGACTGCCCAATCTCATCTTTATTGCACTGACGCAGTTCCTGTTCCAATCCTGCATTTACTATCCTTTGTATAAAGAGAATATTCCGGCGAATGATGGTCTTCATTTTGCTTTTCTGTTGCTGGCTTCCCTGCTGATTGCGGCCGCCGGTTACATCATCAATGATTATTTTGACATAAATATCGATGAGGTGAATAAGCCGGACCGGATGGTGGTTGATAAAGTGATACACCGCAGATGGGCTATTGCCTGGCATTTTATGCTGAGCACAACAGGTCTTTTGTTCACCATTCTTGCCTTGCCTTTTTTGCAAAAATGGTACCTTATCCTGGCTAATGCTGGATGTATAGTCTTACTCTGGGTTTATTCCACCAATTTTAAAAAAAGCCTGTTGGTTGGGAATGTGGTAATCTCTCTGTTAACAGCATGGACCATTCTGATTATTTTCTTTTCAAAGGTGAATTTGTCCGATGCCATCGGCGCTGGTGTTGCGAATCATTATAAGTTCTTCCGACTGGCCATGCTTTATGCGGGTTTTGCTTTTATCATTTCCCTGATCCGTGAGGCGATAAAAGACATGGAGGATATGCCGGGTGACGAAAAGTATGGCTGTCGCACAATGCCGATTGTTTGGGGAATTAATGCAACCAAAGTGTATATAGCAGTATGGCTGGTGGTATTGATCGCCATGCTGATCATTATCCAGGTTTACATGTTACAGTTTCAATGGTGGCTGCCGGTGGCTTATAGTATTGTAGCTATCATTTTTCCCTTGTGTCTTTTGTTATTCAGGTTGAAGGGCAGTTCAACAAGCCATCAGTATCATCAACTCAGCACACTGGCCAAACTGGTCATGCTGACCGGTATAGTTTCCATGGTGTTTTTCTATTTTTACTTATGAGTATTAT
>DEHX01000123.1:44140-65454 GCA_002352145.1 Chitinophagaceae bacterium UBA2789
GATACTATTGTTGTGCTGAATGAACATATTATTGGTAAGCCGGTTCACCGGGAAGAAGCAATCACGATATTAATGGCTCTTTCAGGTGAAAAACACCAGGTGATAACCGGGGTGGTAATCAGGATGGGTGATAAAGAAATTTCTTTTGCTGATAAAACAGATGTACAGTTTCATGATCTGACAGAAAAACAGATTGAATTTTATGTTGACAAATACAAACCTTATGATAAAGCCGGGGCCTATGCCATTCAGGAATGGATTGGAGTGGTGGGCATACAATCCATCAGCGGTGATTTCTACAATGTCATGGGATTACCGGTGAGCAGGGTGGTGAGGGAACTGAAGAAGTTTAATGTTTTAGGTTGAATGTCTCAGGTTGTTTAAAGAGGGAATTATAACTTTAAATATTAAACCTTAACCTGGCATGACCGAACGGCTATTGCAATACATCTGGCAATTTCAATATTTCAACAAGACAGATTTGCTGACAAAGAACGGTGAGGCGGTACATATCATCTTTCCCGGACAATATAACACCAACCAGGGGCCGGATTTCAGTGATGCAAAAATTAAAATTGCTCAAACAATATGGGCCGGCACTGTTGAATTACACTTGAAAACTTCTGACTGGCAAAAGCACAACCACCAGCATGATAAAAATTATAACAATGTTATCCTGCATGTGGTGTGGGAAGATGATGCAACAAAAAGCGATATCCCGGTTATTGAACTGAAAGGCAGAGTTTCAAAGATACTTTTGATGCGTTACGAGGAGCTGATGAACAAAGGTTCTTTCATCCCTTGCGAAAACAGTATTCAAACGGTGAAAGAGATTACCTGGAAGAGCTGGAAAGACCGGTTGCTTGCTGAACGCTTACAACGGAAAACCGGCATGGTGGAAGTGTTGTTGCAGCAGAACAATTATCATTGGGAGGAAACATTCTGGTGGCTGCTGGCCCGCAATTTCGGGATGAAAGTAAATAGCGATGCCTTTGAAGCCATGTCCCGTTCTATTCCCATTACTATCCTGGCCAAGCAAAAGCAGCAGATACACCAGTTAGAAGCCCTGTTACTGGGGCAGGCTGGTTTGCTCGAAGGGAAATTGAAAGATGAGTATGCGGTGATGTTGCAAAAGGAGTACCGTTACCAAAAGGTCAAGTATAAGCTCAAACCAATAATCATCCCTTTACATTTTCTCAGGATGAGGCCGGTAAATTTTCCAACTGTACGATTGGCACAACTTGCTATGCTGGTACACCAGTCGGCTCATTTGTTTTCCAAAATAAAAGAGGCAGGCGCTGTAAAGGAGATCAAAAACTGGTTTGACGTGACGGCCAACGATTACTGGCATTATCATTATCGCTTTGATGAATCATCATCTTTTAAAAAGAAAAAACTGGGCGAAGCGATGATTAATAATATCATCATTAATACTGTTGCACCTGTACTATTTGCTTATGGTAGTTATCATAACGAACAGCAGTATAAAGACAAGGCCCTGTTATGGCTGGAAGGCACAGCGCCGGAGGCCAACAGTATTACCAAAGGGTTTACCGGGTTAGGTATTGAAAATAAGAATGCCTTTGACAGCCAGGTGTTGATAGAAATGAAAAATGAATATTGCAATAAGAAAAGATGTTTGGAGTGCGGGGTGGGAAATGCTTTGTTAAAGCAAAATAAAGAATAGTAAAAGTGTAAATTTTTTAGTCGCACTAAACACTCCCGACTTGCCACTCAAAATTCACTACCCCACACTCCCCAATCCACCTTTACCTCAATATCCGGGTGAATGCTTTTCATGACGGGGCAGGTTTCACCGGTATTTCTCAGGATGGCTTTCGTTTTTTCGTCTATGTTCTTTAATGCATCGGGTATATGAAAGGTCAGTTCAATGCCACCCACACGGCGGGGTTCAGCTTTCATGATCTTTAGCACATCAATCTTCACATCATTCAGGTCAAAACCCATTGTTCTGGCCTTAATGCCCATAACGGTAATCATACAGGTAGCCAGGCTGGTAGCCATCAGGTCAGTGGGGGAGAACCGTTCTCCTTTTCCATTGTTATCAAGGGGAGCATCTGTTTCAAAAGAAGAGTGGCTGCGCAAATGGGTACAGGTGGTGCGAAGGTCGCCGGTATACACTACGGAAGAAGTCATTATCAATATTTTGCCCTAAATTTACGTTTAGTACATTAAAAAGAATCCCCGTGAAGAAACTCAGCCTGTTTATTTTATCCGGATTGATGGTGATTACCTCCTTTGCACAGGATACTACAAGTAATAAATCCGGAAAAGGCGACCGTAAAGAAGCCCGCAGGCAAAAGGTGGCCTCATTAATTAAGCAGGCCGAAGAAGGGGTACTGATCTATCGTAAGCAAAGCATTTTTGGTTTCCAGTTCAGAACAAATGGGTATGGTGCCTTTTATGAACTGGGCAGGATGAAAACGAACCGCAAGACAAACATTTACCGGCTTGATATTACTGAGATAAAACACCAAAAAGAAGAGAAACTGACCAGTGGTGTTGTGTTCTTTGGTAATCCATTCATTTATGGAAAGGTGAACAATTTTTACCAGGCAACTTTGGGTTTTGGCCAGCAATTGATACTCGGTCAAAAAGGAAATAAAAATGGGGTAGCCGTTACTGCTATTTACAATGGCGGCCTCGCATTAGGCCTTTTACGGCCCTATTATGTGGAGGTAGAAGATCCGTTAACCGGAGAAAACAAAGTCATTAAATATTCTACACAGGATAGCGCCTTATTCCTCGGGCCGACGATTCTCGGCAGCGGCGGCTTTGGAAAGGGCTGGAGTGAAATGAAGATGAAACCGGGTGCTTTTGTTAAAACAGCCCTGCGTTTTGATTACGGAAGATTCAACGAAGTAGTATCCGGTATTGAAATAGGACTAAGCGCCGAGTTTTATGCCGATAAAATACAGATCATGGCCAATCAGCCAAAAGACAAACAACTTTTCTTTCAGGGCTACATATCCCTGTTGTTTGGCCGACGTAAGTAATGGCCGTATTTTTGCCCAATGACTGAGCTTCCTGTTGTACCTGCAGCGACCGATAACCTGAGAGTAAAAAAACCCGACTGGTTAAGGGTTAAATTGCCTATAGGAGAAAATTATAAACATGTTCGTGGGCTGGTGGATAATCACAAACTGCACACCATTTGTGAAAGCGGCAATTGTCCTAATATGGGCGAATGCTGGGGTGCCGGCACAGCCACGTTTATGATCCTAGGCAATACCTGTACCCGTAGTTGTGGTTTTTGTGCTGTGGCGACGGGCCGGCCGGCGGAGGTTGACTGGGATGAGCCGCAAAGAGTGGCGGAGGCTATTCACCTGATGAAAGTAAAGCATGCGGTTATCACTTCTGTTGACAGGGATGAGTTAAAAGACGGTGGTTCTATTATCTGGTTTAATACGATCAAAGCAGTAAAATCATTAAACCCCGATACAACGCTGGAAACACTGATTCCCGATTTTAAAGGCGAAAAAGAAAATATTCAACGGATCATTGATGCGGCTCCTGAAGTGGTAAGCCATAATATTGAAACAGTAGAAAGGCTGACCCGACAGGTTCGTATACAGGCCAAGTACTGGAGAAGTATGGAGGTGATTCGTACACTGAAAGAAGGTGGTATGCGTACCAAAAGTGGCATTATGCTTGGTCTCGGTGAAAGAAAGGAGGAAGTGATTGAAACCTTGAGAGATCTGCGGGATAATGGTTGTGATGTCGTTACGATTGGTCAATACCTGCAGCCTACAAAGAAGCATTTACCGGTTGATCGTTTTGTGCATCCTGATGAGTTTGCGGAATACCGGGAGATCGGGTATAGNNTTGCTCCTTTTTGTTTTGGCCAGTTGAAGTGGGTGAATGTGGATTCACTGTTTCAGCCATTACCATCCTCAGTACATGTTTATAAAACAACTGACCCGTTGGATGGTAAACCCAATATTGCTTACTACCTGGAAGCAGACCTGAAACATAAACAACTGGATTTTACTGTTGATACTACTTATCAAAGAAGGTTAACTCCATCAAAATTTTACGAGAAGAATAACCGGCCTTTGTTGGTGGTCAATACTACTTTTTTCTCCTTTGCCACTAATCAGAATTTGAACCTGGTAATAAAAAACAAAAAACTAGTCAGCTATAATATACATACGATTAATGGAAGGGGAAAAGATACGTTTACGTATAGGCACCCGCTGGGCAGTGCCATCGGCATATCTAAGAAGCGATTTGCGGATGTAGCATGGTTGTATACTGATTCGTCAAAGAAATTTGCTTATGCAGCGCAAAAATCGGTTCAGCCTGTTAAAGATTCAACAGGCAGATTTTCTTTAAATGATTTTTTGGAACAACTTTCCCCGATTGCCGGTGTAACCCGTCGTGGTATGAAAATGCATATTCGTTGGAAAATGCAAACTGCTGTTGGAGGCGGACCTGTATTGCTGCAAAATGGTGAAATTAAAATCTCCAATAATGAAGAAATAAAATTTGCCGGTAAAGCCATCAATGATAGGCATCCCCGGACAGCAATGGGTTACACCCGGGATAATAAACTTATCATCTTAGTTGTTGAAGGCCGCAATACGGGTAAAGCCGAAGGTGCCACCCTTACACAGTTGGCACAGGCATTAAAAGAGCTTGGTTGTTGGGAAGCCCTTAACCTGGATGGCGGCGGCAGCAGTTGCATGTTGGTCAATGGTAAAGAAACGATCAGGGTCTCTGATAGTTCCGGTCAAAGGCCAGTACCTGCAGTATTTATTATCAAGGGTAAGTAGAGTTTTGATTTTTGCACATTTTGACTCGTTGGCACGGTTTTTTGGCTTTTATTTTCAAACAATGTATTATGAAAAAATTATTTGTGCCAGTGATGTTACTGACCTCCATTGCCGCTATTCTATTGATTGCCTGCTCGAAAGAAGATAGTGCAGGCAATACAACTTTGAAAGTTAGATTGACAGATAATCCGGTTAATGCTGAGGAGGTGAATGTTGATATTCAGCAGGTAAGGGTAAAATTCAGTGAGGATTCTGTTCAGGGCTGGGCTACATTAACTACAAATGCCGGCGTTTATAATCTTCTTGGTTTGCAGAACGGAGTGGATACGTTGCTAGCGGTAGGTACTATTCCGGCAAATACGGTAAAAGAGATTCGCCTTGTATTGGGAACTGACAATACGATCAAAGTAGCCGGAAATGTTTATCCGCTGACAATTCCCAGCGGTGCTGAATCCGGGTTAAAGATCAAGGTGAATAAAACACTGCAAACATCACTTGATTCTCTATTGATTGATTTTGATGCTGCTTTATCTATCCACGAAATAGGTAACGGTACCTATCACTTAAAGCCTGTTTTGAAACTCAAATAGTTTTTCCAGACTGGTTCCAGTTTTGCCCGGCAGTGCCGGGCTTTTTTATTGCGAGAAAACGATGAAAAGAAATATTGCGAGGACTACAGCACCCGCTATGTTAGCCAGGAGTTTGTCAGGAAAAAGTGCTTTGATTATATAGTCGATGCCAATACCTGCCAGCCAGATGACGGGAAAAACCCAAAGAAAGGCGTATCCAAAACCCCAGGTTCCTCCGTTGGATATTAATATCCTGACAATAAAAAAAAGGCAAAACAAGGAAATGCCTGCATTTTAGTATCGAAATATTTTTTTGCGTAAAAAAAACCTGCAGTAATATACTGCAGGTTTGTATTGAATAGTTAATCAGTTATCAGGGTTTAGCGGCTTCTTCAGTTTTTACAGTCTTTTCGATTGTTTTCTTTCCGAGTGATCTTTTTCCGCCAAGATCTACTAAGATAGGTGCGGCTACAAATACAGATGAATAGATACCGGTAATTACACCCACCAGCATTGCGAATGCAAATCCACGGGTTACTTCACCGCCTACAAGGAACAGGATCAACAGTGTCAGGAAAACCGTTAAGGAGGTCATTATAGTACGGCTAAGCGTTTCATTAATCGCCCGGTTAATGATCTCACCTCTTGGTGCATTAGGCATCAGTCGACTGTCTTCCCTGATACGGTCAAAAACGATCACTGTATCATTCATCGAGAAACCAATCACCGTTAACAGAGCGGCTATGAAATGCTGGTCTATTTCCAGCGGGAAAGGGACGATGCTTCTGGCGAATGAGAATACAATCAACGTTACCAATACGTCATGCAGCAAGGCTACGATGGTACCCAGTGAATACCTCCAGTCACGGAAGCGAATGAAGATATAAAGGAAGATAACCACAAGGGCGAAAAGCGTAGCCTTCAGGGCCCCGGCTTTAAGGTCGTCGGAAATAGTTGGAAGTACTTTCTTGCTCTGGCCTATGTATTTATCTGTATTAAACTGTTCAAAGCTAAGGTTGGCAGGAAGGTGATTTTTCAGGCCTTCATATAGTTTTACCACCACCAAAGAGTCAGAAATGGGCCTTGAATCTTTTATCAGGTAAGAAGTGGTGATATCCAGTTTAGAGTTATCACCGATTGTTTTAATAATGGTGTTCTCGCCGTCAAAAGATTTATTCAGGTCATCCCTCACTTTTTCCACTTCTACTTTCTTATCAAACTGGATGGTATAGCTTCTTCCGCCATTGAACTCAACCCCATAACTAAATCCATTAAAGAAGGACGCAATACCCAGTGATAAGACTACAAAAGAAATGATATAGGCTACCTTTCTGTATTCAATGAACTTATACTTGGCATGCTTGAAAATTTTGCGGGAAACTCCTGTAAAATATTCAAGATGTTTTTTCTTATTGGTAAAGATGTCTGAAATCCAGCGGCTGACCAGGATACCACAGAATAATGAAAGTAATAAACCAATTATCTGTGTTGTGGCAAATCCTTTTACCGGGCCAAGACCAAAGTAAAACAGGATAATCGCTGTAAGGAGGGTGGTGACGTGACCATCAAGAACAGGTGGCAAAGACCGCTTATACCCGTCATTGATCGCAGGTATGTATCCTTTACCTCTTGTTAATTCCTCCTTGATTCGTTCGTAGATCACCACGTTGGTATCTACTGCCATACCGATGGTTAATACCAGACCGGCAATACCAGGCGCAGTAAGTGTAGCACCAAGGCCTGCGAGAATACCTACAGTGAAAAGCAGGTTTAAAACCAGGGCAATATTAGCTATCCATCCGCTGGTATTGTAATAAACCAACATCAGCAGGAAAATGACAACGAATGAAATGATAAATGCCATAGACCCGCCTCGAATTGCTTCAGCACCCAATGTAGGGCCTACCTGCTGTTCCTGAACGATCTTGGCAGGAGCAGGCAGTTTACCGGCTTTTAAAATATTGGCAAGATCCTGTGCTTCCTGCTGGTCAAAACCACCGGAAATGGTAGAAGTTCCGTTAGGAATAGCGTTAATAACATTTGGAGCGGAATAAACAATATTGTCGAGAACAATGGCAATGGGTTTGCCAACGTTTTCTTCTGTCATCTTCTTCCAGATAGTTGCTCCAAAATTCTTCATGTCCATTCTTACCTCAACTTTACCATACTGGTCAAAATCCTGGCGGGCATCGGCAATTGCATCACCTTCCAGTTTGGCCTGTGTTCTGCCATAAGTTTTTAAAGCATACAGCGCCACTTCTTTAGCCGTTCTTCCTTTATTGTCTTTTTCAGGAGTACCGTATGCCCACTGTACATCAAATGGAAAGTTTGCTTTCAGTTCATTCAGGTATATTCTGACCTGGGCAGTATCTTTTATCTGTACATTACCGATAGATGCAGGATAAACAACCTGGCCTTGCTCGTTCTGACCAGGTGAGAAAAAGCTTATATACTTATCAATTGTATTGGAACTGGTAGTGGTTAAGTCACCTGTTTTATTATTGGCGGTGTCCTTATCATCTGCAAGACCAGCAAGGGTGGTATCTTTTGGTCCTTTACCAGTGGTATCGGTTTTGGTACCAGTTGTGTCTTTAGGCGCCGGTGCGGTAGTATCTTTTACACCACCATATTTTGCATTGAACGCATTAATGGCTTTTTGCCAGCCAGCGCTGTAGTTAGGGTCTTGCAATGTATAAACTTCCCAGAACTGCAGGTTGGCTGTGCTTTGCAAATACTTTCTTACCCTTTCTTTATCCTTAATACCGGGTAACTCTACATTGATAATTCCCTTATCCCTGTTGGGGCTGATGTTGGGTTGTGCTACACCAAATTGGTCAATACGGGTATTTAAAACACGGAAAGTTCTGTCGAATGCATCTTTTGCTTCACTTTGAATGTAACTTTCTACTGCAGCATCAGAAGACTTTACATCAATCTTACCGTTACTGGCACCTGCAAATAACGACGCCAATGGTCTGTCCTTTTCCAGTTTCCTGTATTCTTCCAGGAAAAGCGTAATAAAATCAGCGCCGCTGTTGGCTTTGCGTTTATCAGCATTAACAAGGGCTGTATTGAAATTCGGGTCTTTTGAATTATTGGCCAATGAGCGGAGTAAGCCAGATCTTTCCACTTCCAGCGTTACGTTCATACCCCCTTGCAGGTCAAGACCAAGATTCAACTCCTCTTCTTTTGCCTTTTGATAACTAACAGATCCATTGATGCCGTATGTTACTGTTACATCTTTGGTGCTGTCGAGCAATCTGCGCAGTCTTTCCTGGTAAACTTTTTCCAGGAATTCCTGGTATACAGCCTGGGAATCCTTATTGCCAGGAAACTTCTCCATGGCGGAAGGATAATTTGCTTTTACATAAGCTTTTGCCTTTGCTTCATACTTTTTTTCATGGCTTTTTACAAACCAGGTAAAAGAAAGCTGGTACAATGAGTAGATGATAAGCAGTACGGTAAAAAAACGAACCAAACCTTTCAGTTGCATACGTTGATTGATTTACATTTTTAAGCTTTGTTCCGGTTGTAACTCAGCAGGACAAAGGCTTTACACTATTTTTTAAGGACGGCAAAGATAGCTGTTTCGGATTAATTCCCGGCAACTAAAAACAGGTTCTTGCCCCTTGATTTTTAAAACCTTAACTGGGCACAATTGGTATATTTGAGGGGTGATGAAACCGCCGCATAAAAGGATATGGCTTTTACCTGTTTTGGTTACTCTTTTTACTTTTCAGGTATTTCCGGCAAATGCTCAAAATCGTAGAGAAAAAGTGCAGTCTGACTATAAAAAAAATCCATTGGACGCTAATATTATCGCCTCTGACACTTTCATGCACAGGCTTTTAGCAGAAAATTCTCAATATTTTTCAGAGATCCTTGAGAAGAAGGAGGAATTAGGACTGCAAGTCATTTACACCCGTATTGACAGAACAAAAAAGAACAAACCCGGATTTACCGATCATTATTTTGGGGTCAATGCAGACAAGTATTTTTATCCAGCTTCGACTGTCAAATTGCCGGTAGCCATTTTAACACTACAAAGGCTTAATGAGTTAAATATTGCCGGCCTGGACAAAAATTCAACGATGTACACGGCCTCAGCCGGTGAAAGGCTTACTGCAGTTGCCAATGACCCCTCGGCACAAGATGGCAGACCTACCGTTGCACATTATATCAAAAAAATACTGCTGGTCAGTGATAACGATGCCTATAACCGGTTGTATGAGTTTCTTGGCCAGGAATACATCAACACCAGTTTACAGAAGATGGGCTATGTTCATACAAAAATTATTCATAGGCTTAGTATCTCTTTATCTGAAGAAGAAAACCGCCTGACCAATGCGGTGACTTTTATGGACAGTAATGGCAAAGTTCTCTACAACAAACCAGCAGAGAGAAGCAGCTACCCGTATAAAACAGGAACAATCAAAATGGGCAAGGGATTTAAGAGGGGTAATGAACTGGTCAACGAACCTTTTGATTTTTCTTACAAGAACGCCATGCCCCTGCAAGACCTGCACCAAATGGTGAAGAGCATATTATTTCCCGAGGCGATGCCAAAAGAAAAAAGATTCAATCTGACGGCAGAGGATTATATTTTTTTACGCCGGTATATGTCCATGCTACCCGCTGAATCTGTTTATCCAAAGTATGACAGTAATTCGTATTGGAGTCACTATGTAAAGTTTTTGTATTACGGGTCAGAAAAAGATAAAGCAAACCCGGACATCAGAATTTTTAATAAAGTGGGCAATGCGTATGGCTTCCTGGTTGATGCTGCTTACTTCGCTGATTTTGGAAACAATATTGAGTTTTTGCTGTCGGCAGTTATTTATTGCAATAGTGACGGAATATTCAATGATGACAACTATGATTATGACAAAGTTGGTCTTCCTTTCTTGAAGAACCTGGGAAGAGTTATCTATGAATATGAGTTGAATCGTAAGCGAAAAAAAAATCCTGATCTGCGTGCATTTCAATTCACTTATCGTGAATAAAAATTATTTTACCGTATCTTCAAATCCATACATTTGCGACTGCTGGCTATTATCCAAACTCAAGAAATCTCATAAATGACCAACATGCAGTTATCTTCTTTTTTGCAAAGATTTAATGAGCCCGAAACCCTGAAAATGGCCAAGCTGGGCAGGGAGTTAAGAGCAAGAGGGATAGATGTTATTGATCTTAGCCTGGGCGAACCAGACTTCGATACCCCTGAACATATCAAACAAGCGGCTATCAATGCCATTAACGAAAACTGGAGTCATTATACACCGGTTCCCGGTTTCCTCGATCTTCGTGAAGCTGTTTGTACAAAGCTGAAAAGAGATAATGACCTTGACTACAAGCCGGAAAATATTGTGGTATCAACCGGAGCCAAACAAAGCCTTGCTAATGCCATGCTGGCATTGGTGGATGAGGATGATGAAGTGATTATACCCACACCATTTTGGGTTACTTATAGTGAACTGGTAAAGATTGCCCGGGGTAAAGTGGTAGCAATTAAGACAACTCCACAGCAAAAATTTAAAATTTCAGCGGAACAGCTGAAACAGGCCATTACAGCCAAGACAAAGTTGTTTCTTTTCTCTTCGCCTTGTAATCCAAGCGGTGCAGTTTATAGTAAAGACGAATTGGCGGAGCTGGCCAAAGTCTTCATTAAGCATCCGGGTATTGTCATCCTTTCAGATGAGATTTATGAGTACATCAATTTTGTTGGCAAACATCACAGTCTCGCTGAATTTGCTGAACTCAAAGAAAGGGTTGTGATCGTTAACGGACTAAGCAAAGGTTTTGCCATGACCGGCTGGAGGCTGGGTTATATTGCCGCACACCCTGATATAGCCAAAGCCTGTGAAAAAGTACAGGGACAATTTACAAGTGGAACCAATTCAATCACCCAAAAAGCTGCGGTAACAGCCCTGACTTCCGATCTGCGTCCCACAATGGAAATGGTGGAAGAATTTCGTAAACGAAGAGCAAGAGTGCTGGAAATTGTAAAGGATATTCCCGGTTTGATTTGCCCGGAACCTGAAGGTGCTTTCTATGTATTTCCTGATGTCAGCAGCTACTATGGAAAATCAGATGGTGAAACCACCATCAATAATGCTGGTGACTTTAGTATGTACCTGCTGAATAAAGCTCATGTAAGTTCAGTAATGGGGGATGCATTCGGAGAGCCTAAATGTGTACGTTTTTCTTTTGCCAACAGTATGAAGAATATCGAAGAAGGGTGGAGGAGGATCAAAGAAGCGCTTAACCAGCTTAGATAACTATTGGTGCTTCAGTTTTACAGTTCCTTCTTTATTCACCAACAGCAGCAAATCTTTTTCCCATTTTACAGTGAAGACTTCTTCCTTGTGGTCAGTACCGTTATTATTGACTATAGTAAGCTTCCCTGTTTTAGATTCAAATGTGTATGTGCCGGCTTGTTTTTCTGTGTGAATCTCTCCGCGATACTTGCCGTCAGCAGTAAACTCCATCAGGAAATTGTCCATAACATTCTGTATTTCATCTTGACTCATGTTGGGTACTTCCATCTCCACTGGTTTCCATTTGCCGACAATACTGGGTGAACTGGATCCTGGTTTGCCTGATTCTTTACAAGCAGTAAATAAAAGCAGGAAGGACAAGAGAAAGATGAAGCGCATAGTATTTTGTTTTATAATGAAGAATTGGCTAAGCTGATAAAATGCTGGTGCAGTTTCAAAACTTGCGGGATCAGCAGTTCCTGTTCATTGTTGGTAATTACAAAATCACACAGCTTCATTTTCATTTCTTCATTTACCTGGCGGTTAATTCTTTTTACTATTTCATCCTGCGCAAGGTTATCCCTTTTCATCACTCTTTTGATACGCAAAGCCTGAGGTGCATAAACACCAATTACGAAATCAAGATTTTCGGCTGCTCCGCTTTCAAAAAGCAGAGCTGCTTCTTTGATAGAATATGGCGCTGCCTGTCTTTGCATCCATTCTTCAGCATCTTTTATGGTTACAGGATGAATGAGGGCATTAAGTAATTCGAGTTTTTCCGGGTTGTTAAAAACTATATCGGCGAGATATTTTCTATCCAAATCTTCGTTTTTATATGTTGCTTCGCCAAAATGTTGCCTTATTGACTCTTTAATTTTTTCATTAATGTTCATCAGTCTTTTCGCTTCTGTATCTGCATAATAAACGGGTATACCCAGTACTTCAAATATTTTTGCAACCGTAGACTTACCGCTTCCGATACCACCAGTCAGGCCGATTTTTAACATAGAGGGAAATTACAAAAAACAAATCCCAAATTCCAATTTTCAGGAATTTGGGATCTCGATATGTTTTTAAGAACTTTTATTTCTTTTCAGTTGCGGGTTTGTTAAGCGCAGCTGTCCAGTCCATGCTTATAGCACTTTTTTCAATTTTCAGATAGCTGCCCGGGCTTACTTCAATATTCAAAGTGCCATCTTCATTTACTTTATTGATAACACCATGGATACCTGCAATGGTAACCACTTTATCACCTTTACCAAGGTTTTCAATAAAGCTCTTCTGGTTTTTGGCTCTTTTAGCCTGCGGTCTGATGAAGAACAGCCAGAATACAAGAATCATTAATCCCAGGAAGACCAATTGAATAGTGCCTCCGCCGGAAGAGCCACCTTTACCCTGCTCTCCACCCGGAGGTGTACAAGAAGAAAGAATAAAAATTACAGCACTGATGGCGATATAATTCAGTTTCGATTTCATTATCTGATTTGTTTAGTTGTTTAAATTGTTGTGTTAGTTAGTGACTTCCACCCGAAAATCGAGTGAGTGTGAACGGGTAGGATTGGTATTGGCATCCACACTGATATGTTTCCTGTTTTCACCGGGGCGTCCTTTGCTGTCAAACTTTGCTTTAATAACTCCTTCTTCCCCCGGTGCAAAAGGCTGTTCCGGTTTTTCAGGTACGGTACATCCGCAACTGGCAGTTACATCTAAAATCACCAGCGGCTTGGTGCCGCTGTTCTTAAAGCGGTAAGATACCTCTACGACCTGTCCTTCTTTTACTTTACCCATATCTAAATAGGTTGAATCGAGCCAGGTGAGTGAAGTATAATTAGCCGTATCGTTCATTGCCTTTTGTTTTTCGGCATAGCGTATACTGTCCTGAATGCGGGTATCCTGTTCGGATGAAGCATTTCCTTTCTTATCAACCGACTTACAGGAAATAAGCAGGCCAGCAAGAACTGTTGTTACTAATATTCGTTTCATCTGCTTAGAAATTTAGGAGTTGCAAAAGTAACGGTAAAGAGGCGGGTGAACAAGCCATTAATTTTTTTTATAATCTACTTTATGCATTTTGTTTTGCTGTACCAGTTCTTTATGAATATTGTCCAGTATGCCATTTACAAACTGGCCACTTTGCTGGGTACTGTAATCTTTGGCCAGGTCAATATATTCGTTAATAGTTACTTTAGGAGGAATCGTTTCGAAGTACAGAAATTCTGCTACACCCATTTTCATCATGATCATATCCAGCAGGGCAATTCGTTCCGGGTCCCAGTTTTTCAGTTTTGGGATTATCAGTTCCTGCAGGTATTCGCTTTTATCCAAAACAGTTTGCAGCAACTCTTTGGCAAATTGAGCTTTATCGGGACTTAACATTTGTTTGAAATCGTAACTGCCGGGTTTCTGTAAGTAAGCAACCAGTAACTGCACTACCATTTCTCCGTCATCATCCCAGTTTGAAAAATTTTCTTCAATGTGCGATACAAATATTTCATTGGCCAACAGAAGGTCGTTCAGGATGAATTCAATAATCTTTTTTTCTTCCTGTTTTTCCCTTGAACCTTTGGCGATGTAGGCTTTATATTCTGGTGTTTCCACCAGGCTGAGATATATCTTCCTTATCAGCTCTTTATCCGTGTAAGTTTCAGGCTTTTCTTTATTGAACTGTTCCTTTAACGCCGGATCGTCCAGTATTTTCCAGAGCACTTCATTGCCTGCTATTTTGGTATTTACATTCAAATCTTCGGCGGTAGGCAGGTGTTTGGAAGCCTTTTGATGGGCATCAGTTTCTGCATAACGGGTTACTTCTGTTAAAAACCAGGTGAGATAGACCAGTAAAGAACGGGTCTGGTCAAAATGATCCTGTAATATCTTTTGCGCTTCGCCGGGTTTAACCTCATTCTCCTGGGTGGTTACTGTGTAAACGGTTTGCATCACTTTTACCCGGATATTTCTTCTGCTGATCATGCGTTAAGAACTAATTGAAGGGCGAAGATAGGCGATTTTGTTTTGCAACTAAAATGGGGTAGTTGTTAAGCTACCCCCATTTTATATATAAGAATCTATTTACTCTTTTACAAACCGGGTGATATTTTTTCCGGTTAAAGTAAAAAATTCTATAAAGTAAATTCCTTTTGCAAGAGATTGAATATCTAGTTCATAATTGCGTTGAATGCTTGAAATCGTTTCAGCAATGGCAATTCTTCCGTCAGCACTAACAATTCGTATTGTTACATTATGAACTGGTTGAGGTGTACTTATCGTTATGCGGTCTTTCGCCGGATTAGGATAAACTGTCAATACATGGTTTTTTCCCTCAAATTGTACAGCAATTGTATTACTGTAGCTGTTACGGCTGTCAATATCAATTTGCTTAATCCTGTAATAGTTCATTCCGGTTACAGGCATACGGTCTGTAAAGGAATAATGCTGGTCAGTACTTGCATTTCCATAACTGGGTTTACTGCCAATCCGGTAGAAATTACTGCCATCTTTAGATGTTTCAATTTCAAATACTGCATTATTATGCTCGAAACCTGTGATCCATTTTAAATCAACAACATCCTTGTTTTTTTCTCCTGTAAATGAAAGGAAAGATACAGGTAAAATATAGCCAGCCTGCCCGATTGCAAAACCGGAAAATCCTGAGTTGAAAGTTGCTGTTACAGTATAATCATTGCCAAAACTGCCGTGTGTCACTGCGCTATTGGCTATTACGGAAGATGCAGTTGGCGTTGCTGGGGTTATGCTGCTAATAGCTCCTCCAGACTTGATCATTTGAACAACATTCCACGATAAACCAGTGGCAGTTTCATATCCGGCCTTTTCAGCTGCAGTATAATACAACGTTATATCATATTGCCCGACGGGGTTTGCGTTTGTTGGTACAATTCTGAACGATTTTGAAGTCAGGTAGTTTGACAGGTTATTATTCCAGAATGGAGAAGTGCCAGTTCCAGCACGGTCAATTTCTACCGTTGTACAACCATAATCAAAATTGGTCAGATTTTTAACTCTTGCCATAATCCTCCCGCTGGCATCATAAAATGGCACATCATCATTGGGGCCAAGACTGGCTACTTTTGAAATAAGTGTATTTGCTACGGTATTAATAGGTACTGACATGGTGAGCCGGATATTAGGCCTTGTTGTACTTGTACCTGCTGCGGCTGAAGCACATACAGAACCGGCAGCATTCTGTGTTACTAAAGCTGATGGAATGTAGCCACTTACCGTTGTGCCAATAACTGCAACATCTGAAGAGGTGGTAGTATTGTCCCAACAAGTTTCAATAACGATATTATCTGTACCATTCCAGTAGACTGGAGCTGGTAATGTCCAGCCTGTCATCCAGCCTGTTGTGCCCGGAGTAGTGAAATTAGTAGTCGGTAAAATGTTACTAAATGTAGTGCTGACAAATCCACCTGAAAGCGTAGAAACACCAGTGAAACCAATACGGACATTCAAATTGTTGAATGTGGCAACGGTAGCAGAGCCAGACCTCCAGGCAAAATGTGTAATGAACCCGGGTGCAATACCCATGCTGGTAAGTTCAGATGCCAGGTAAAGATTCTGAATTTTTTTATCAGTACTTCCACTGCCACTGAATGGACCTGAAGTAATAGCGCCAACATTGCCAAAGCCCACAGCAGCGTATGTCGTTTTGGATACTTCTGGCAAATTATCGTTATCAACGATTTTTATCTGACAGGTTTGGTTATAGTCAGCTGCAACAGCATTGCCTCCACTATTATTGATGGAAAAACTAATATTAATACTCTCATCTCCTTCAATGGAACCATCGTCGAATATTCTTACTGTAACAGGCCTGCTGAGGTTGGCTGCATTAAGCGTAACGGATGAAGGTGTTATGATAAAATCCTGATTGCCGGTTGCAGTACCACTGGTACTTAAAGTAAGAATGGCATCTGCACTTGGGGCAGCATCGATTATTACATTTACGGTATAATCTTTATAGTTAAGACATCCTGCACTCACATTAGCGTCTTGTTCCCTGACAGTGACAGCAGAAGTTTGAAAACGTACTTTAGGTGAAGGGGTACAATCGTCCAATGTAAAAGAAGCCATACGGGTACTCCAGCTTGTAGCAGTGTTATACATGCCAGTCAACCAAAAAGTAAGATTGTCGGAAGGATCAATACTGACAGAATTATAATCACCATATCGGTTGCTGGCATTGGCTGCTGTTCCATCCATAATAGTTAGTTCAGTTCCGGTCATTGTTCCTAAAGGATCACAAGGATTACGGGCAGTAAATCTTATAGATGGATGTTCAGCATTTCCACTCACATTGTAAATAAGACCTATATTACCTTTTGCATCTTGTGTGATGGAGCCCATAAAGCGGTGATTGGCATCAGGGGCATAAGTTCCTTCCTGGAAAACACTCCAGGTACCACTGGTTCGTCGAAGTTCCCACCAGCGTATACCAGCTAAGCCACTACCATTAGCATCTACAGTTGCAGATAGCACCATAGACTCATAGGATGGAAATTTTCTGAAGTTTACTTTGTTCATAATTCTACCTGTTAATGCCTCAAGCTGAATTGCCGAGCCTTGTTGTGGAATACACCTTTCCCTGGTTGCAGCACACAGATCATCATCAAATGCTGCTATGGCCATTTGAGTAGGGGTGCTAATGACAGAACTTGCCGGTGTAGTGAAATTTGGAGCAAATTCAAAAGTGTAAAGGCTGTCCACATCTGCAGGATCGACAGTCCAGGTGTCATTTTGGTAAAATGCAAATTGCCCGCTAAGAGATGATGGCAAAGGCCCCTCTTGGGTTACAGGTGCCATACTAAAGTAACGGCCGGTTGAATGTGTCAGCCTTGATCTGATTGCCACAGCAGTTGGGTCGCCATTTAGCATCTTGCTACGTTCAAAAGCATATATAGAAGAGCCGAAATAGGAAGTACCTGTTGTATTAAAATCATTGGATGTTCCAAAATAAGCATTGTGCCAAATGGCAATTTTTTGGTAGTCTACAAAAAAAGAATTGTCGGCAAATGCATAAACATACCAGGACCCGGTTGGGTCATCGGTAGCTGAAATGGCAAATATGAGAGTATTAATATAAGTAGTGACACCTCCGGAATAACCAAATTCATTCAGGAGCCATCTGCCGGCGATTTGATCATACAAAACAATCGGATCGCCTGCTCCCTGGTAATTGGTTATATTACTAAGCAGAAAGCTATTCACAACTGTACCCCCCGCCTTATCAAAAATTTTAACAACCGCTCCGGATGCTGCATTTATCATCTGGATTACATGGTTGGGTCCGGTTGCACTTACCGGATCAGCAGGATTAACAGCTGTAAAACCTATCCCGTCAAAATTTTGAAGAACTGTTGCAGTGGCGGCTTCAATCCTGTTTTCACTGTTCAAAGGCGGTTGTAAAACCGGATCAACCATTCCATTATGGTCAGATATATATGGGTGTATAACGGCAGTCTTTTTAACTACGTTCAATAATCCGTTTTCATCCCTGACTATCCTTGCCTCAAATGGTGTTTTTGAAAGTAGCTCACTCAACGATTCAGTTTTTCGGAAACTAGCATTTAGTACCGTAAACTCTGAAGATAATTGGGCAATTCCCTCAGAGGCAATAAAAAGGGAAAAGATGAAAAGTTTAAGCATTTTAGTTTTACCCATGAGTAGTAAGTATTTATACTTAAAAATACGTTTCCATGTTTTGTGGGTCCACCATTATTATCCACAGGTGGGAATTAATCATTTTGATTATTTCCGGGAGTCACTTTTTCTGACTTTGCGCCGGGTAAGTAAACCTTACTAATTATTGCACAATGAAAATTTGTCACTAAAGGCAATAAAACTTGATTTGCCACTGCCATAACCTGAAAAAATTTCCGGTTATAAAGCCCCGGCATAGTATTTCCTGTACCTTCGCCGCCCTGCCTCCAAAGAAATAAAGCGGGCAGGTAGTTTCAATTCAAAAAACTCAAAATCAATACAATTATGGCTAAGAAAGTCAATGTTACCCCCCTTCATGACAGGGTAATTGTAAAAGCTGCAGCAGCGGAAGAGAAAACTGCCGGTGGTATTATTATCCCCGATACAGCTAAAGAAAAACCTCAGCGTGGCACCGTAATCGCCGCAGGACCCGGCAAAAAGGATGAACCAGTTACCGTTAAAACAGGCGACACTGTACTGTATGGCAAGTATGCAGGAACAGAAATCCAGATCGATGGCGAAGACTATCTCATCATGAGAGAGTCAGACATTCTTGCAATTGTATAATGTGAAAAAAAAGAATCTGCCGGATTGAAAATGGCATTTATCATTTCAACATTAATTGCGAATTATCTTATTAATTAACTATCAAATTAAATATTATGGCAAAACAAATCTTCTTCGACATTGAAGCAAGAAATAAAATGAAGAAAGGCGTTGACACCCTGGCCAACGCTGTGAAAGTAACCCTTGGTCCTAAAGGCCGTAATGTGGTTATTGAGAAAAAATTCGGTGCACCCGGCGTTACTAAAGATGGTGTAACCGTTGCTAAGGAAATTGAGCTGGAAGATCCAATAGAGAATATGGGTGCCCAGATGGTAAAAGAAGTAGCTTCCAAAACTGCTGATATTGCGGGTGATGGTACCACAACTGCTACTGTATTGGCCCAGTCTATCATCAGTGAAGGATTGAAAATGGTGGCTGCCGGTGCTAATCCTATGGACTTGAAAAGAGGTATTGACAAAGCCGTTAGTCTTGTTGTGGAAAGCCTGAAATCTCAGAGCCAGACCGTAGGAAGCGACAGCAAAAAAATCCAGCAGGTAGCAACTATCTCTGCCAATAATGATGAAACAATAGGTAAACTGATTGCTGAAGCCTTCACCAAAGTTGGTAAAGAAGGTGTGATCACCGTAGAAGAAGCAAAAGGTACTGACACTACTGTAGATGTGGTAGAAGGTATGCAGTTTGACCGTGGTTATATCTCTCCTTATTTCGTTACCAACAGCGAAAAAATGGAAGCTGAGCTGCAAAATCCTTACATCCTGATATATGACAAAAAGATCAGCAATATGAAAGACATTCTCCATATCCTGGAGAAAGTGGCACAAGGCGGTCGTCCTTTGCTTATTATTGCCGAAGATCTGGAAGGTGAAGCACTGGCTACACTGGTGGTGAACAAGCTCCGCGGCACATTGAAAGTGGCTGCTGTTAAAGCTCCGGGCTTTGGCGATCGCAGAAAAGAAATGCTGCAGGATATCGCTATTCTTACAAAGGGTATTGTGATCAGCGAAGAGCAGGGTTACAAATTGGAGAATGCCGACCTTAGCTATCTTGGACAGGCTACTTCAGTAACAATTGATAAAGACAACACCACTATCGTGGGTGGCAAGGGCAAGAAAGAAGATATTACTGCCCGTGTAAACCAGATTAAGGCCCAGATCGAAACCACTACTTCCGATTACGATAAGGAAAAATTACAGGAACGCCTGGCAAAACTGAGCGGTGGTGTGGCAGTACTTTATGTGGGTGCGGCTACCGAAGTGGAAATGAAAGAAAAGAAAGATCGTGTAGATGATGCTCTGCATGCCACTAGAGCTGCTGTGGAAGAAGGTATCGTTCCGGGTGGTGGTGTGGCCTACATCCGTGCTATTGAAAGTCTTGAAGCAAAAGTTCGTGGTCAAATAGCCGATGAGCAAACTGGTATGGCCATTGTTCGCCGTGCATTGGAAGAGCCTGTTCGTATCCTGACTGCTAATGCAGGTATTGACGGTTCCATAGTGGTGCAGAAAATCAAAGAAGGCAAGGCTGACTTTGGTTTCAATGCAAGAACTGAAGAATATGAGCACCTTTTCAAAGCAGGTGTTATTGACCCGACTAAAGTGAGCCGTGTAGCATTGGAAAATGCTGCTTCAATTGCAGGTATGTTACTTACCACTGAATGTGTGGTAGCTGACAAACCTAAGAAAGAAGAGCCACATACGCATGGTGCTCCTGATATGGGTGGCATGGGCTACTAAAAATACCTTTGTCAAAAAAGCTGAAAGGCCCCTGTCACCAACAGGGGCCTTTTTTTGAATAGTCAATTAATTATATCATTTCAATATAAGTTGACAATGAGTATCTATATGCTAAAAAGGATAAAAGAGTTTTGCCGGAGAACAGGTAACAGAATTATGCGGCTTTTTAGAAAGGATAACGATGATTTTTTTTCAGATAATCCTTATGTAATTTTTTGAACAGTTAAACCCCGGTGTTACGGGGTTTTGTTTTGGGTAAAAAACGGTTGGCAGCAGTTACAATAATCCTTAGCTTTATATGCTATTTTCAGGCCCTGACAATATATTGGGTCCGGGATATTTTATCAAAATCATATAATTTATGAGAAAAATCTACAAGCTCAGCTTTACGGTTTTTGCGCTTTTCGTTCTCACTTTGTCACTGGAAGCACAGAATTATTTTTTCACCGATGCCGGTGAAAACAGGCTTTTGACTACTACCGGACAAAGAGTAATAATACCGCAAAAATTCAGAACATCATCTTTGGATGTTCAGTCAATGAAGTCATTTTTATGGAATTTACCGGAAGAGAAGAATTTGTCTAACAGAAGACAAGCCCCTGTAATTTCCATTCCAACACCCGATGGAAAGTCTGCCCGGTTTTATGTTTGGGAAAGCAGCATCCAGGAGCCGGGTCTTGC
>DEHX01000122.1:0-19240 GCA_002352145.1 Chitinophagaceae bacterium UBA2789
TTCTCCGGTTACAAAGACGGCAGCCGCAACCAGCTCAGCTGGACTACCGGCACAGAAATCAATAACCGTGGTTTTGATGTGCAGCGTTCAGCAGATGGGATCAATTATACTTCCATCGGTTTTGTAAACAGCCTTGCCACCGGTGGCAACAGCAATGACCAGCTCAGCTATCGCTTTACGGATAATACACCGGCTGGAGTGAAACAATACTACCGCTTGCGCCAGGAAGATTTAGATGGCCGCAGCAAGCTCAGCAATATTGTGCTGATAAATGGTGCGAGACCGACAGCCATCGCCATAAGAAGCCTATTCCCTAACCCGGCATCTGTGACGGCCAGTATGATCGTTGACGCACCATCTGCAGCCAAACTCACGGTGCTGGTATCAGATATGGCCGGCCGTAATATGGTACAGCAAATAGTGAATGTATCAGAAGGAAGCAATACGGTATCGTTTAATATTACCTCACTGCAAAGTGGCACATACCTGGTGAGGGTGATCAGTGAGACGGGTGAAATGTTGACGGGTAAACTGGTGAAGCAGTAGAGATTGGAGTCGTGAGTCATTTTTGCCATGTTTCGACAAGCACAACATGACAGCATCACTCAGCCAGGCAAAAGTTGTTAGAACGTATTATCAGAAAAACCAAATAATGGAATCCGCCTCCGTAAGGGGGCGGATTTTTTATTTAAAATCGGAAAAGATGAAAACAGGATATCGTAAAAGTTGAAATTGATTGAAGGGATTTTCCCATTGCGTTTCTTTATCCAGAAGATGAATCAATTCTTTCTGTATTTGATAAGAATAGAAAAATGTAGGTGTAACTTCTTATCAGGAGTTTAGTATTTTCTTCATTTACGTAGAATTACTAATAAAAATTCTCGTAAAAGATGTTGTTTCAAATAGTAACTCATGCTATTTTTGCGGAGCATTTACGGGAAAACACCCTATAAGTACCGTAAAAACCCTAAGTAATCCGTAACTAAAGAAAACAACCGTACCATGAAGAAATTTTTACCCGTCATTCTTTTTTTTGTAGCAAGCAATTTTTCATTCTCAGTTAAGACAACTGCTCAAAGTTCTTGCCCCCAGATCATCAATTCTACCTTCCGTATTATCACCAATCAAGGCAACCAAACCCGCAAGCGGATTAGTTTTGATTATATCAATCCTTCAAATGGCAATAAACGCATCAGTGTATTGGTGACTGTGAATGGTACCAGTGTAGTTAATGTTTGTGTGAATGCTTCCAATTATCGGGGTGTACAGCGTACCTATACTACACCTGAGTTTACAGTAACGAATATGGCCAATATGGATGTTACAATTACCCCTTACACTGCAAGCAACTGCGGCGGTAGCGCCTGTGCACCTACCATTCGTTCCGTCGGTGGTGCACCGCTGCCTGTAATATTTTCTGCATTTACCCTTGCCAGAAATAATGCAACTGTATCTGTAAAATGGGAAACTGCAACAGAGATCAGCAATAGCGGTTTTAATGTCGAAAAGTTTAACAGCAACAATGAAGAGTGGGAGCCGGTAGCTTTTGTACGTTCAAAGGCAGAGGGTGGTAACAGCAGCAACCGCCTGAGCTATGAGTATAATGATATCAATAACAGCAAAGCTGTATCCCAGTATCGCATTAAACAGGTTGATATCAATGGGGAATTCAAATACAGCGAAGTAAGGACTATCCGCGGTATGGAGCAGGATGCCAGGACAATGGTTTTCCCTAACCCCAGCAGCAATGGTACAGTAAATGTGGTGTTTGCTGAAGCTTCTGTTCGTGACATTATACTGGTGGATATGGCCGGCCGTACAATAAAGCAGTGGAATGCTTACAGCAACAACAGCCTTCAGTTGAATAACCTTGTACCTGGTATGTACACCCTTCGTTCTTTTGACAGGGAGACAGCCACTCAGCAGGTACAGAAAATTGTAATCAACGGACGTTAATTTATATAGTAGTCATTCATCCTTGACCTTGTTTTCATAGGGACGGAAACAAAAAATAATGCCGGGTGGGTTCTCCCATCCGGCATTTGCTTTTCCAGAAGAGTATACGAAGCTCAATTAAGATTTCTTGGTTCTCTTAGTGGTTTTGTGGCAAATAAGTAAGCTAACAGTCAATCCAGCACCTTCAAACTCTTCCTGATAATTTCCACACATTCCATGATCTGTTCTTCATTGATCACTAAAGGAGGGGAGAACCTTATCTTATCTCCATGTGTTGGTTTAGCCAATAACCCATTCTCTTTTAATTCCAGGCAAAGTTTCCATGCAGCCTCTTTATCCGGATGTTTGATCACAATGGCATTCAGCAGACCTTTACCTCTCACTATGGCAATATGAGGTGAGTGCAAAGCTTTCAGTTCCCTGCGTAGTAGCTCACCCATCTGCGTTGCATTATCGGCCATACTTTCCTCTTTCAAAACCTGCAGGGCCGTCATGGCTACACGACAGGCTAAAGGATTACCACCGTAGGTGGAACCATGTTCACCAGGTTTGATGGTCATCATTATTTCATTATCACACAACACCACACTTACCGGCATCATACCACCGCTTAACGCTTTGCCAAGTATCAGAATATCTGGTCTTACATTTTCATGATCGCAGGCCAGCATTTTGCCGGTACGGCAAAGACCGGTTTGAATTTCATCAGCAATGAATAATACGTTTGCTTCTTCACAAAGTGTTTTTGCTTTAGCAAGATAGCCTTCATCAGGCACTACTACGCCGGCTTCGCCTTGTATTGGTTCAACGAGGAAGCCTGCTATATTTTTATCTTTTAACGCCTCGGCCAAAGCCGGAATATTATTGTAGGGAATAGCTTTGAATCCCGGAGTGTAAGGACCAAAATTCTTTTTGGCTGAAGGATCGCTGCTAAAAGAAATGATTGAAGTAGTACGTCCATGAAAATTGTTTTCACAAACTATGATCACCGCTTTATTCTCTTCAACACCTTTTATTTCATAGGCCCATTTGCGGCATAGTTTAATCGCCGTTTCCACACCTTCGGCACCGGCATTCATGGGCAGCACTTTTTCGTAGCCGAAATAATCTGTGATGTATTTGGCAAATTCTCCCAGCAGGTCGCTGTGAAAGGCACGGCTGGTCAATGTAAGTTTTTGTGCCTGGTCTGTCAGCGCCTCAACAATTTTTGGGTGACAATGTCCCTGGTTTACGGCGGAATAGCCGCTCAGGAAATCGTAATAGCGTTTGCCATCCACATCCCATACATGAGGGCCTTTGCCGCGGGTAAGCACCACAGGAATAGGGTGATAGTTATGGGCGCCGCTGTTTTCTTCCAGGTCAAGATAGTATTGAGTCTTTTCAGACATATTGATTAGTGTTTGCATAGTTTAAAAATTTTGGGTTCAGGACAGCAATGAAGGGATACAGCGATACATCCTTCCGGTTCAGGAAGGAAAAGAAGGCGTTAACCTCGATGGTTGAGGAGGTCAAGATTTTCCGAGAGGAATGATATAGTAATTGAAATTAGCATGAATGTGCCTGCAAGGTACAAAATACAGCCGAACTTTTTACTGATGTGTTACAATCCTGGCCACTGAAACCTGTCAACCGGACAGGCGGGCATTGAAATTGTGATTTTAATGTAACCAGGGTTTCAGTGTTTCTGTGGCGTTTCTACAATCACATTAGTTATTCCCCGGAATACATTACCCCACTAGTAGGTGTTTCTTTCAATTCAATACGGCTCAGGTTGGGTACCAGGGGTTTGATACGGTTCCAGCACCAGATAGTGATATTTTCTGCAGTGGGGTTTTCAAGGCCACTGATATTATTGATCAGCGTATGATCCAGCTCATCTACAATAGGTTTCACTACGTCTTTCAACTCTTTAAAATCAATGATCCAGCCGGTATGTTCCCCGGGGGTACCTTTTACATACACCCTCAGGTGATAAGTATGTCCGTGAATATTCTTGCATTTATGCCCTTCGGGAACATTAGGAAGAAAATGGGCCGCATCAAATGCAAACTCTTTGTAGATCTCCATACCGCTTCAAATTTGTTGCAAAAGTAACGGTACAGGATTTATCATAGCTGAGTGAGTGAAAACATTATTTTCCGGGTAAAATTTTCACAAAATAATCAGCTGGGAATGAGGTCACAGGCACTTTATCTTTCTCAAAAATTCCATATACGCTACTGCCACTGCCGCTCATAGATGCATAGAGTGCCCCCTGCTGGTACAGGCTGTCTTTAATGTCAACTATTTCCCGGTAGGTTTTAAAAACAGTCTTTTCAAAATCATTCTGCAGTTTGTATTTCCATTGACTGACCGGCTGCTGCAGTATTTCTTTGATTGAATAGGCTGGCATTGCCGGAACGATACCTGTAAAAGCTACACCAGTATTTACATGAATACCCGGGTTGACAAGAACTATGCTGTATGTAGAAAGGTCCAGTTCAAATTCTTCTAAAATCTCTCCCCGGCCTGTTGCATAGCAAGGTTTATTGATAATAAAAAAGGGACAGTCACTGCCAAGTTGTGCAGCATAATGTAAAAGTTGCTGCTGATTTAGTCCGAGGCCTGCAATTTCGTTGATCATTTGCAGTGTAAAAGATGCATTGGCACTGCCGCCACCCAGGCCCGCACCCGCCGGTATCACTTTGTGCAAATGAATCAGCGTAGGTGGTAAAGAAGGAAAATCTTTTTGTAGTAAACGATAGGCCCGCACACAAAGGTTATTCGCAGGCCTGCCTTCTACCGGCTCACCACTGGTACTTAAGTGTACGGCTGTTTTGGCATACCTGTTTTCAATGATCTCAAGTATATCCGTAAGACCGATGGGATAGAAGACAGTTTCAAGGTCATGATAACCATCGCTGCGTTTACGCAAAATATGTAAGCCAAGATTTATTTTGCAATTGGGAAAACTGACCAAGGATCAATAGGATTTTCAGGTAAAATGGAAATAAATATTGAAAGAAGCTATTTGTTCTTTTTCCGGCTGTTGATCTCATCTCTTATGGCGATGGCACGGATATAATCCTCATTGTCCAGTACTTCATTCAGCAGGTTATTCAATTCCTCAATGGTCATGGTCTTCAGGTCTTCATGACCGGTTGGCCCTTCGTCTTCCACCACAACTTCCTGCTTGGATTTTTTCTTTTTCCCGGTTCCGGTTTCTTCCATCAGGATGCCAGCACTTTCCAGGATGTTTTCATAAGTATAAATGGGACAACCAAAACGAACGGCCAGGGCAATGGCATCTGACGTACGGGAATCAATTTCCACGGTGTCATTATCAGTTGAGCAAACAAGCTTGGAGTAGAAAATTCCTTCCTGCAGGTCGCAGATAATGATCTCATGCAGTTCGATAGCAAACGCATTCATGAAATTCTTCATCAGGTCGTGGGTTAAGGGACGGCTGGGGGCCATTTTTTCCAAAGCAACGGCAATAGCCTGTGCCTCAAATCCGCCGATAACAATTGGCAGCCTTCTCAGCCCGTTCACTTCGCCCAATACCACTGCATAAGAATGGGTTTGTGTAATACTGTGGGAGAGTGCAACAATTTCTAATTCTATCTTCTTCATACCGGCCACGAATTTAAGCCATTAGCGTAAAATGACCTGATTTTAAAGGATTAAAAAAGCATGATATTCTCAGGTGGATTACTTAGGCTTATACTGGCTTAGGTCGAAATAGCTTTCCATATTTCCCGGCTCAATTTTATAAGCCATAAAATAGGAATTTTCGTTGTCCGGTGATTTATTGCGGTAGCCCAAAACGATTCTGTATCCAAGTACCATAGGTTGTATGTTCAGGAAATTATAATCTATGGTGCTGTTGAAATAGTGCTGGTTACTGACCAGGCAAGCCGCTTCGAAACTGGTGCCGTCTTTCAGTGTCATACTTCCTTTGTATTCCGGGCAGGTAAAACCCATAACAGGTGCTGTTTTCCGGTAATTGAGCAACATAAATTCAGTACCGGCATTACGTTCATCCAGTTTTTCTGTTTTGTACGTTTTGTTTTTGGGGTCAAGAGTCAATAAAGTGGTATCGCTGAAACGGGCAATAAAATGTTGTTCAAATACCTGGTCGGCACGATAACCGGGAATGAACATGACGATGCCTATCTGTTTTTCACCAAAGATTACAAACATGGAATCTCTTTCTGAGGGATCGTCTGAGGTGATGCGGTATTTGATGATGCCGGTAAATCTTCTGCTGGTATCAGGTTCAGGATCTGCCTGCTGGTAATCCACAACGGCGGGTTCTTTCTTGTTCTTACCCTTGTCTTTATCTTTTCCCTTTTTCTGTGCATCTGCGGTAATGCAGGAAAAGAGTATGAGGAAGAGAAAGAGAAGGGTGGTGGTCTTATTCATAGTCCAATGGTTTTTGATCTCACAAATTGGCAATAAAAAACCACAAACGCAAGAGTTTGTGGTTTTATGAAAAATAGTCGTCTTTAATTTTCCTTTCGCAGGGATGATTTATAAGTTTTTCCTTTTACGGGTGTTTTGGCAGGAACTTTTTTAGGGGCGGGGGGCGGTGGCGGTTCTATTTCTTCTGCCATTGCTGTGTCAACCATTATTGCCGCGGTATCCGGCATTGCAAGCAATGTGAGTTTTGTATAATCATCTGGAATAGTGAAGAAACCAGGTGCAGTAGGTTGCGGCATTACTTTGATTGCTTCCAGTACAAAATAATTCTCGTCACTGCTATCGGAAGGTTCGCTTTCATCATTGAAACTGTTGCCCCGTAAATTTAAATCCATAACAATCCGTGCCTTGAGAAGTATATGGTTATTATGCACCATCAGCAGTTCCTCGTTGCCTTCAAATTTTTCAGGCACATTGAAGAGCAGGCTGTCTGAAAACCAGAGTATAGAACTCATGCCAAAGGAACTGCCCCACAGGTTAGTACCGCTTTGTACGGGAGTGGCAATATGACCGGCAATTACTTCTTTTTCTGCTACAGCATATTTTTTCCGGGTTTTTAAAGTATTTACTTCATAGGTTTTACTGGTCTTGTTCAGGCTGTAAGCCTTTCCTGAATCGATCGCTAGGAGAAGATATTCCTCAGTTCCGCCTTTGATGGTGTTCACCCTTATGCGGCCATGTCCGAACCAGATATTAATTTCTTCCGGGGTGTCCCCGTTATCACTTTCTAATTTTTGTGTTACCTTATAAGTAATACAACCTTCAAAATCTTTTTGGGCAGGCAGTGTATTTGCAATAAGAAGTACCAGGAATAAATTCACTAATTTCTTCATCTCTGAAAATTTAAAGCCGGCAATTTTAGCCGGCTTTAAAAGTATTGAAATTAAGATGGATATTATATTATCCTTTCAGCTTTTTAATAGCAGCGGTGAGTTTTGGAACCACATCAAATGCATCACCCACAATGCCATAGTCGGCAGCTTTAAAGAAAGGCGCTTCAGGATCTTTATTGATTACCACGATCACTTTACTCCTGTTTACACCAGCAAGGTGCTGAATAGCTCCTGAGATACCAATAGCGATATACAGGTTGGGTGCAATGGCGAAACCGGTTTGTCCCACATGCTCATTGTGTGGACGCCAGTGTGCATCGGCAACAGGTCGGCTGCAGGCAGTGGCAGCATGCAATGTTTTGGCCAGTTCTTCCACCATACCCCAGTTCTCGGGTCCTTTCATACCGCGGCCGGCACTTACAACGATTTCTGCTTCTGTCAGCGGCACTTCACCACTGGCTTTGTTCACGGCCGTTACTTTGACCTTGCCTGCAGTAGCGGTAGTAGAGGCTGAAACTACTTCTGCACTTCCTTCACCGGCAATTGTTTGATAAGCATTCGGGTTCAGGGCAATGATCTTAACATCAGTATTGACTGCAACGTTGGCAAAGGCCTTACCGGAGAAAACATTTTTCTTTACTACAAAACCATTGCTTGTATCAGGTAAAGCAACAGCACCGGAAACCAATCCTGCTTTTAAACGGACTGAAAGGCGGGGAGCAATGGCTTTACCACTGATATTATTGGAGAAAATAATCACTTTGGCACCAGTAGCGTTGGCCACTTCAGCTATAGCTTTAGTGAAAACCTGTGCATCAAAATGATTGAGTGCATCTGCAGCTACATGATGGATCTTTTTGACACCGTATTTGCCAAGAGCACCGAGGTCATCATTGACTGCACCCAGCACAACGGCTTCCGCAGTGGTTCCCAGTTGCTCTGCAACTTTGGCGCCATAGGTCATTGCTTCCAACGAAGATTTTTTCACATGGCCTTCGGCAGTATCTATGAAGATTAAAACTGACATAAAATGAGTTTAAAGTTTGATGTTTGAAATTTAAGATGAATATGCCTTAAATGGCTTTTGCTTCTTCGTGCAGCAAGCGAACCAGTTCATCCACATTTTCTGCATCTACCAGTTTAACGCCTGCTTTGGCAGGAGGTAAGCCAAAACCTGCAACAGAAGTAAGTGCATCAACCGATACAGGCTCCATTACTTTCAATGGTTTGGTACGGGCAGCCATAATACCCCGCATATTGGGAATTCTTGCTTCAGCCATTCCTTTCTGGCAACTTACTACTGCAGGCAATTCCACCTCATTTACTTCTTCACCGCCTTCTATTTCTCTTGTAACTGTTGCTTTGTTGCCAGCCAGCTCGAACTTGGTTGCTAATGATATGTAGGGAAGATCAAGCAGTTCTGCTACCATGCCGCCGATGGAGGAGCCATTGTAATCAATGGTTTCTTTACCGGTGAAGATGAGGTCATATCCACCCTGTTTTGCTACTTCAGCAATTTGCGAAGCAATATAATAGCTGTCGTGGCTGTCAGCATTCACCCGGATAGCTTCATCACCGCCCAGGGCCAATGCCTTGCGTATAATAGGTTCGGCATCGGCAGCACCCGCTGTTACCAAATGTATAACAGTGGAGGCATCAGCTTCTTTCAGTTCGATGGCCCGAACCAGTGAATACCATTCGTCATATGGATTGATGATCCATTGCACACCATTCACATCGAATTTCGTGTTGTTATCCGTGAAGGCTATTTTTGCCGTTGTGTCCGGCGTTTTACTGATACAAACGAGGATCTTCATTGTGTTTTGTTTAGATCGTTAGAAGGATAGTTGTTTATGCAACTAAAGCAAAGATAGGGAAGGGAGCTTAATAAAATCACATAACTAATTAAGATTTTTTACAGTGGACAGGATAGCTAAGCTGAAAGAGTTTTTGATAGCCAACCCGGCAGATAGTTTTGTGCAGCATGCACTTGCGCTGGAGTACATAAAGCTGGGTGATGATGAAGTGGCCCGCCGTTTATTTGAAGAAATCTTAAACAGGGAACCGGGATACATCGGCAGCTATTATCACCTGGGAAAACTGCTGGAAAGAAATGATAATACCGAAGAGGCGGTGAAAGTTTACGAACGGGGAATGGAAGAAGCAAAGAAGGCCGGAGACAACCATGCTTTTGGCGAGTTGAGGGGGGCTTTCGAAGAACTAACTTTTTAGCATGAGTTTACTTCAACGATTTAAGGATAGTATCAAACAACAGCATCTTTTCTCATCAAAAGACAAACTGCTTCTTGCTGTCAGTGGAGGAGTGGACTCCGTGGTATTATGTGAACTCTGTCACCAGGCAGGATATGAATTTACTATTGCCCATTGCAATTTTCAGCTAAGAGGTGATGAAAGTAACCGGGATGAAGACTTTGTAAAAGAGTTGGGCAACAAATACAAGGTGGAAGTAAAAGTTCAGCGGTTTAATACAGAACAATATGCGGCTGAACATAAAATCTCCATACAGGAAGCCGCAAGGGCTTTGCGATACGAATGGTTTGAGCAACTAGTAGTGAGTCCTGATTCGGGAGTAGGAAGTTTGGTGCTGAATGTCATTCTTACAGCTCATCATAAAGATGACAATATTGAGACCCTGCTGATGAATTTTTTCCGTGGCACCGGGTTGCATGGATTAACCGGTATTCCTGTTTCATTCGGATATATAAAAAGGCCACTGTTGGATTTTTCAAAAGAAGAATTGCTGCAGTTTGCCAAAGAAAATCAGCTTGAATTTGTAGAAGACTCTTCCAACCTTTCTTCCAAATACACCCGGAACTTCTTTCGTAATGAGATCATCCCCGCCATCAGCAAAGTATATCCGCAGGTAAAGGAAAACCTGGCTGATAATATTAAACGGTTTAAGGAAATAGAAAATCTTTACCGGCAAACAGTAGGGGAGTTGAAAAAAAAGATATGCAAAGAAAAAGGGGCAGAAGTTTATATTCCTATTCTTCAGATGATGAAATACAATAACCGGGCATTGATCTATGAAATCATCCGGGATTATGGCTTTAACGAAAAGCAGGTTGATGAGTTGATTAAACTGGCAGGCAGTGAATCAGGAAAATTTATTGAATCCCCGGTTTTACAATACCGCATCATCAAACACCGGCATTGGTTCATCATTAGTCCTGCACAAAGTACTTCGGCTGCCAATATTGTAATTGAGGCAAAAGACAGATCAGTTGGTTTTGATAAAGGGATTCTTCATATTGAAATGACCAGCAACGGACACCTGTCGTCGGACAACCAGGTAGCTTGTCTTGATGCTAAAGAAATAACTTTTCCTCTCCTGCTCCGTCCATGGAAGACGGGTGATTACTTCTATCCGCTGGGTATGACCAAAAAGAAAAAGTTGTCCCGTTTTTTTATTGATCAGAAATTATCCAAAACCGAAAAAGAAAATACCTGGGTACTGGAAAGTAACAAGCGGATCATTTGGGTAGTAGGCTTCCGCGTAGACAACAGGTTTAAGATTACCGACCAGACAAAACAGGTATTGAAAGTAACCTTAGAGGTTTAAGCTGTATTTGATCTTCAACCAGAATTGTTCTGCAGGCTGGTAATCCGATTTAAGAATTGCGGCCGCGGCAATAATAAAACCAATACCAAACAGGGCTCCCCATATATGGGCAGAGTGGTTCACATTGTCTTTTGCCTGTTTTTCCAAATAGGTGGATGCGATGAGGTACAAAGGACCGAAAATATAACCCGGTATTACCGGCGGAATAAAGAAGAAACCAATCTTATTAGTAGGGTCGAACAGGATGCCGGCAAACACTACCGCACTTACCGCACCAGAGGCGCCAAGGCTTCGGTAGTAGTAATCGTTTTTATGTTTGATAAAAGTGGGAACCAGGCATACAAAAAGGGCCAGTACATACATGCCGAGGTACAGAAATTTTCCTTTCTCTCCAAAGAGGATAGGGGTAGAGAAACTTCTTTCAACAAACTCTCCGAACATATACAAGGAGATCATATTGAAAAGCAGGTGACCAATATCAGCATGTATCAGTCCGCAGGTAAAGAACCGGTACCATTGCCCTCTTTCAGTTACCGAAGGCGGATAAAAAATCAGGTCATCAATGATCTTATGGTTGCTGAAAGCACTGAAAGATATAAGCCCGGTGATGATTATGATGATAAGGGTAATTGATAATTCCATCGGCTAAATGTAAAGTCAAAAATACAGAACGGCAAATACCCGGTCATTTATGATGATATTTTTCATTCTTTAATATTGTACAGGCCCTGTACACTTGTTCGGACAGGATAAGCCGTACTAACTGGTGCGGAAAAACCAACTGAGATAAACTCCATTTGAAATTAGCCCTTTTAATAACGGCATCATCTATACCAAAAGCACCACCAATCAGGAAGACAATGCGTTTGGTACTCTCATTGGCCCTTGCCTGGATAAATGAAGCCAGGCCTTCTGAGCTCAGTTGTTTTCCCCTTTCATCCAGGGCCACCAGGTAGTCATCTTTTTCCAGCCATTGCAAAATGGTTTCCCCTTCCTTCTTTTTCAGGTCCATTTCGCTCATCATACCGGCATTTTTTGGCTGGGGGATGATGGTCCAGTCCACTTTATAGTATTTGGAGATGCGGTAAGTGAATTCTTCCACACCGGCTTTTACATATGCCTCATGATTTTTTCCAACTGACCAGAAACTGAATCGCATAGAGGGTAAAAATAAAGCATTCACCACTTCTGCTTTATTTTTCCTTGCAATGACACCGCTAATGAAATGGAAAGGTGCCTGCTACTTATTGCCGCAAAAAAAAGTCCTGCACAGTGGCAGGACCTGTTTAATAAGCAATTTGCCTGGCTATTTTATTTCGTAATCTTTTTTGAACGACATCAAAGTGGCACGGTATAAGGCATTGGCCGGATCTAATGTAGCTGCCTTTGTATAATACTGGTAAGCCTCGGCCAGGTAATGGGCATCTTCCAGCATAAAGGCGAGACGGTAAGCCTGCTCGGCGGGTGCTTCAAATGCAGCTCCCTGGTCTTTCATCTCTTTTTCAATCTGGGCAAAGGCCTCTTTGCTCACATAATTAAAGATTTTCAATTCTTCGTTTTCTTCACCTTTAATAGCAGCGGTCCAGAAATAACTATTGCCGGGTTTTAGCTTATTAATGAAGTCAGCGATCGGTATTTTCAGTTTGCTTACAGTTGTTTTGAAAATTGGCTGACTGATATTATCGCTGCTGTAAAGGAAGAATTCAAAATTCTTTGCCTCTGCATACGATTTCCATGAAAGGGGGAAGCTGTCGCCGGAAGAGAAATTGACGGTGTCCAGCCTTGGATCTACCCAAATATTATTGATAGAACGGGTAACCGCACCCACATTATTCATATACGCTTTTCGGTTGCTGCCCGGTGCGCCGGATGACTTGGTCATCTGTGCCCACACATATTTTACATAATTGCTGCTTACAGAATTACTGCTCACTTTACAGGAGTCACCAAAATTCTTCAGGGCATAAGTGCCGGGTTTGGTAAGAGTGAACATGGCGGCTTCATTACAAATGAGGGTGGCGGCAGCGCCTGCTGTTAATTTTATGGTAGCATTGCTGTTAAGTGGTTTACCCACTTTGGCTTTTGTTTCCACGTTGTTTTCAACAACTGATACATTGCCTTTGAAACTGTAAAGCAGAAAATTATTCTGTGCTACAGCGGCGATCGTAAAACAACTTGCCAGGATAAGGAAGGTTAACTTTTTCATGTGCTTCTTTTTTATATCGAATTTAATGTGATGATTCTTCTTCTTTTTTGGTTGCTCCTTCTTCAGGAACTTCTTCATCATGTTTCTCATGTCCGCTATCGTGGCCACCATGTTCGTCACCATGGCCATGGTGGTGCGGCTTAAATACGGTCTGGTAACCAAATTTCCGGTGCATCCACACCGCCCAGGCTTCATAAAAATAAATAACATCTACTGCCATGACAATTACAATCAGCGAGAGCTTCATATCCAGTTTTATCCGGTACCTGTCGAATAAATAGATACCTACATAAGTGAAGAAAATCGCCGATGCTAACTGTGCAATCTTTGCTACTAAATGGAACCAGATATGGTTTTCTAGGTAATAACGGATGAAGAACGACATATGGAGCCACCCGATAAAAATGGCTACCAGCCAAACGACCCACAAAGGTAGCTTTTTTATATAGTTTTTGGCCAAAACCATTGAAATAATATTGGCATGCACCACTATCCCGTTCATATCGGGTACGGCCTTTCCGTAGAACTTTTCGTTCATTGGTGTAAACTTCTTATCATCAATGTTATTGGGGTCGATATTGATATACCCCAGCAAAGCAATTTTGCCCCGGATAGCTGCAGAATCTACATTATCTGTGAAAAGAGCATCCGGTTCTACAATTTGATACTGCAGCGTACGTCTTGTGTAGTTGATAATTTCCTTCTTTTTGCTTGGCAGGTGTTCTAAAGCAGTTGAATCGAACAATTTGATGAGGGAATAGGCAAAGCTCGGGTATCTTATTTTGGTAACACTGTCTATTTTTACTTTGGTTGTCGGATTCCATATGCGGATGGTAGCAATGTCTTCATTAAAAAAATTAACATACCCTTCTGTACCTGCAGTACTGTCTTTGAAATAATTACTGTGATAATCACCTTCGTCTCTTTCAGGATCAGTTGAAGGTTTGAAGCGGCTGGCCAGCACAAGATTAGGTGTGCGCCTGACCACTTCCCGCATCAATGAGTCTTTATGCGGCTCCCTTGCGTCTTCCATCCATACATCTAGGCCTATTGCTTTTGGATTATACGAAGCTGTTTTGTCTATGAGCATTGCCAAACCTTCCCGATCCAGGTCAGCAATATTGACAATGACAATGTTCTTATCAAATTTAGAATCCTCACTGCTGCCTAGTTTCCCTTTTCCAAGCTTGGAATAAGCAAGGTCATTGAAATCAAAGTCCTTCATCGCCAGTTTCAGCGGGTTCAGAAAATAAAAGTTGATGGGTATTTGGCTAAGTGCAACAATGAAAATAAACACCCATAAAGTGGAAAAAATGGTGTCCCTTTCGTACAGGTACTTGGTTAAGTGCTTGGATACTTTCTTGGCCCCTGAACCAAATTTCTTTACCGCTTTTTTCATCAGAATGATTTGCTGCTGATCAGCAGTTGATTAACAATGATTTGCTAAAGATAGACAGGGTTGCAACTACCTTCCCCTTTCTCATCATCTGTTTCTCGTTGTTTTTTGCCCGGCAACCGGCTAAAACAAGCGACATTGCAGGTATTCACCTGTAAATCCGTAAATTAGTCGGTCGAATTTATGCGAAAATCCCTTTCCATAATCATTTGCTCCTTTTTGTTTTGCCTGGCAGCGGCTATCAACGCTTCTGCACAGCAGCCGGCGCCACCCAAACCAAGAGATACCACCATTCAGGGGCCCCAAACTTTTGCCATGATAATGGGCATCTCAGATTACAAGCATGTACGTAAACTAAACTATGCCGATAAGGATGCGGAAATGTTCAAAGAGTTTCTCAAATCACCGGCAGGGGGCAGTTTGAGTGAGGATAATATTTACATGTTGCTCAATAACCAGGCTCTGGCAGCTAACTTCTTTATAGCCGGATTTAAATGGCTGAAAGCAAAGAACCTGCAAAAGGGAGATAAACTTTTTATTTACATGGCAGGCCATGGTGATGCGATTGATGAAGACCAGTTTTTTTACCTGGCTTATGACTGTAATCCTGCCGGTGATAAGAACAGCTATCTCGTTAGCGGGGCCATTCGTATGGCTGATGTTAAGATTAAGATCGCCAAGGAAACAGCCAAAGGGGTAGAGGTATTCCTGATCATGGATGCCTGCCGGTCCAATGAATTGCCGGGAGGTTCGGAAGGGCAGGGTTTTTTCAATTCTGCGATTTCTGAAAAAAGGGCCGGGGAGATTGTGATGCTTGCTACCGGTGCAGGCCAGGAATCTCTCGAGGATGCCAATATTGGTAACGGCCATGGATTATTTACTTATTACCTGGTTGATGGACTAAATGGAATGGCAGACGGAGATGGTGACAAGGATAATAAAGTGACGGTGGAGGAAATACAGAAATATGTACAGAAAAATGTACCTGCCGTAGCGCAACAGCAGTTTCGCAGAAAACAGGATCCTTATTTCTGTTGTACTGAGCACAGCAGTAAAGTGGTAAGTATTGTAGACCAGGAATACCTGAAACGATGGGTAGAAAAGAAAAAACAGTGGAATGGCGGTAATTCCTTTGGTAATGGCTCATGGGCCATGTATAAGAGCCCTGCTGATACGGCGTTAGCTGAATTATATAACTCCTTTTATACCGCAGTAAAAGAGAGTAAGCTTACGGGTAAAAATTCAGCAGAATTCTACTACGACCGGATGGAGAAAAAATATCCGGGAAACAGTTATACTATTGATGCGCAATCAACACTGGCGGTAGAGTTCATCAACTTTGCCCAAAGTAAGATCAATCTGTACCTTGATTGTAAAGACCCGGCTTCCATCCAAAAGATAAGAGCACAGATAGACGAGGATGAAAAGACAGATGAAATAGATGCCAGTCTGGACAGAATGGAAAAAGTGGCCCGGCAGGAATTTTATGAAGTAGGTAACATGCTGGAGAAAGCCATCAGTTTCATCATGCCGGATGATCCGGATTTTGCGAAATCACTGATGGGCCGTATGTATTTTTTTAAAGCGAGGGGCTATTTCACCAGTGGAAGAAGGCTGGTGGATATAAACAAAGCTTTCCAGTATGCCTATTCTGCCAACAGCGCAGAAAAGAATGCTGCCTATGTGTTACATACCCTTGCGTCCCTGCACCTGGATAATAACCGTATTGACAGTGCGATCAATTATTCCCGCTGGGCAATTGCCGTTGCTCCCAAATGGCGCTATCCTTATGTAACACTGGCTTATTGCTATAAAATGCAAAACAAGCCGGATTCGGCAATTAAATACTACCGAAAGTCTATTGATGTTAACCCTGAAAATGCAGATGCCTATGTAGACCTGGGCCATTATTTCTATTCGCAATCAAAAACTGATTCCGCCATTGCTAATTATGAAAAGGCATTGGGAATTGAACCCCGGAACACTTATGCCAGCAATAATATTGGCTGGATATACCATGACAGGAAACAATATGAAAAAGCCATCAGCTATTTTAAACAAAGCATAGCATCAGATCCTAAATTCATTAATGCCTATAATGGATTAGGTAAAACTTTTTTTGAAGCCGGGCAAGCAGATTCTGCAAAGATCTATTACACAAAAGCTTTCGCCAATTACCAGGATAAATCGATTGTAAATGTCTACCTCGGTAATTTTTTCCGGGAACTAAAACAATACGATTCAGCCAAAACGTATTATCGTATTGCTGCTGAATTAGACCCTACCTATGAGGAAGCATTCAATAATTTAGGTAAGGCAAGTTTTGCCCTGAAACAGCTCGACTCTGCCAATATCTATTATCAAAAGGCATTAGTGGCTAATCCATATTCAGCGTTTGCCCTTATCAATATTGGACTGGTGTTTAAGGAAATGAAGCAGCCGGACTCAACGTATAAATATTTCCAGCAGGCGGTAAAAACAGAGCCCTGGAACCCTTCTATACTGAACAGCCTGGGAGTTATCTATGGGCAGGAAAAAAATTATGACTCTGCTAAAAAGTATTTCCGGAAGGCATTAAATGTAAGACCTGATTACAAGCTTGCTTCTAATAACCTGCTGCGCATATTCAGGGAATTGAATCAGCTGGATTCGGTAACCAATTTCCTTAAAGGTTCTTCCCTGATGGATCCTGCCAGCCTTGGTTTCCTCGACGAAATGGCCCGTACATTCCTCGACCAGAAGCGTTATGATTCTGCCCGGAAATATTATCGCCTGGCATTGAGCAAAGATCCTGTCAACCCGCAGTTACTTAATAATATGGGCATGGTTTTCCAGGGAATGAAGCGTTACGATTCTGCCAAGCTGTATATTCAAAAGGCTATGCGGCTTGATCCGAACAATAGTGTATTCTGGGGCAACCTGGCTGGAATATTCCGGCAATTGAAAGAATATGATTCCGCTTCTTATTATTATCAAAAGCAAGTATTCAATAAAGCAGATGCCACAGCCCAGGCATTTTATACAGTAGGTAGTATTATGCAGGATATGAAACTGTATGATTCAGCCATTGCTTATTTCAAACGGGCAGCAGCAATTAGCCCNNAGCAGTAGCATTAACAAGTACATACGAAAATGCTTATCAAAACCTTGGGCTGGCATTCCATGCCAAACAACAATATGATTCAGCCATCGTATATCTCAAAAAATCCATTGAGCTGAGTCCGACAAAAGGCAAGAATTATTTCCAGCTGGCCTGCAGCTATGCATTGAATAAGCAAACNNTGCCTTGTTTTTCAAGTGGTTATATAAAAAGAAAAGCCTCCGTGCGGAGGCTTTTGTGATCCCGTCAGGATTCAAACCTGAAACCTTCTGATCCGTAGTCAGATGCTCTATTCAGTTGAGCTACGGGACCAATCTTTTATCGATCGGGCGGCAAATATAGGGCAAAAATTGTAAGCGAAAAAGTTGCTCAATGATTATTATAACGGGGCCTTAAACCGGGTATTTTATTTTGTTTCCGGCAAACGGAAACCATCCAGGAATACATTTACTTTTTGTTCCGGCAGTGCTTTGTTGGTATATGCATAAAGCACACCGATATGTTTTCCATCCGTCCAGCCCTTTACTTTCCAATTGTTATTCTCTTTATCCTTCCAGTAATCAATGATGCCACGGGTGCTTTCATTATTGTTTAACCGGTGACCTTTGCCATAACCGGCAGTGCTGGTGATTTCGAAACTTTGTTTGAGGAAGTCCATGTAAGCAATCAGCAGGTCTTCGGCCATTTGAAGATCGGCAACCGTATTCAGCAGCTTCACACAAATGATACCATAGGTAACATCGGACACCGCACATTCCCCGGTGTAGATATCGGAGGAATCCTGGCTTTTTGAAGCATCAAATTTTGCATCACAGTAATTATAATAAGAACAACCCGATTTGCTTACCGGGTATTTCTTCAGGCTTTGCGAAAAAGCGGTACAACTGATCAACAGTAATAAGGGCAGGATGATCTTTTTCATTTTCTAATTTGCTTATTATTATTTCATGCCGGGAAAACGAAGCCCTTCCAGGAATATTTCTGTTTTTTTCTCAGGCAGCTCTTTGGTGCCGTGTACATGGAGTACACAGATAAAATTACCATTGGTCCATGCTTTCACTTTCCATTTATTCTTGTCCACATCTTCCCATGTATCATAGATGCCACGGGTATTATCATCTTTCTTTAGCTTATGGCCTTTATCATAGCCTTTGCCCTTTACAATGCCATAGTCCAGTTTCAGAAAATCAAGATAGGTGATCATCGTATCTTCAGCCGCTTTCAGGTCAGTGATGGGCTTTTTTAGTTTAATGCAGTAGATGCCATAGGTCACTCCGTCCTTTTCACAATCATCGGCATATACAGTAGAACCATCCTCCAGGTCATATACATCAAAACGTCCCGGCAGGCAAAACACCTCCACGGTACAGCCGGTGGTACTGATGGCTACTTTTTGCGGATCCTGTGCATGGAGTTGATAAATGCTTCCGGTTAGCAGCAGTAATAAAGTTAGATGGCGCATATAATCAGTTTTGTTGGTAATGCTTCCTGTTTACCGGGCGGGATCGGTGTTGTAAAGATAAACTCCTTTATGTATTGGTTGCAAGCAGTTCGTAAATAAAACCACTCGTTTCAAATCTTTATCTTGCAGCCCATAATTGCCTGCTATGAGTGCCAATTTTAATTACGGAATTGACCGGCTGACGACTGCTGTTGCTTTACAAATTGCTTCTGGAAAAATAAAAGGGGTGCTGAATAAAGCAGC
>DEHX01000122.1:19270-20166 GCA_002352145.1 Chitinophagaceae bacterium UBA2789
ATCACCAAAGTGCAGGCACTGGCACAGGGTTATAGTGGTGTGCAGTTGGCTACATTACAAAGAATCATCTGGCATGTGGATAATGATGTGATACCGGTAGTGCCGGAGAAAGGAAGTGTGGGGGCTTCCGGAGACCTGGCACCATTGGCACATTTGTTTCTCCCCTTGATAGGATTGGGAGAAGTTTATTATAAAGGAGAGAAAAGAGATACTTCATCCGTGTTAAGGGATGCGGGATTACAACCCATTCAGCTTGGACCAAAAGAAGGCCTTGCACTCATCAACGGCACACAATTCATTTTATCCTTTGCGGTGAAAGCAGTTCAGCGGATGCATAATTGCCTGGAAGCGGCTGATATCATTGGTGCGATGAGCCTCGAAGCGCTTACAGGCACCAAAGCTCCCTTTGATGAACGGCTGCATGAACTCCGCCCTTACAATGGAAATAAATTAGTGGCACAACGTTTACGTCTGCTGCTGAATGATTCCGAGATCATGCAGAGCCATGTGGATTGCGGCCGGGTACAGGATCCTTATTCACTCCGTTGTATGCCACAGGTGCATGGCGCTTCCCGCAATGCATGGCTGCATTTAAAAGAACTGACAGAGATCGAACTGAATGCAGTGACAGATAACCCGATCATTCTTTCTGCCGATGATACCATCAGTGGCGGCAATTTCCATGGTCAGCCGATGGCATTGCCATTAGATTATGCCTGCTTTGCAGCAGCAGAAGTAGGTAATATGGCTGACCGCCGTTGTTATTTGTTGCTTGAAGGCAAATGGGGCTTGCCTGTATTGCTGATGAACAATGTAGGGTTAAACAGCGGCTTTATGATTCCGCAATACACTACGGCGGCACTCGTTACCGAAAACAAAACATTATGCTTCCCTTC
>DEHX01000093.1 GCA_002352145.1 Chitinophagaceae bacterium UBA2789
CGTGATGCCAATATCTGGCTGAATGGTTTCTATTTGGGCAACAATAAGAGCGGTTATGTGGGAGCTGCATATGATGTTACGGATTATATCAATTTCAGCGGGGATAATGTGCTGGTGGTAAGGGTGGATGGCACGCAATATGAAGGATGGTTTTATGAAGGCGCCGGTATTTACCGTCATGTATGGCTGAATAAGTATAGTAATGTACATATAGCAAAAGACGGAATATTTGCATGGTCTGCTATTGCCGGCAATAAAGCAACCGTAACGATTGAATCTTTAGTTCAGAATAATTCAACTACAAATACAGTAACCACTGTATCTGCTTATATAACAGACCGGGACGGAAAGTTTGTAGCCAGGTCAAAAGATATATCTCTTTCTCTTGCGGTCAACAAGGCCGGCACTTCTATTAATACGGTGTCTGTTTCTAATTTCAGGAAATGGAGCCTTGATGACCCTTATTTGTACAGAGTAGTTGTGGAGCTACGGTCAGACAACAGGCTGACAGACCGGAAGCAAATCCGTTTTGGCCTGCGACAGATAGAGGTAAAACCCAATGGCGTTTTTTTGAATGGACAACATGTGAAATTAAAAGGAGTGAACAATCACCAGGATCATGCCGGTGTGGGCAGTGCATTGCCCGATTACTTACAGTATTACCGAATCAGCTTACTGAAAAGAATGGGAGTGAATGCTTATCGTACCAGTCATCATGCCCCAACGCCAGAGCTATTGGATGCCTGTGACAGTTTGGGTATGCTGGTAATGGATGAACAGCGTTTGCTCAACAGTAGCCCGGAGTATATGGATCAGTTTGAAAGATTAATTAGGAGAGACCGTAGCCGTACGTCTGTTTTCATGTGGTCTATTGGCAATGAAGAGGGATGGATACATACCAACAGTTTTGGAAAGAGAATTGCGCAGACATTTATTGCAAAGCAAAAAGAGCTTGATCCAACAAGAACTTGTACCTATGCAGCTGATTTACCCAATGTATACAACGGAATCAATGAAGTAATTCCGGTTCGTTCTTTTAACTACAGGCAATTTGCTGTTGCTGATTACCATCGTGACCATCCTGAGCAGCCAATTATTGGAACAGAAATGGGAAGTACCGTTACTACAAGAGGTATTTATGAAAAGGATACGATAAGAGGGTATGTACCCGACCAGGACATAACAGCTCCCTGGTGGGCCAGCCGGGCAGAAGACTGGTGGACATTAGCTGCCAATAATGATTATTGGTTGGGCGGATTTATTTGGACCGGGATGGACTATCGGGGCGAACCCACACCATATCAATGGCCAAATATCAACTCACATTTTGGGGTGATGGATATGTGTGGTTTTCCCAAGAACATTTATTACTACTATAAAAGCTGGTGGACAGATAAAGATGTATTACATATGTCACCACATTGGAATTTCAGGGAGAAAGGTCCAGGCTGGAATAAGCCGAAAGGTGATCTCATAGATGTGTGGGTAAATACTAATGCAGATAATGTGGAATTGTTTCTAAATGGGAAAAGCCTGGGCAAAAAAGATATGCCACGCAACAGCCATCTTAAATGGTCAGTGAATTATGAACCCGGTAAACTGGAGGCGGTTGCATATAAAAAAGGAAAGAGGCTTTATAAAAAAATAGAGACAACCGGCTTGCCTTTTGAAGTGGTGGTAACACCTTATAAAACCACCATTCTGGCCGACGGTAAAGATGCAACTGTTTTAAACATAACTGTGCTTGACAGAGAAGGAAGAGAAGTTCCCGATGCAGACAATCTCATCAAATTTTCCATAGAAGGCCCGGGTAAAATAATTGGAGTAGGTAATGGNNCCTTGTTCAATGGAAAGTGCCAGGTAATCATTCAGGCCGGTACTGAAACAGGAATGATCAAGTTTGAAGCAAAGGCTACAGGGTTATGGCCGGGAGGAACAGATATTCAAACCATATCACCCGGAAGTGTCAATAAAATATCTTTTGATTTAAAATATAAGCTGACACCTGAACAATCAAAGCCAGTAGAAGTTGGCAAGATGCTTGGTGCTGACATTTCATTCCTGCCTGAGTTGGAAGCAAGAGGTATAAAGTTCTCCGATAATGGGGTCGAAAAAGATGCAATCGAAATATTGAAGAATCACGGTTTCAATTATGTACGACTCCGGCTTTTTAATGACCCTGCAAGAGATAGTGGTTATTCTCCCGGTAAAGGTTTTTGTGATTTGGAAAATACAAAGAAAATGGCGAAGAGGGTAAAAGCAGCAGGTATGAAGCTCTTATTAGATTTTCATTACAGTGATTACTGGGCTGATCCCGGAAAGCAATACAAGCCAGCGGCCTGGAGAAACTTGTCTTTTGAAGAATTGAAGAAAGCTGTTTACAATTACACCAAGGAGGTGATGCAGCAACTCAAAGAACAGGGAACTGCTCCTGATATGGTGCAGGTGGGTAATGAAATTAATCATGGCATTATCTGGCCCGAGGGAAATGTCAGCAATTTTGATGGCCTTGCACAATTGATAAATGCTGGTACAAAGGCTGTAAAAGATATCGACCCCTCAGTAATTATGATGTTGCATGTGGCTTTAGGCGGGCAGAATGATGAATCCGTTTTCTTTATTGATAATATGATGGCACGGGGTGTCCACTTTGATGTAATTGGTGAATCGTATTATCCGAAATGGCATGGAACCCTGGAAGACCTGGAAACCAATTTGGAAGACCTTTCCCGCAGGTATAACAAAGATGTGATTGTAGTGGAATATTCTCACCGGAAGGAAGAAGTAAACAAACTTGCCTTTGAAGTACCTGGTGGCAGGGGAAAAGGTACTTGCATCTGGGAGCCATTGAGTACCTGGGAGAAATTTTTTGATGACAAAGGCAAATCGAATGATTTGCTGAAGTTGTACGATGAGATCAGCAATAAATATCTAAAGGACTAAAATAAATTAAGTGAGAGATTATAAAATACCGGATCAGCTAAAACAATTTATTACTGCTGATACTATCGTAGTGCGGTCACCGGGACGTATTAACCTGATAGGAGAGCATACAGACTATAACGAAGGTTTTGTCTTGCCCGCAGCAATAGATAAAGCCGTGTATGTAGCAGTAGAAAAAAATCCAGGCACAAGATTGAACTTACAGTCTGTGGATTTTAATGAATCGATAGAAGTCGAAATAAGAGATATAAAACCAGTTCCGGGTCATTGGTCCACTTATATTTTCGGTGTAGTTGACCAGTTTATTCGAAAGGGTCAATTTGTTACCGGTTTTAAGCTAAGCATTTATGGTGATGTTCCTTTAGGTGCCGGTCTTTCCTCTTCAGCAGCGGTAGAATGTGCAGTTGCTTTTGCTTTAAATGAGTTATTACAGTCAGGTTTTTCCAGAAAAGAGCTGGCTTTAATGGCACAGGCTGCAGAACATCAATATGCCGGTGTTAAATGTGGCATTATGGACCAGTTTGCCAGCTTGTTTGGAAAGAAAGACCATGTGATCCGGCTGGATTGCCGTTCATTAGAGTATGAATATTTTCCGCTGGAGCTTGGTGAATATGTCATTGTACTTTTTGATACGATGGTAAAACATTCGCTTGGGTCATCTGAGTACAATATCCGCCGGTCTCAATGTGAAGAAGGTGTAATGCTGATCGGGCAGAACTATCCTTCAGTACATAGCTTAAGAGATGCTACTATGGAAATGGTTAATGAGTGTATTGGTGAATTTGAAACAGCCCACCGGCGATGTAAATATGTGGTGGAAGAGATTGATCGTTTGCAAAAAGGATGTGAAGATTTACAAGCTGGTGACCTCATTGCGTTTGGGAAAAAAATGTTTGCAACGCATGATGGTTTGAGCAAAGAGTATGAAGTGAGTTGCAAAGAATTGGATTACCTTGTTGACAATGTAAGGAATAACCCGGCAGTAATTGGTGCCAGGATGATGGGTGGAGGTTTTGGAGGCTGTACCATTAATATTATTTCAAAGGACATGGTTGAGGAGCTTGTGGCTAAACTTTCGGAGGATTATAAGAAGGATATGGGTAAAGAGTTAAAACACTACCTGGTAAATATAGAAGATGGAACGTCTGTAATAGGCCGATAAGATTAAATTTTTTAAAAACTTACCAATGGGAAATTCAATTTTTCATCTGCAATGGATTGACTATGCCATTATGATCATCTATTTCTTGTTTGTGCTTGGAATCGGTTGGGTGCTTAAAAGATATATGAAGGATGCTAATGCATTCCTGGAAGCTGGCAGATCAATGCCGGCATGGGTAGCAGGGTTGGCATTTATATCCACCAATCTTGGGGCTCTGGAAGTTATGGGTATGACAGGTTCCGGTGCCAAGTACGGAATGCTTACCACACATTTTTACTGGATCGGAGCTATTCCTGCCATGGTCTTCCTTGCCATTTTCATGATGCCTTTCTATTATGGTTCAAAAGCCCGATCCGTGCCAGAATATCTGAAGCTACGCTTTGACGAAAAAACAAGAGGGCTCAATGCTATTCTGTTTGCAGTAATGACAGTATTGGCGTCAGGTATTTCGATGTATGCACTAGCATTGTTGATGGAGAAAGTACTGGGCTGGGATTTCAATCTGAGTTTATGGCTGTCTGCAGCTATTGTATTAGCCTATACTTATCTCGGTGGGTTGTCTTCTGCCATTTATAATGAAGTATTGCAGTTTTTTATCATAGTAATTGGTTTGTTGCCCATCGTTGTATTAAGCTTGCATGAAGTAGGAGGGTGGAGCGGATTGAAGGAAAGCCTGGCACCGATTGTAACGGAAAAGGGATTTGCAGGAGACACATTTACAACTACCTGGAAGTACACTGGCTCTGCAAATGGTAACCCGATGGGTGTGGAATGGTATGGAATATTATTTGGCCTTGGCTTTGTGCTATCGTTTGGTTACTGGTGTACGAACTTCCTGATTGTGCAAAGGGCTATGGCAGCAGAGTCAACAACAGCTGCCCGTAATACACCATTAATTGGCGCTATCCCCAAAATGATTATTCCATTCCTGATCATCGTTCCGGGTATTGTGGCGCTGGTGCTGATGAATAAAGCAGATTCTGGGTTTACCATAATGGAAAATGGAAAGGCTAATTATGATTTGACAATTATCAAGCTGCTTGAATATTACTTGCCAACCGGTGTGCTGGGTTTGGGTATTACAGCGCTGCTAGCCTCATTTATGTCAGGTATGGCGGGGAATGTATCTGCTTTTAACACGGTCTGGACTTATGATATTTACCAGAGTTATATAAGGCCGGCCACAAATGATAAAGAGGCAGATGCCAAACATTATCTGAAGGTGGGAAGAATGGCTACTGTATTTGGTGTTTTGGTAAGTATTGCAGCCGCATACCTGGCAGGTTTGTTTGGAAACATCATGGACTTTTTACAAACGATTTTTTCCATGATAAATGCACCGCTTTTCGCTGTAATATTCCTGGGCATGTTCTGGAAAAGAGCAACCGGGCATGGTGCATTTATAGGTTTGTTAGGTGGTTTCTTCGTGGCATTGCTGCACCATGGCCTAACTGTTCCTGCTGGTGCAACAACTTTGGTAAAAGGAGGCTGGTTAGGAGTGATACATACTTACCCTGTAGAAATGGCTCAGAGTTTCTGGACAGCTATTTTTGCCTGTGCATCAGCAGCCATAATTGCAGTTGGAATTTCATTGAGCACTGCTCAAAGAAAAACAGATGACGAGTTGCGTGGTTTAGTATACTCGTTGACACCCAAAATAAAGGAAGACCATGTGGCCTGGCATAAACGGACCAATACACTTGCCATTATTGTATTGACCATGATGGTTATCTTATCAATCTTATTCTGGTAAAGCTTTAAAACAAAAATTATGTTAGATATAAGAATTCCAATTGGGCTGTTGTTTACAGTGTTGGGTTTACTGGTAACTGCATATGGTTTAATCACCAATGCTGATACAGAACTCTATAAAAAATCATTTCAATATAATGTAAATCTTTGGTCAGGGTTGCTCATGCTGGTATTTGGTGTAATTATGCTTTTGCTGGCCAGGAAGAAGAAAACATAGTTGTTACAATTATACCAGGCTTAAAGTCAATGGGTCATACTAAAAGCCGCTCCAACCTTGCTCATAGCAGGAGGAACGGCTTTGTTTGTTAGCCCTGACGAGAAAAAAGTCAACCTAATTGCAGAATATCTCCTGCAAGTTTGACGTATTAAAAAATTCGGATTAATAGTGTTAATCTCTCAGGCAGGCTTTTAACTGCACTGTGACCCTGTTTAATCTGCCGGGTTTAAAAAATGGAAAGAAAAATTTTAGACAACTGATTTTTGATGGTCTATGATGAATTGAATCAGTTCTTCCAATGTTGTATCTGTTTTTGATAAAGCATCACTTATTTCCTCCCGGCTAACCTGGGCGGCAAACGAAGGAGTCTTTAGTCTTTTTAATACACTTTTTACTTCCAGTCCTTCGTATAAAGTTGGTCGTATAAGTGCGGCAGCATGAATAAAGCCGGATAACTCATCAATGGCGTAGATCATTTTATCCATTTTGCTTACCGGTTCTACTCCAAAAACAGAAGGCCCATGAGAGGCGATACAATGTATCACATCAGGGTCAATGTTTCTTCTTTCCAGCTCCTCAATTATGATACGGCAATGATCATCAGGATATTTTTCCCAGTCTGCATCATGGAGCAAACCTGCCAGTTCCCATTTTTGGGCGGTTAGTTCATCGGCACCTTCTTTTTCTATCGCCCAGGCTTTCATATTAGCTGCTACCTGTTTCATATGTAGCCGGAGTTTTTCATTGGGTACCCATTCCTCTAATAAAGTATGCGCCTCTTCTAGGGGCATCAGGTTGCCGGCATTTTTTGGATCACCAAATACGGAGCGGCCCAAATTTCGATTTGACATGTGCATTCAATTGAAAATTAAAACCGGCCAGGCTAATTGACATCATGCATACCTTTACCGGGAAGGAAAACTAGCATTATGGAGGAAAAGATACTAAAGGGAACCATTTCGTTTGTCAATTACGAGAAAAATTTTGCCACTATTGAGTATTTGCAGGGGATGAAGAAAAAATCAGTAAACTGTAAAACTGACTTTGAATCAACTGGCAGAAAATCTCATCATTTCAGGATGGGTGATACGGTAAGTTTCCAGTTAAGACTCTCTGATCGTGGTGATAAGATGACAGCCTGTAATATAAAATACCTGTATAACACAGAGCTGGATCTTTTAATACAAAGAGCAGCAATTGAGAACCGTTTCTCAGGATATTTGAAGAAGACCGGAGACAAATACTTTGTAAAAGAATGGAATAGTTACATATTTTTTCCGCTTCAATTGTCTCCCTGGGAAAAACCACCTGTTGAAACTGCCGAGAATGAGGCCATCAGCTTTTGCCTGATAAACCTAGACCGGCCTAATAGCATTGTGGCCGAACTTTTTTCGCACAATTATATACCAGCGTATAAAAAAGCAGTTCAGCATTTTAAAAATGAAATTGCCATTGATGCTGTGGTTTATAAAGTTTCTCCACACGGCATTTACCTCAATCTTTTTGATGATAAAATCCAGGCAAAGCTGCCGGTTGACACCGCTGAGACTGGTTCTATTAAGGAAGGAGATATAATTCCCGTGCTTATCAGCCATTTGTCAAATACAAGGATTGTAATTAAACGGCTGATTGGTTTAGCTTCCTAACTATCCTACTGGGGCTATTTATTTTTTAGAACAAAAATTTTATTGAAAATCAATCATATACACAGGTACGATAAAAATTACTTCCTCTTTTTGTAGGCCGGCATTCTGCTCAGACCTATCTTTGCACCCCATTTAAAAACAGTTGCCGGGATAGCGGCGACACTACCCTTGACTCCGCTCAGGATGAAAAGGGATAACATTAAAAAAGAAAAAAATGAGCAAACTACATTTCACTACCAAACATGCGAACGAGGCTACCGTTAAGCGCAACTGGTATGTTGTGGACGGTACTAATCAAACCGTTGGTCGTATGTGCGCAAAGATTGCTGCCATGCTTCGTGGCAAGCACAAGGCCTCTTACACTCCCCATGTTGATACCGGCGATTATATCGTGGTGATCAACTGCGAGAAAGTTGTTTTCACAGGTAACAAACTGGAACAGAAAATTTATGATCATTTCACCGGTTATCCCGGTGGCCGCAAGGAAGAAACTGCTGCCAACCTGCAGAAGCGTCGTCCAGAGGTTGTTATCGAAAGGGCTGTAAAGGGTATGTTGCCAAAGAACCGGCTCGGCCGCAAGATGTACAAAAAATTATTTGTATATGCAGGTGCAGAACATCCGCACACTGCTCAGCAGCCGAAAGAACTGAAGTTTTAATCATCATTCAAAAAATTCCTAATTAATAAATAATGGAAAAGCAAAAAAACGGAGTTGGTCGTCGTAAAGAAGCTGTAACCAGAGTTTTCATTTCTAAGGGAGAAGGAAACATTACAGTGAACGATAAAGACTATAAGGTATATTTTCCGCTGGTATACCTGCAAAACCAGGTGGAACGTCCGCTGAAAACAGCTGATGTAATGAACAAATTTGATGTAAAAATCAACGCTGCCGGTGGTGGTTTAAAAGGTCAGGCCGAAGCAGCTATGCTCGGTATCAGCCGTGTGTTGGTTGAACTGAATCCTGAGTTTCGCCCTGCATTAAAAGCGGCAGGATTGCTGAAAAGGGATCCGAGGTCTGTTGAACGTAAGAAATTTGGTCATAAAAAAGCCCGTAGAAGCTACCAGTTCTCTAAACGTTAATCGCCACAAACAATTATTAAAAACGATCATTCAAATACAATGGAAAATAATACATCCTTACAACAGCAGCTTCTGGAAGCAGGTGTTCATTTTGGTCACCTCAAGAAGAAGTGGAACCCTAAGATGTTGCCTTACATCTTTGCTGAGAAGAAAGGTATTCACATCATTGACCTGAACAAAACAGTAGAGTGCCTGCAGGAAACTGCTGCTGCCCTGAAGCAAATTGCTCGCAGTGGTAAAAAGATCCTGTTTGTTGGTACCAAAAAGCAGGCGAAGGACATCGTTAGCGAATGTGCAAAGAAAGTAAACATGCCTTTCGTTACAGAAAGATGGCTGGGTGGCATGCTTACCAATTTTAACACTGTTCGTAAAAGTGTGAAGAAAATGCAGAGCATTGAGAAAATGCTGGGCGATGGCTCTTTCGACAGCATTACTAAGAAAGAACGCCTCACCTTGAGCCGCGATAAAGATAAAATGGAGAAAGTACTGGGTGGTATTGCTCAGCTTGGCCGTGTACCTGCCGCTTTGTTCATTGTAGATATCGGGCATGAGCATATCGCATTGGCAGAAGCAAAACGTTTGGGGGTTTCTACATTTGGTGTAGTAGATACCAACTGTGATCCAAACAAAGTTGATTTTGCCATTCCCGCTAACGATGATGCTACCAAGTCAATTGCTATCATCGTTAACTATATCACTGCTGCAATCGCTGAGGGATTAGCTGAAAGACAAGCTGCAAAAGACGAAGAGGTAGAAGAAATGACCGATGATGAAAAGGAAAGAAAAGCAGCTAAGTTGCTGGCCGAAGCCGAAGCTGAAGGTGGTCGTGGTGGCAGAGGTCGTGGAGCTGGTGGTGGTGGACAAAGACGCCGCACACCTGCTGGTGGCAGCCGTGGTCCCGGTGGTGCCAGGAGATAAATTAGCCGGTTTTTTTAGTTGTTATTATATGGCTTTTCTTTCCCGGTATAGCTTTTAAAATTTGATTACGCTAAGGAGCTGAGGAACACAGTAGTAAACCTCAAACCTTAAACTTTAAATAAATAAATATGAGTACTGTAACAATAAGTGCAGCAGATATAAATAAACTTCGCCAGGCTACTGGTGCAGGCATGATGGATTGCCGCAAAGCATTGACAGAAACAAACGGTGATTTTGAAGCAGCTATTGACTGGTTGCGTAAGCAGGGTCAGAAAGTAGCTGCTAAAAGAAGTGACCGTGAGGCAAAAGAGGGTGTGGTTATTGCTAAAACAACCGCTGATAATAAAACTGGTATTGTTGTTTGTGTTAGCTGCGAAACAGACTTTGTTTCAAAGAATGCTGACTTCGTTGCATTTGGTCAGTCTATTGCTGATGCAGCTATCGCCAATAATGTAGCCAATCTTGACCAGTTGATGGAAGTTAAGATCGGTGATCTTACAGTAAAGGCCCTGGTAGATGAAAAACTGGCAACTATCGGCGAAAAAATTGGTATCACCAAGTTTGAAAGAATTGATGCTCCTTTTGTGGCATCTTATATTCACGGCGCATATCGTATCGGTGTGCTGGTAGGGATGGATAAGGAAGCGGCCGAAGCCGGAAAAGATGTTGCGATGCAGATCGCTGCGTTAAACCCGGTAGCAGTGGATGCAGCTTCAGTACCTGCAGAAGTTATTGCCCGTGAAAAAGACATCATTATGGAATTGATGAAACAAGATCCTAAGATGGCAGGTAAACCGGATGAAATGCTGGCTAAGATTGCTGAAGGTAAAATGGGTGCTTTCTTTAAAGAACAAACATTGACTGCACAGGCTTTTGTTAAGGATGGAAGTAAAACAGTTGAGCAGTACCTGAAAGACAGCGGTGATGTGAAAGTGACCTCATTCAAGAGGGTTGCATTAGGTTAATATTACAATAGTTAAATACAAAAAGGGAGCCTGCAGCTCCCTTTTTTCATGACTTTACCTTATTATTTGCCACCTGCTGGTGGTATTGGTGCAGGCACCACGTTATTTACAGGTTTAATTGTCTTCAGGTAGGTGTAAACAGCCTCAATATCTTCGTCTGTCATTTTAGAGAAATTAGTCCATGGCATGGGTGGCAACAGGTCACGGCCAGTTTCCATCCCTTTAAGCTTTCCATGCCTGATGGCATATTTGAAGTTCTCTAGCGGCCAGTTACCTATGCCTGTGGCATCACTGGTAAGGTTAGCTGCAAAAGAAATACCCCATACACCGGCTGCCGATGTGAAATCTTCGTTGAATTGTACAATACCAGATTGCATTAACTCCTTGTTATAGGAAGGAGCAGGCCTTGTTCCCGGGAAACCGGATAACCTTCTCTCCATATCAATTTCTGGTCCCCTTGCTCCCATTGTTTTAGGCGAATGGCAGTCATCACACACACCGATAGTAACCAGGTACTCGCCTCTTTTTACAATTTCAGATGAATCATTTTTCTTTTCACTAACGGGAGGGTTGCCAGTTGAGGAATTTTTACAGGCTGTCGTAACTATTGCTATACCGGCAATATAAACTGACAGCAACAGAATCATTGTACGCATAAAAATAAGGTTTAATGGTTGATGTTTTTTGATTATAAAGTAAAGATGCAATGGCAGATGCCTTATTTCAATCCCATAAATATGTGAAACAGGCTTTCCGGAAATAAAAAAGATGTGAAAGGGAGTCACATCTTTTATCAATTATTTTATTTGAGTGTGGTTAGACGATCTTGTCCTTGAATGCTTTAGCTACTGCTTCAGATTTAGAATTTACATGCAGTTTTTCATAAATCTTTTTGATGTGGCTTCTTACCGTATCGATGGCAATAAACATTTCTGATGCAATCATTTTGTAACTATAACCATTTACCAGGTGCTGTAATACTTCTTTTTCCCTGTCGCTAAGGTTATAGTCTTCACCCGGAGGGGCCTGTACTTCCGAAAACATTTTTAAAACCTGTGTGGCAATCGATGAGGTCATGGGTGCGCCACCGCTGGCCGCTTCGGTAATATATTCCAGCAGTTTGGCCGGAGGTGTCTTTTTTAATACATAACCGTTGGCTCCATTTTTTAATGCTTCAAAAACATTCTTATTATCATCGAAAACGGTAAGCATCAGGACTTTTACATCGTGGTTATGCTGGCGAATGAGTTTTAATCCTTCAATGCCGTTTACAACAGGCATATCTATGTCCATCAGAATAACATCTGGTTTAAAAGCCTCTACTTCCTGTACTACGTTGCTGCAATTTTTAAATGATGCCAAAACCTGAAAACCCTCGCTGCCATCAATCAGCATCGTTAAACCTTCTCTAAGCTGCGGGTTGTCTTCATACAGCATTATCTTGATCATAGTATAAAGTTGAAAGGATGAATTATAGCCATTTATACAAATTTACCAACCTTGCTACTGGTATCCTATCACATATTAATGTGAAATAGCCGGCTTATCAGAACCCCCGGCTTCCTGTAAGGGTAAAATAGATACCTGGTAGAAATTTGCGCACAAACCTGCCTATCCAGATACAAAGTACGACAATCAGTCCTGGTATCACAATATAGCAGAATAGCCTGTAATATGGCAAAAAGCTCAGTTCCGTTAAGGCCATGGTCATAGCGTATGGTAAAAGAGGTACATGGGCTCCATAGAGAAAAAAGGAGAAGCCGCTGGCTTTGTAGAACCATTTCTTCCTTAGTGCCCACCGAACTACTTTATCCAGTCCAAACCACATTGCCAGAATTCCTGTGATAACAGATAATTGATAAAAAATTACCAGGGTAAGGCTGGTTGAAAACTGATTAGGCTCAAGTTCGAAAGCCATAAATGTTTTAATTACCGTCAGCCCTATGAAAAGAATAAAGGCCAGGCCGGCACTGAACCATTCCGGTTGTTTATCAATAGATATTTTCTTTTTTTGAAGCCAAATTCCCAATGAGAAAAAGAAAATGCCCCTGCCATCAACATAAATAAATTGGAAGAGCGAAAAGAAAAGCAAAAAAGTCAGCGGTAACCAGATAAAAGGAATTTTTACCACCAGCCACCTGATAACTGGATAAATTAGATTATAAATGAAAAGAGAAACAATAAACCATAACTGATAGGACACAGGATGTAGTAACCATCTTCTAAGTATCCCTTCCCAGCCAATTTCAGTATAAGGTCTGTTATCCCCAAGCTGGTCTATGCCTGCCGTATGTACCAAGTCAGCAGTATAGGTAAATTGCTGCAATAGAAAAGTAAGAGCAAGGCCTGCTGCACTCCAGAGAAAAAAAGGAATGATTAACGTTTTGAATCTTTTTTGTATTTGCTGCAGGTAGGGCCGGTGATCATAGGTAGCATACAAATAACCCGAGATAATAAAAAGCATTGGTATCCTGAACCTGAGCAGACCGTTTGCTATAAAGTATTCAAAAAAAGAGGTAACAGTCAATGGCTCTTCTACCGTGCTATAAGGTGCCAGATAAGTATTATTCAGGTTATAGCCATGTACATAAGCCAGCAGTGCTATGCAGATAAATGTGAAGAACCGGAATTTCTGGCTTAAGGTTTTATTCATGGTTATTATTTAGTTGAATGGGACAGCAAGTTTTACAATAGTACCATTTCCTTTTTTTGATATAATCTGCAATCTGCCCTGCATCGCATCCGCCCTTTTCTGCATATTGCTAAGCCCATTTCCGCTGTCTGCAAGGGCCACATCAAAACCTTCACCATCATCAATAACTTCAAGAGTGAGCTGCCCGGTTAAAATAAACAGGTTGATCTTAACTTTTTCAGCTTTTGAATACTTGGCTGCATTGTTAACAGCTTCTTTAAATACGAGGAAGAAGTCTCTGCGGGCCTCCATATCCAGCTTTACATCATTTACCTCTTCTTCTATGTTAAAAGACACTTCAATGTCTTTTGCCTCGAGAATGTTAGTGGCATACTCCCTCATTCTTGCAATGATTTTCTGCATACTGTCATTCATCGGCTTTATACTCCAGACAATATCATCCATTGCTTCCATCATACGCTGGCTGTTCTCGCTGATCTTACTGATATATTCGCTTGTTTTTACGTTATCAGAATTCAGTTTACTCTTTGCCATTGTACTGAGTATGTTGATAGTGCTAAGGGTAGATCCCATATCATCATGCAGATCCCTGGCTACACGGTTCCTGATCTTTTCAACGGCCAGTAACTTATTAACCCGCAGCCTGTGTAAGGCATAGATAAATAGCAGGATAATCAGCAGAAGGGTGCTTATAAACCAATAGGTTTTCCAGAAAGGAGGTTTGATATAGATTTCAAATGAGGTAATCTCTTTTGAACGTATGCCATCAATATTTTCACAGTAAACACTAAAAGTATAATGGCCGGGAGGCAGCAGCGGATAATTTACATAATTCTGCCTGTCAGCTTTTATCCATTCTTTATCTACTCCTTCCATTTTATAATAGTAGGTCAGTTTCTCTTTTTGTGAATAGCTGAGTGAAGAAAAGTAAATACTGAAAGAATTTTCATCTGAGTTAAACTCCAGTTTAGGTCGTTTAAGCAGTGAATCCAGTGGAAGATAATCATTGAATAATTTAAAATCAGTAATGACTACATTGGCAGGAGGTTTTTTATTTTCAAAAAGGGAAGGCATAAAATACATCAGCCCGTTAGATCCGGCAAAGAGTATAAAATCTTCCTTGCTGATAAAATCAGCGGCAGTAGTGAAGTTAGCCAGCGTAATGCCATCTTTTCTGCCATAGGGTGTAAAGCGGTTTGTCCGGGGATTATATTTACTCAATCCATTCTTTGTGATGATCCATAGGTTGCCATTTCTGTCTGTCCGTATACGCCTTATTGAATTGCCCGGCAACCCGTCATCAAATGTGCGCCAGGTTACTTTCCCGGTTCTTGTATTGATAAGGTTCAGGGCTCCTGCACCGTAAGCAATAGTTGTATCATTGATCTGATCAATATCGTCTCCGGAATTTATAAATAAGGGATTTTCTTTACTGTTGCTGGTATAACGCCTTAAGATAGTTTTACCATCGGTACTCAGACAATAAAGCCCCTGGTTAAAAGTCGCCAGCCACAACAATCCATTGTTGTCAATTAATATTTTTGGGATAATAGTACCGAACTGCTGAACTACAGTGAATTTTTTCCCATCATAGTTAATGATATGTCCTCGTTGAGTGGAAAACCAGATATTCCCGTTCTTATCCCCGGTAATAAATCGAATTGTGGCGCCATCGGCCTCTTTTAATTCAGCAAATGATGATTTTTGCGTTAATGTGTCGTAAATAATGTATTTACCGGCCTGGCAGCCAATCCAAATTTTTCCATCTGTATGCTGGTATAAAGCCCATGTTTGATAATATTGGGCAAAGCTGACCTGGTCCATTTTCGGCATCAGCTTATATACATCAGCTGAATATTTCGCAAAGGTTTTATCTAATGTAATAATTCCTTTGCCCCAGGTGCTTAGCCAATATTGACCGGACTTTAATTGCAGCAGATCCGTTATTTCTATCCCTCCGTTTCTTTCATCAAAAAGAATATTCACCACACCATAAGTGCCGCTTTCAGGGGTGGCGAAAAAGAGCCCATTATCTGTCGATATCCAGATACTTCCATCCCTGTCCTCCATAATATAGTGGGCAGACTGATAAGGAATTCCGGTTTCACTGGTTACCCCAGGTTTGTAAAAAAAGAAGCGGTTTACATCGCTGTCATAATTAAATAAACCGTTTGCTCCATATACCCATAATACTTTTTCCTTTGTCTCAAAAAAACTGGTAAGCTCTGAATATTCCCTGTTATCGTTTAGTCCTGCTGTATCTTTTAGGAGGGTCCCTTTTTCATCAAAACACCATTTATGCTGCCCACTGGTCCAGTTAAATATCCAATGCCTTCTTCTGCTATCGATAAAAATTTCAGTTGTGCCGGGTATGATATTTTTATTGTCCAGCAAGGGGATCTTTAGTGGATTATTGCTGCTGGTGTATATTTTTTTTGAGGGAATGTCATAAATGGCTATTCCACTGTCAGGACATGGAAACCAAATCTGTTTTTTTAATGTGTCCTCAAATACATTGATAGAGGAAACCCAGCCTGCCGGCAGCGGGAAGGGATTTTCGTCTGAAAAAGAATGCTTGTTTTTATTGTAGCGAAGTATTCCGAATTTCCAGATAACCAGGTAAAGATTTTGCTGGCTATCCTTCCAAAGCTTCATGCCGCTCCTGGCGGGTATGGGTTTGGAAGTTTTTATGGGTACTGTATGGTAGCGGAAGGAAATCGGATCAAATAAACCTACTTCAAGCCTGGAGCCAAAAAACAACCACAGCATTCCATTGTCATCCGGAATTATTTGAACAAGGTCTGAAATGGGTAATAAGGTGCTGCCCGGGTCACTATTTCCAAAACTTACAAACTTGCTGCCATCAAAGCGTTGTAAGCCATTGGCAGTTCCTACCCATATGTAACCCTTTTTGTCCTGGTAAGTACAATATACTGCGTTGGAAGAAAGACCTAGTGCATCGTCTGTACTGATACGATTAAATGTATAACCTTGCTGGGTATGAGCATAAAGCCCATTAAGCAATACAGCTAAAAGCATCAGTCTTCTCATATATACAAATCTAACAAGTGGAACCGGCATATGAAAGATCGCTTTTTAAAACCACATATTTATGTGGGATTTGATTCCCGGCCTTCGATCCTATATTGATTCCCTAAGAAGTATAGCTGCACAGATATTGGAAAGCAGGAATTTTTCACCCGGATCAGTACTGTTTAAGTAAACAGATCCCTTATCAATAGCTGATACTGCAGCAACTGGTTTTCCTTCTTTATTTCTTAGCTCGAACCCAACAGAACCAACAGGCATTGTATACACCTTTTGATTCTTACCTGTCATTTTAAATATTGGGTGAATAGTGTAATAATTGTCGCGGCTTTGTGCCACTACTCCAGTATAAGATTTGCTGTTTCTTTGAGCAGCTTCATTATCAAGTAACATTTCCCATGACCTGGACTGGTTATTGATGAATATTTTTATCCAGAATGTGTTTTCTGAAATGTCGCCCTTACCAGATATATCCAGCAAAATATTAATCAGGCTATTGGGGTTGTTTCCAATCATAAAATCCTTTTCTCTTGTCCGGGATAGGCAAAAAACACTGCTTTCATTGCCTTTATCATCAGTCATCTCAAACCGGATAGTTTGTTTGCGCTGTGAATACTCAGTGCCGATTACTCTTTCGTAATCATCATAGCCGGGTCTTCCGCTAGCCCAACCGGCAAAGTAACTGCTTCCTTTGGTCCATGATCTTTTTACAGAAACTGTGCGGTAACTGCCAAAGCTCAGTTTCTGGTTAATCATGATACCCTGTCTTCCTTTCACAGCAAATTCTTCTGCTTTGCCCCATTCATTATTATCCAGTGCAATTTTCGCAGACCCACAGGCCGTGAAAATTACAGACAGAACTAAGTAGTAATATTTCTTCATATTTTTTTTACAAAAATATTCTCTCAAAAGATTACCTGAATCGCATGAATGTGTGAAACTGTAATGCGGCTATTATAACATGATTATGTGAGAATACCGCTATTAATAAGGAAATATATACATGCTTGTGTTATTTTTTCCGGCATATTTAAAAATGATCTTTGACTTATAATTGATTAATAACCTTATAAAATGAAAATTATGAAACTGAATTTTTGGACCATAAGTATAGTCACCATATTTATTATGATAACAGGGATTACATACGGAAAAGATTTGCCGCCTGTCATGCGCATTAAACTGGAGCAACATTTTACTTACCTGGAAGTAAGTGATCATATTTCTGTTGTATTAACCAACGAAACCGGAAAGGATATTTCAGTAGACGGAGACAGGTCAAAGTTTGGTAAAGTAAAGGCCCTTGTTAAGAAAGGTAAACTATCAATATGGCTGCAAGGAAGTAACATGGGCGATAAATTAACGGTATATGTGCCTGCCCGTTTATTGAAGCAGTTTGTTATTAATGGAGACTCTAAGGTTGTTACCGAAGAGGTGCTGGATAACAGGAAACTTGATGTGGTGGTAAATGGTGCCTGCCAGCTTTCCTTACGGTCAAAAGGAAAAATAAATGTTACAGGAACGAATGAGTTTGAATTCCAGCATTCATATGAATGAGTCAATAATCAATTTGCAGAATATGAGAAAGTTATTAATTGTTTTGTTAATGTCCCTGGGTTTGCTACATGCCTATGCAGAAGGAGAAATAGACGGGGAAACCTATTATCGTGTTACTAAGGTAAAGGATAGTGTCAATCTCTTTAACGGTAACCTGAGGCTTATAAATATTTATAAACAGCAAATTGCTGTTTTGTATGAAACAAGAAACCTGACTGAGCAACAAGTTAGAGCAGAACTAATCAAAAGAACCTATTTGCCATATCAAGAATTTTGGGAAGGCTATGTAGGTGATAGTACTGTTTATTATGAGCAGGTAATGAAGCCGCTGATTAAGGACAGCATACGCATAATGGCTAAAAAGGCGTTGACATTTTCATCTTTCAATATTGATAACTTCTTTAATCTTACCGCATCAGTTTTGAATTGTTACAGTGGCAGAACACCTTCCGGCACATGGTTTATTGCCTTTGGTAGTGGCGTAACTGATATGGGCGGCTTTGGTAATGGGCGAATGGTACTTGATCTGACACATAGTAAAGCAGAAATTGGTTATGTGCAGATGATTCTGCCACATGAGATCAATCACCAGATTTATGAAAATACAATTCTGCCCGATACGACTGCCCGGGGCTTATACCGGGTGATTAATGAAGGATTTGCCGTGTATATGAACCAGGTGGTATTTGGCGATAAGTATGAGCTGCATGAGTATTTACAGTATTCTGTCTCCGGACTTCAATATTGCCTGGATAATGAAAAAGCAATATTCAGCAAGCTAAAGCCATACCTTTTTACCAATAACAGAGAGCATGCACTTGCATTGGCTGATCGGGGGCAAAAACCTTTTAAGGAGGGGCCCGGTGCCATTGGTTATTTCGTAGGTTTCAGGATATGTGAAGCGTATGTAAAAAAACATGGAAAAGAAAGCTGGAAAGATATTTACTCATTATCTCCCCGGGAGGTTTTGCTTAAAAGCGGATACGGGGAATAATATAATAGCCGGGCCTGCCAGAAGATGTGGGAAATTTCTCACATCTTTTTTGTTTTTTAAACATTCTTCACACCAATATGTGATTGTCTGCCCTTTTCCTTTCTATGATCTTTGCATCAACAAAAACCTTAAACCATTAAACTTATTTTATGAAAGGAAAATACATCACCCGGAATATTCAACTGGCCTGCCTCGCCACTGAAAAACCGAAACAGGAAACTGATCCAAAAATGGTAATCGATGCTGATTGTGTCGAGGTATCGAACAAATGTGAAGGTGATAATGATACTGTTGTGAATACCTGGCTTGTATTTGGCGGTTCTGATGCTTCTTAAAAAAGAATCATTATTCACATGTTTATGTGATTGGAAAAAATATTTCGTATCAGACATTTGTAATAGAAGAATCTCTTATTGAATCAAAAATCTCCTACATAAGCAATCATTAGCGGCCTTCTTTTTCTAAAGAGGGCCTTTCTTTTTTCACATCTTCATGCGGTTGGTTCAGGTTACAGCATCAATGATATTTGCTTGTATTATTTAATCTATAAAAGTATAGTCATGAAAAAAGGAATTGTTTTATGCCTGGCATTGGCAGGTGTTATGGTTAGCCATGCACAAATCAGAGTTGGACTTTATGGAAGCGCTTCACTTAGTAAATCATCTTTCACAAAAGAAGAGGGGGTGGTTACTACAACCAAACCAGTGTATGCTCCTGCAGCAGGTTTGATCCTGGACATCCCGCTTTCGTCTGAGTTTAGTATAAGACCATCTTTAGGTTTTATCCGGAAAGGAATTAAAGCGAAAGCTACAGCCAGTGAAATGGGAATAATTAGCTCTATTAAAAGCGATGTGAAGATGAATTATGCTGAATTGCCCGTATTGTTTACTTATAAAAAACAGCTGGGCAGTACTACATTTCTCATCGGCGCCGGTCCATCAGCGGGAGTTGGACTTGGTGGTAAAGTGAAAACGGAAAGTTTTATTGAAGGTATTCCTGAGCCTATTTTTTCATACGAAGTGAATCCTTTTAAAAAATCCGATCATATTGAACAACCCTTTAAGCGTTTTGAGTTTAGCGGAGCAGGAATGCTAGGTGTTGAATTGAAAAATGGCCTTTTCTTTTCTGCCAATTACCTGCATGGGTTTAGTAATATCAGCGGGGATGCACCCGACTATAAGTTTCGTAACAGAACTGTATCAGTAAGTGTTGGATACTTTTTCGGGGCTAAGAAGGGATAATTCTTCTTTCAGCAATCTTTAATCATTAAATTTTTTCAAATGAAAGTAATATCAAAAGTATTTTTCGGCTTGGTTGCAGGCCTCTTCTTGTTCACTGCCTGCTCAAAAGAGCCCAGTAATCCTATTGAGCGAAGCTATTCAAATATTGATTTCAAAAAAATCGATGCCGGCGATCAGCATCGGCTTACTATAACAAAGGGTACTGGCTTTTCGATAATAGCCCGGGGTGAAGAAAGAGACGTTAATGATCTCGTTATCCGGGTTATTGATTCTTCTTTAAAGATTGAATATAACCGGTATAAATCAAACCGGAAAAGAGTTTATTTTACCATAACACTGCCTTCCCTGGAAGGATTAGTATTATCTGGTCAGTCAGAGGCCACTGTTTCTGGATTTTCAGAAACAGATCTGGTAAATCTTGTTGTTTCAGGACAGAGTGCTTGCTGGATTAATATGAATGCACCCAAATTTAAGTTGCTCGCAAGTGGCCAGTCTAAAATTGAATTCCAGGGTGGAGTTGCTACGGGTTTTGAAGGGGAAGCAAGTGGCCAATCTGAAATTCTGGCATATGGACTATCACCAGTCGTTTTTGCTGAGGTAACAGCTACGGGACAGTCCACTATTAAAGTAAGAGTGGGTAATAGTTTAAAAGCAAATGCCTCTGGTCAAAGCCGTATTTATTACCGGGGAGACCCTTTGATTACACAAATTGTTTCAACAGGCGATTCAAGAATAATCAAAGAATAGACTTTTACCGATTGACAAAGGAAAACATCTTGTACACACAAGGTGTTTTCCTAATTTTAATATCATGAGCAATTTCGATCAGTATTTTAATGCCAACAAAGAGCTTTGGAACCAGCGGACCATCGTTCATAGAGATTCGGAGTTTTACAATCTCGCAGGGTTTAAGAAAGGCGAAACTGTTTTGACTCCCATTGAGCTTGCCGAGGTTGGAGATGTAAATGGTAAAAAACTATTGCATTTGCAATGCCATTTTGGTATGGACAGTCTCGACTGGGCCAGACGGGGTGCCCATGTAACAGGAGTTGACCTGTCGGATATTGCAATCAAAGAAGCAAGGTCACTGAACATGGAACTTGGCCTGAGTGCTGAGTTTGTTTGTTGTAATGTGCTGGATACAGCTGATTACATAAAGCAAGAATTTGATATCGTATTTACTTCCTATGGCACCATCGGCTGGTTACCAGATCTTAAACCATGGGCCAATATGATAAGCCGGATGTTGAAACCGGGAGGTTTTTTTTATATCGCCGAGTTTCACCCGGTGATATGGATGTTTGATGATGATTTTACACACATCCAGTATGCTTACGAAAACAGGGAAGTAATTGTAACAGAAAGCAAGGAAACCTATACTGACCGGAATGCGGATATCAGGGGTAAAGAGTATAGCTGGAACCATAGTATAAGTGAAGTACTAAATGCGCTGATAGGCGCCGGGTTAACAATTGCATCATTCAACGAATTCATGTACTCCCCATATCCCTGTTTTCAACAGGTGGTAGAAATTGAAATGGGAAAATGGCATATAAAAGGAATGGAAGGAAAGCTACCGATGGTTTATACTATCAGGGCTGTAAAGCAATAAGCAAAAGCCCTATCTTCGCAGCGAAAAATCCTGCTCCATGCTGCCTAAATACAAACGAATTCTTCTCAAACTTTCCGGTGAAGCTTTAATGGGTGATAAAAGCTTTGGCTTTGATACCGATGTCATTGCCCAGTATGCACAAGACATTAAGTCTATTACCGAATTGGGTGTACAGGTAGCAGTAGTAATCGGAGGCGGAAATATCTACCGGGGAATGAACGAAGCTGAAACAGGTATAGAAAGGGCTCATGGAGATTATATGGGTATGCTGGCGACTGTAATCAATGGAATGGCTGTGCAGGCAGGTTTGGAAAAAGTGGGTGTATATACCCGGCTTCAGAGTGCTATAAAAATGGAGCAGATAGCCGAGCCTTATATACGTCGTCGGGCCATTCGCCACCTGGAAAAAGGTCGGGTAGTGATTTTTGGTGCAGGAACAGGTAATCCTTATTTTACTACAGATACAGCAGGTTCTCTTCGTGCCATTGAAATCAACGCCGATGTTATTTTGAAAGGTACAAGGGTAGATGGCATTTATACTGCCGATCCTGAAAAAGATCCTTCCGCAACCAAATTCAATGTCATTACCTTCCAGGAATGCCTGACCAATAATCTTCGGGTAATGGATATGACTGCTTTTACGCTTTGTATGGAAAACAATCTTCCCATCATTGTTTTTGATATGAATAAAGAAGGAAACCTTCGCCGGGTTGTTACTGGCGAAAAGGTAGGTACTCTTGTAAGGGGGTAAATACTAAGTGTTTCTACTATTTTTCTTTTTGCAGTAACTACTATCTTGCGTACTTATTCTTAAGCACACCTGTGAAAAACTATTACCGGCTATTAGCCGAATATTTAATAGTTTCCTAATCCTTATGAAATAGTTTATGGACGGTCAGCTTTCACTTTCCATCATTGAGATCATAGTACTCATGCTCGGGGCTATTATTCTGGGCATAACCATCCATTTTTTTATTACCAGCCGAAAATCATTGAAAGACTCCATGGCAGATGCTGCCGGCAGTAAGCTTAGCCGGGAACTTGACGATTGGAAGAGGCGTTTTTTTAATGAAGTGGAATTAAAGGATAAGCAAATTGAGAATCTTCAAAAGTTGGTGGCTGATGCAGAGGAGAATAGTAACATCTTCTCCATTGAGGCAGAAGAGGTTCGCAAGCAAAACAAAAAACTGCAACAGGAAATAGAGCTATTGAAAAACCAGGTACCCCAGTCTTCCGGGGAAAAACCAGGTTACATGGAGCAGTTAAAGCTGGCTCAAAACAGTTTGCTGGAACATAATGAAAAAATTAATCAGCTTTTGGAGCAAATAGATATTGTTAAAGAAACGGAGGCAAAACAACAGGAAGTATTAAAGTACAATGAAGAGCTGAACGAAGAAATAGAGTTACTGAAACATAAGCTGGCACAGAAGGAGAATGAAATCAATGCAATCCGTCAGAAAGAAAACCTGACCAGCGAAATGAATTCCATGCTTGACAGTGCCTATAGCGAGTTTGGGGTGTTGCAGGAGAAAATGCAGAAACTGGAGGCGCAGGTGGCGGTTTCAAAAAAAATCAACCTGGAGTACGAAGATTTAAAAGAAGGATACTATCGTATAAGCCAGGATTATGAAGAGCAAAAGCATAAATACAATCACCTGGTTTCGGAGAACAGGCAATTGCAGGCTGATCTGGCGGAAACAGAAGATAAACTGAAAGAGGCCAATTTTCAACGTCAGCAATTACAAAAAAGAGTTACTTACCTGGAAGAGCTGAACAGTGATATGCAGGTAGTAGCAGATGCCAATAAGCGGCTGGAAGGACAGTTGAAACGTATCGGCGAACTCGAAAGTATGCTTAATGTACTGGCTGAAGAACGAGATCAATTAGCAAAGAAGCAATATAATGCCTGATCTGGTTGGGATAAGACGCATATAAAAAAGGTGTTTGAAAATCAAACACCTTTTTTTAATTCATTAAGCTTTTTTAGCAGCTTTCTTCTTTACTGCAGCCTTTTTGGCGGGTCTGCTTTTTCCGAATGAGCCCTTAAAGCGTTTTCCTTTAGCAGTTTTTTTATCTCCTCTTCCCATGATTATTTTTTTATGTTTAAGTGTAAAGATACAGGATTAAAAAAACTCCTTCCCATATGGGGGAACGGAGCTTTTTAATACATTGATTAAGGCAACTAGAGTTTAGCAGCTAATTCTTTACCAGCTTTGAACCGGGCTACTTTTCTGGCCTTGATTTTAATTACTTCACCAGTTTGGGGGTTACGACCATTACGGGCAGCTCTTTTTGATACGGAGAAAGTTCCAAAACCAACCAGCGTCACTTTACCGCCACCTTTCAGTGTTTTTGTAACTGCTTCAATAAAAGAATCGAGGGCGGCGTTTGCTTGTGTTTTGGTAATACCTGCATCGTCAGAAACTTTTGCAATTAATTCAGCTTTGTTCATGATTATTGTATTTTTTTGCGGTTTAGTAACGCCGGCAAATTTAGCCGCTTTTTTATTCCTGCAAAATAATTTTACCCGGTTCCGGCTTTGTTCTTATGCTTCAGAATCCGCATGGGACAAGGATTTCAGCAGAATACTTGATTTCAGTATTCAAATTGGGGGTAAATAATAAATGGTACCGATAACTGCCCCTGACTTTCAGTAAGATATATCCGTGAGTAATACAATTATTTAGAACGGGAACACAGTTTACCTGTATCATTTACCGGCTGATTATTTTTTCACACTCAATGCACAACCATCATTACCGAGCGAAATGCAATGAATTTATTTCCCCATTTATCGAATCCTTTATTCCGCATGGTTTCTGCAAAATCACTGATATACCGGTTATAAAGCTCTTTACTGGCAGAATGATATTGCACTGCATAGGTTATGCCATCTGTTTCATCTACCTCCAATAAGCGTAATATGCTGGCATGTGTAAAGCAACCTGTATTAATCACATCGGGAATATGCTCCTCTTTAAGCCAGGCTAACCATGGTTCTGCAATAGAATGATCAACCTTGACGGTAACGTTATAAATGATCATGAGAACTAAAGTTTTATTTCCAGGTAAACCGGACAATGATCACTGTGCTTTACATCAGGAAGTATTTCCGCATCTTTTAGATTTTTTTTCAAGGGCTCAGTAACATTAATATAGTCGATGCGCCATCCCTTGTTGTTCAGCCGTACGGTGGGGAAACGCTGGCTCCACCAGCTATACCGGTGTGGTTCCGGGTGAAACTCACGAAAAGTATCAACCCATCCGTCTTCCAAAAAATTTGTCATCCATGCTCTTTCTTCAGGTAAAAACCCGGATGAATTTTTATTCCCTTTCGGATCATGAATGTCAATCTCTTTATGCGCAATATTATAATCACCGCATAAAATAAGATTGGGGTGTTTTTTTCTTAATTTTTTTAACCAGCTGTTGAACTCATCCAGCCATTGGTATTTGAACACCTGTCTTTCATCTCCGCTGGTGCCGGAGGGGAAATAAGCATTAATAAGCCTTGTTTTTCCAAAATCCAGTTGTATCACCCTGCCTTCATCATCACTGGGTCCATGGCCATTTCCGTATTCTACATTATCCGGTTTAATTTTTGTGAAAACCGCCACACCACTGTATCCCTTTTTTTGGGCACTGAACCAGTAATTATGAAATCCCAGTTCATGAAAAGGTTTGTGATCAACATCGCCCTGCACTGCTTTTGTTTCCTGCACACAGATCACATCTGCAGGATCAGTTTTTAACCAATCCATAAAACCTTTTTTTATGGCGGCCCTGATCCCATTCACATTGTAGCTGATGATACGCATTGCATTATTGATTAAATTGACGGCAATTTAGTGTTTACTATGGAAGCATCCGCAAAATCAAAAAGAAGAATAATACCACCAAAGGCACATGTGTTTCTGGAAGGCCCTAAAAGCAGGGGATATGAATTATCTTTTGCATTCAGGGTGTTCTGGCAATTTTTAAAGGGATTCAGAAACCTGCATTTTATCGGGCCTTGTGTTACCGTATTTGGTTCTGCCCGTTTTAAAGAAGATCATATTTATTACCAGCAGGCAAGGGAAATTGGAAAACGGATTGCAGAACTGGGTATGACCACCATGACAGGAGGTGGCCCCGGTATTATGGAAGCTGCCAACAGGGGGGCTTTTGAGAATGGTGGAAAGTCTGTCGGGTGCAATATCCGGTTGCCATTTGAGCAAAAAGCTAATCCGTATATGCAGAAATGGGTCACATTTGAGCACTTCTTTGTTAGAAAGGTTTTGCTGGTTAAATATTCTTATGCCTTTATTATCATGCCTGGTGGGTTTGGTACGATGGATGAACTTTTTGAAACCCTTACCCTTGTACAAACCCAAACGATAACCCGATTCCCGATAGTGCTGTTTGGTAAAGAATATTATCAGCCAATGATGGAAATGGTTGACGCCATGATAGAAGAAGGAACAGTTTCCAGAGATGACATTAATCTGGTGTACCTGACAGATAGTGTGGATGAGGCTATCAACTACATACATAATTATATAAGGGAGAATTACCAGGTGAAGCCCCGGAGAAGGCGCTGGTGGCTATTTGAAAAGCGATAATTCTAATGTGTACCAATTACACAAAGTTTGTATCTTCATGCACTAAATTTTTTTTATGCTTCTTAAACGATTGCTGCCAATCCTGTTTTTAGCAGGAATTAGCACTACTGTTTTTGCTGACCAGTCTGTAACACTTCACTCACCAGACGGTAATGTACAATTGGGTTTGTTACATCGTAGCAACGGAGACCTTACATACAGGGTTTTTTATAAAGGAAAAACGGTTGTAGCTCCGTCGGGATTGGGTATGCGATTGAAAAGTCCTGAATTGTCGTTATCAAAGTTTGATTTGCTGGGAATCGATTCATCTGTAACAGACGAAACCTGGAAGCCTGTATGGGGTGAAGTCAGTCAAATCCGCAATAACTACAAGCAACTGCTGGTAAAATTGGCTGATCGTTCAGGTTCTGGTATCCAGCTTGAAATTATTTTCAAAGTATACAATGATGGAGTTGGTTTTCGGTATTCGTTTCCGCAACAGGCCAAACTCAATCATTTTATAATTGGCGAAGAACTGACACAATTTGCAATGTCCGGTGATCACAAAGCATTCTGGATACCCGGTGATTATGATACAAACGAATACCCCTATTATACAACCAACTTAAGTGGGGTGGATGCAACCGGTGGCGGAGCTGCACAGGAAATACATGCTAAAACTTTTTTCGATAAGTCTGCAGTACAAACGCCGTTGATGCTAAAATCTGCCGATGGTTTATATATCAATATCCATGAAGCAGCATTGGTTAATTACCCGGCTATGAACCTTGTAGTAGATAAAAACACTTTTACGCTGAATTCACATCTTGTTCCCGATGCAGTGGGTAATAAGGCATATTTACAGGCACCGGCTGTCACACCCTGGCGTACCATTGTGGTGAGTGACAAAGCCGGGGAGGTGCTTACATCCAAACTGATTTTGAACCTCAACGACCCATCTAAAATTGAAGAAACTTCGTGGATTAAACCTATGAAATATGTCGGGGTTTGGTGGGAAATGCATGTAGGAAGGTCCAGCTGGGATTATAGTGGCGGGCAGGTGGGTTCTCAGCAAGCTACCAAAGTTCCTCATGGGGCCAATACAGCCAATGTAAAGCGATATATTGATTTTGCTGCTAAGCATGGGTTTAGTGGCGTATTGGTTGAAGGATGGAATACCGGCTGGGAAGATTGGTTTGGTCAATGGAAAGAAGATGTTTTTGATTTCGTAACACCTTACCCTGATTTTGATGTAAAAGAATTAAAACAGTATGCAGCAAACAAGGGAGTGAAAATAATCATGCATCATGAAACATCAGGTTCTGTTACCAATTATGAACGTTGGATGGATACAGCTTATCGTTTCATGAAGAAGTTTGGTTATGATGCAGTAAAAACCGGTTATGTTGGCCGCATCATTCCAAGGGGTGAACATCATGACGGACAATGGATGATAAAGCATTATGAAAGAGTGGCACAAAAGACAGCGTCTTATAAAATTATGGTCAATATGCATGAATCTGTTCGTCTTACAGGTCTTCATCGCACCTATCCCAACTGGATAGCCAGTGAAGCGGCCCGTGGCAACGAGTTCAATGCATGGAGTGTCGGCAATCCTCCGGAGCATGAAACGATTCTGCCTTTTACCAGGCTGATGGGCGGGCCGATGGATTATACACCTGGTATTTTTAAAATAAAGATGAGTCATTACAATCCGGAGAAAAAGGAGCAGGTGCATACTACTTTGGCTAAACAATTAGCCTTGTATGTAACTATGTACAGTCCGCTTCAAATGGCCGCTGATTTGCCGGAAAATTATGAGGCAAAACCAGATGCCCTCCAGTTCATTAAAGATGTGGCAGCAGACTGGGATGAAACCAAAGTGCTGGATGCTGAACCCGGAGATTATATCCTGATGGCAAGGAAGGCAAAGGGAGCCGATCAATGGTTTATGGGAGCTATTACGGATGAAAATTCAAGAGGATTAGGTGCTGACTTGTCATTTTTAGACGAAGGTAAAGTGTACCAGGCGATTATTTACCGTGATGCAGATAATGCAGACTGGAAAAATAATCCGGAGGCTTACACTATTGAAAAGAAGCTTGTAAATAAAAATTCTGTTCTAGGATTAAAGCTGGCTCCTGGTGGCGGGGCTGCTATCAGCATGATACCACTTACAGCAGAGCAACAGTTACAAATGAAAAAAGAAATAAAAGCACTTCCCAAATCTAAAAAGAAAAAATAATGTCAATGTCAGCAGCCGATATACTGGGCTATGCCGCAGGGGCACTAACAGCCTTTACCTTTTTGCCACAGGTATTAAAAACATGGAAGGAAAAATCTGCAAAAGATGTTTCATTATACATGTTCATTATTGCGTTTGTTAATGAGATCATGTGGCTGGTATATGGTGTGATGATTGATAATTGGGTTATCATCCTTACCAATGCTGTGATGCTGGTAATGTCAGGTATTATGATCATGCTGAAAATGAAGTATAATCACCAGTAACAATGGCGGTAAATACTATTATCTGGGACCTGGGCGGAGTGCTGATAGACTGGAACCCTCGTTACTTGTTCAATGAAAGCTATTTTGAAACAGAGGAAAAGAGAGAATATTTCTTTAAACACATTTGTTCCAATGACTGGAATGAAGAGCAGGATGCAGGCCGTTCTATTGTGGAGGCCACTCAGGAATTAGTAAAAAAATTTCCTGAATGGGAAAAAGCCATCCGGGATTATTATGGCCGGTGGACGGAGATGCTTAAAGGCCCGATAACAGAATCAGTTGATATATTTCGTCGGTTAAAGGAGTTGGGTAATTATAAAATGTACGCATTGACGAACTGGCAGGCCAATCTATTCGATATAGCTTTGGTTCGTTATGATTTTCTGCATTGGTTTGATGGAAGGGTAGTAAGTGGTGAAGAGAAAACTAGAAAGCCATTTCCTGAGTTTTACCAGCGGTTGCTTGACAGGTACCAGGTTGACCCTGCAAAAGCATTATTTATTGATGATAATTTGAGAAATGTGATAGCTGCAGAGGAACTGGGGATCAGCAGCATTCATTTTAAAAATTCAGTATTATTGAAGCAGGATTTATCTGCCATGAATCTTTTATAAAGAAAAGAATGAATGAAATAGTACAAACAGAAGAACAACAAAAGCAGGGGTTATTTGATGATCATATTGAATATACCCAGGCTTCACAAGGGCAACGTTTTCTAAACTGGTTAATTGATAACCTCTTTATGCGGTTTGCTCTAAGCTATGCAACTGGCTATGTTGTAGGATATTTACTTTCTTACATAGCACCAGATTTGTTGTTGTCTATTGCTTATGGAGACCGGGGCGCAAACTATTACCTATTAGCTATTATATTGGGCTATTTTAATTACCTGCTCTACTACACATTCTGTGAGGCTGCTTTCAAAGGTTATACTCTTGGTAAACTGCTGACAGGTACAAGAGCTATACGAAATGATGGAGGTAATATTACCTTCAAGGATGCGATCCTACGGAGCCTTTGTCGTATCGTTCCTTTTGAAGTATTCAGTGGTTTAGGCGATGAGCCCTGGCATGATGCCTGGACAAAAACTACTGTAATCAAAACAAGATAAGCTATTCCAGTACCGGTCTTAACCATTTCTCAGCTTCTTCCATACTCATGCCCTTTCTTTTGGCATAATCCTCCAGCTGGTCACGGCTGATTTTGCCTAAACCAAAATAATGGCTTTGCGGATGCGCAAAATACCAGCCGCATACAGAGGCTGGTGGGTTCATGGCCAGACTTTCAGTTAACTCAATGCCGATATTTTCGGTCACATTTAGCAAAGAAAACAGTTTCAGTTTTTCTGTATGATCCGGGCAGGCCGGATAACCAGGTGCAGGACGGATTCCTTTGTATTCTTCTTTGATAAGTTGTTCATTGGTAAGGGTTTCATCTTTGGCATAACCCCAGTACTCTTTTCTCACTTTTTCATGCAGGCATTCAGCAAAGGCTTCTACGAAACGGTCGGCCAGTACCTGTACAAGTATCTTATTATAATCGTCATGCTGGGCAGCAAAATGGTCGATATGTTTTTTTGCCCCATGAATAGTTACAGCAAAGGATCCCATAAAATCCTCGCCAATTTCTTTTGGTTTAACGAAGTCAGCTAGTGAGTAAGTGGGTTGGCCTACTGCTTTTTTCAATTGCTGTCGTAATGATTCCAGTTTTACATCTCCCTTTTCAGTTGATAGGGTGATGGTATCTGCATTATTACTGCTGGCTGGCCAAAAGCCGATTATGCCATCCGCAGTAAACCATTTTTCTTCGATAATCTGTTGCACCATTTTTTGTGCCTCGTTGTAAAGGCGGGTTGCTTCAGTGCCAAATATCTTGTCCGAAAGTACTTCGGGGAAGCGACCCGGCATTTCCCAGGCAATGAAAAAGGGTCCCCAGTCAATATAGCGGGCAATAATGGAGAGGTCAAACTCTTTCAACACTTTTACTCCGTCGACTACAGGCTTTACGGGTTTATAATTCTTCCAGTCAAAATATTCTTTGGTTACAACTGCTTCACTGTAGGGAATAAGCTCCTTTTTATTCTTGTTTAAAAATTGGTCCCGCAGGCCCTGGTACTCTTCTGCTGTTTTTTTGAGAAACTCATCTTTTTCTTTACTTAACAGGGTACTCACGGCTGTTACACTTCGGGAAGCATCCAGCACATGCAAAACTCCATGGTCGTATTGCTGGGCAATCTTTACAGCCGTATGCATCCGGGAAGTAGTAGCTCCGCCGATGAGCAAAGGTTGTTTCATGTTACGGCGCTTCATTTCATGTGCTACATGGACCATCTCGTCCAGTGACGGAGTGATGAGGCCGCTTAGTCCAATGATATCTGCCTTTTCTTTTTCTGCTGTATCCAGTATTTTATCAGCCGGAACCATTACGCCAAGGTCAATAATATCGTAGCCATTACAGCCCAGCACTACTCCTACAATGTTTTTACCAATATCATGTACATCACCCTTCACTGTGGCTAATAACACTTTTGGTACATTCCCGTTTCCGGTATTTGGATTATTCCTTTTTTCTTCTTCTATAAATGGTGTTAGCCATGCCACACTCTTCTTCATTACCCTTGCACTTTTTACTACCTGAGGTAAAAACATTTTTCCGGCACCGAAAAGATCACCTACCACATTCATTCCGGCCATCAACGGGCCTTCAATTACATCTAATGGCCGTGGGTATTTTAGTCTTGCCTCCTCTGTATCTGTTTCAATATAATCAGTTATTCCGTTGACCAGGGCATGTTTTAACCGTTCTTCCACGGAAGTATTGCGCCATGCTTCGTCTTTTACCTCTGTTTTACCCTTTGCCTTTACGGTTTCAGCGAATGCAATCAACTTTTCTGTGGCCTCGTTATTGTCATTGTTTCGATTGAGTATTACATCTTCGCACAGTTCTCTTAATTGTGGCTCAATTTCATCATATACTACCAATTGCCCTGCATTAACGATACCCATATCCATACCGGCATGAATAGCATAGTACAAAAAAACCGAATGCATGGCCTCTCTCACATGATCGTTTCCTCTGAAAGAAAAAGACAGGTTGCTTACGCCACCACTTACTTTGGTAAGGGGCATTAGCTTTTTGATTTCTCTAGTAGCTTCAATGAAATCAACGCCATAATTATTATGTTCTTCCATGCCAGTGGCAAGGGCGAAAATATTAGGGTCGAAAATGATATCCTGTGGGTCGTATCCTACTTGTTCAGTCAGGATTTTATAAGCACGGTGACAAATCTCAATTTTTCTGTCTTTGGTATCGGCTTGTCCTTTTTCATCAAATGCCATTACGATAACTGCAGCGCCATAGCTCTGGCATATAATTGCCTGTTCGATGAATTTAGCTTCGCCTTCTTTCATCGAAATGGAATTCACGATACATTTTCCCTGCACACATTTGAGTCCGGCTTCAATGATCTCAAACTTGGAGCTATCGATCATGATTGGAATTTTCGCAATATCCGGTTCACTTTGTAAAAGATTAAGAAAGGTGGTCATTGCCTGGATGCCATCCAGTAAAGCATCGTCCATATTCACATCCAGTACCTGTGCCCCATTTTCTACCTGCTGGCGGGCCACACTCAGGGCTTCTTCGTATTTATTTTCTTTTATAAGCCGGGCAAACTTCTTGGAGCCTGTCACATTGGTTCTTTCTCCTACGTTTACAAAATTGGTTTCAGGCCTGATGACCAATGGTTCTAATCCGGCTAATCGTAAGTAAGGTCTGATAACGGTGGATTCTTGCATCTATGAGCTCTTTTTTACAAATAACTTCCTGATCATTGAAAAGTTATTTACAACCAGAATAAGAAGTGATAACAGTATCAAAAACTGTGGTGTCGTCATGCTAATTCTTTTTCAACAACGGGCAGTTGTCTTGGTTTGATATCTTTTACATGTTCAGCTATATGCCGTATATGATCTGGTGTGGTGCCGCAACAGCCGCCCACAATATTTACAAAACCTTCTTTCGCCCATTCTTCAAGATAGTGGCCGGTGTCTTCCGGTTTCTCGTCATATTCACCCATCGCATTGGGGAGCCCGGCATTGGGGTAAGCAGATACAAAGCAACTGGCTATTTGTGATAACTCTTCAATATGAGGCCGCATTTCTTTAGCGCCCAAAGCACAGTTCAGGCCAATGCTTAAGGGTCTTGCATGCATTACAGAAGTGAAAAAAGCTTCTAATGTTTGTCCGCTGAGTGTTCTGCCGGAGGCATCGGTAATGGTACCGCTGATCATTATGGGTAACGGCGTTTTACCGGTATCTCTGAAATATTTTTTTATGGCAAAAATGGCACCTTTGGCATTTAAGGTATCGAAAATGGTTTCAATTAGTAGAATATCAGTACCACCATCTACCAGCCCTTTTACCTGTTCATAGTATGCATTTACTACTTCATCAAAGGTGACTGCCCGAAAACCAGGGTTGTTTACGTCTGGTGAAAGTGATAAGGTTTTGTTCAAAGGTCCGATAGCACCGGCCACCCATGCCTCTTTGCCTGATCTTTTGATTGCTTCCCTGGCACATTGAGCAGCCGCAACATTTAATTCGTAGGCCAGCGACTGCATTTCATAATCAGCCATGGCTATAGATGTACTACTGAAAGTATTGGTTTCAATAATATCAGCACCGGCATCCAGGTATTGCAGGTGAATGCCAATGATAATTTCGGGTTGTGTAATATTCAGCAGGTCATTGTTTCCTTTTACATCGCAATGCCAGTTTTTAAATCGTACACCCCGGTAATCGGCTTCGGTCAATTTATGCCGCTGTATCATGGTGCCCATGGCGCCATCAATGATCAATATGCGTTCTTTCAAACAATCCTGGATTGTCTTCATACTTCAATTGTTTGCGAACTATAAACGTTGGGAAACTATGGAGGGAGTTTCGTACCGTTTATTAGTTCTGTTTGGAGCAGGCCGAACAATAAACAAATCCGCCTGAATTGGCAGCAAAACTAAGCTTTATCCGTATAAAAAGCAAGCAGGATAAGCCTTAGCGGCCAGATACATAGCTTTCAACCGGCAGTCTGTTCTGCAGGCTCCTGGCCAGTGTCATTTCATCGGCATACTCCAGTTCTCCACCAAAAGCAATGCCACGGGCAATAGTAGTAATACGGATGGGATTTACTGTAACTGCAGAGAGCTTTTTCTGAATGTAATAAATAGTGGTATCGCCCTGTATGTTGGGGTTCAACGCAAAAATAATCTCTTCTGTTTTTTCTTTCTGTACCCGGCTGATCAATGATTCAATGTTAAGCTGGTCGGGTCCGATGCCGTCCAATGGCGAAATGATTCCTCCCAGGATGTGATAAATGCCGTTGTATTGCTGGGTGCTTTCGATAGCAATTACATCACGGATGCTTTCTACCACACAGATAGTTTCTTGTTTTCTAATCGAATTAGCACAGATAGAGCAGATATCGCCATCTGCCACATTAAAACAACGTTGGCAGAATTTAATTTCATTTCGCATCCGGGCAATTACTTCGCTAAAATGCCCGACTTCTTTGGTGTCCTGCTTCAATAAATGTAAAACCAGCCGCAGGGCAGTTTTTTTACCAATGCCCGGTAGTTTGGCAAATTCATTTACTGCATTTTCCAATAAAGAAGAAGAGAATTGCATGGAGGACAAAGATAGTGAATGGGCAATAGTGAGTAGTGAATGGGCTATGTTTTTAATGACCTTTTATAGTGCTATTTCAAACTCGTTTTGCCAGGCTGGTTTTACTGAAATCTTTCGTTCAATTGGCACAACAATTTCCGGCTGTATCCGCTTTCCAAAAAACTGACCGGGGTCCCAGGCCCCATTTTTATTATTGTCGTAAAGTATGCGCATTTCGAATTCACCCGGCAAGAACATTGTTTTCGAAAAATCAATGCTGGTCAGAGGGAAAGATTTATGAATAGTCTCGCCTCCCATCAGAAATATTAATACCGGGTTCTTCGATAAGTCCAGACCTCTGAATTTTATCTTAAGTGATCCATAGTCGGAAACTTTCTTTGTTTTAAAGCTCAGGGTATCGTTCTTCAGTAACTTTTTGCC
>DEHX01000040.1 GCA_002352145.1 Chitinophagaceae bacterium UBA2789
GCATTAATATCTTTTTTATAGGCTTCCTGTACTTCAGCATAACTGCTGCCAATTCCAATATTGGCTTTGGTTTTGAAAGTGCAGGGAGCTTTTGCTTTTATGGAGAAAACCTGCAGTCTTGAAGCATCACTGATCTCAGAAGACATATTAATAATTAAACCTTTGCTTTTCCAGGACCAGTCTTCATGCATGAGACCATCCGCTTCCCATTCAATAGCTTTAGTTTTATTGTCAGGTGCTCCTAATACTTTTATTAATGCTGTAGCTGGCTGACCGAGTTTAATGTCACCGAAACTTTCAATATCAATCTTGCCGGACGATGGTGCATTTTTTTCGGTTGAATCGGTTGTAGTAACAATTGTAGTGTCTTTGTCGGGAACAGGTTCTGGTTTTTCTTTCGTTGAAGATTTACAGCTTAGAATAAACAGTAATACAGTTCCGGTAAGCAGATAAAGTTTCATGGTTGATCGATTTGTTGGTAAGATAGGAATTATTGAAAAATACTGTTATAGTCCAAATCTCCGGAAAAAGCTCATATCCATATTCAACAACCAGGGAGATGCAATGGCCGCGGCCCAGATCAAAAAGATCAGAAGTTTGCCGGCCACGGATACATCCTGGATAAGATGGCGGTGGAGCAGGCTTTGAATAGTTGTCATAATCTTCTCCTCCTTATGACTGTATTCAAATGGCGGGGCAGGTGCTACATCTTTGAAAGAAGGGTGCTCCTGGATAAGGATGTTACGTATCTTCCAGTAATCCTCATCAGGCAAATGTTCGTAATCAAGGTCAAGATGAATACCTTCGTCTTCTATTCTTTTTTCAATCGAACTAATCTTTGTTTCACCAAAAAGCCGGAGCAGCATCAGAGCCGGGAAAACAAAAAGAACCGGGAAATTGCTTTTCCAGGCAAACCAGCAAAGAAAGCCGATTGATAAGAAAACAAATACCTTGCTCCAAATACTTTCTTCTTCTAAAAACACACGGTTGAGCAGTTGTCCTCCGTCAAGCGGGTAAACCGGGAAAAGATTTATGAGGTTTAAAATGATGAAAAGCAAACCTGTTCTTTCAAGCCCTATATCTAGAAAATTATAGCCTTGTCCGGTCTGTGCAAGCAAATACATTATGGTACCAATAACAATTCCGGGTAGCGGTCCTGCCAGCAGAATTACTGCTGATTGCATTTGCGACACTTCTCTTTTTGAACCGGATACGTATGCGCCTAAAAGGGGAATAAAGAAAATCCCCAGCTCATTGTATCGGTAAAATTTCATGGCTATAAAATGACCCAGTTCATGGATCATCACTATAGCTGTAATCAGTAAAAGGATTTTGTAACTCGGGAAAATATAATAACCTAAAATCAGGTAGGCAGCAAGGCTTGCCAATGACCGAAGCCAGATATTGGCTGTTTGTTCTTTCTTCACATATTTTGGCGGATACACAAATGCTGATTCTGTCACAGGCTGATTTTCCAGTGGCATGTTTTCGTCATTTGAATTCCCGGCTATAGGCCCCTCAGAATAGGTCATATATAAATTTGGCTAAAATAGGGTTGTAGCTTATCAATTAAAGAAACCGGCATACCGGTACGCTTCATTGATTTAGCCTCCATGAAGTACAGAATGATCTTGCCAGCTGCCAGCAACTCCTTTTGCTCATTGTAAACTTCGTGATGAAATTCTATTTTATGATGTACCGGAAGTTCTTTTAAGATTGTTTTAATGGTCAGCAGGTCATCATACCTGGCAGGGCGAAGATAGCGGCAGTGCACATCAACAACCGGCATGATAATACCGGCCTTTTCCATATCTGCATAGGTCATTCCCATTTCACGAATGGCTTCGGCCCGGGCTGCTTCAAAGTAAGGAAAGTAATTACTATGATAAACCACTCCCATCTGATCAGTCTCTGCATAACGGACCCTTATCTGCGTTTCTGTTGTAAACATTATTATTTTGTTTCGGGTTCTGATTGAAAGGTAAGTTCATGTGCTGCATTCTTACGAATGAACAAACCGGTAATATTTCTAGCAAAATAGATAGCAAGGAATGCAATAATAACCTGTATAGATGAGAGAACAAATTCGTCCTTTCTTACTGATGTTTCTCTAGTAGTAAAAAGATTTTTACTACTAATCTCATTCTTAAAGGATTCGTATAAATAATAAACGATTTTCGGAATATGGCTAATAATTGAAAAAATCATTATTCCAATAAGTATCACATAAAGCAAAGTTTTTGCTTCAAGCCGAACTGCAATATGATCATTAGGAGTGTTTCCCTGTAACCAGGTGGCAATTTGCCCGCTTTTTCTTATCAGGATTACGAAGCATAAACCGTAAACTGCAAGCAAAACAAAAACCGGCAGCAACAGGCTGATTCTGTCAACAAGTCCGTCAGAAAAAGCATAGGCCAGCTGAAAAATTACCGATACAACATTCTCCAGGAACTTGTACCCTGATATAAGTCCAATGCTTATAATGCCATATTCTATTAACTGTGATCTTTTCATGAACGGGAAGTTAATGACTATTTCCCGATCAGTTTGTCGGCACTAAGTTTACCGGGTCCGGCAAACAACAAGGCTATGTAACCAGCAAGGAAAAGGGCGGCCTTTTCTCCCTCACCAAACATTTCACCATTATGAGAATAAAAAAGGGCAACAGACATGGCAATGATCAGCGGAATTGTCGCCAGCCTTGTCATCAGGCCGATTAGTATCAACCCTGCACAAAAAAATTCTGCAAAAATCGTCAATGACATGGATAAGGGGCCTCCAATATGAAAGGGATCCGCAAAAGTGGAAGACTTAGCTGCGAAATTCATCAGTTTCTTATAGCCATGTGGAATCATCAGTCCACCCATGGAAAGGCGCAGAAACAATAAAGAAAAGGTAATAGAATTGTCGGAATACTTAGGACTGAACAGTTTTTTCATGGGTTGATTTTTAGGCTGCAATATTAAGGAAAAGAAATTTTGTTGCTTTCATCTTAGCTATGTCAAAATGAACGCATACAGCTGCATCTTCTAAGGATCAACTGCCAGACTAATAACCAACAAAATGTTAAAGCATATTCTGTTTCACACTTATCCACACCTGTTTGGAATGATGTTTGGGTTAAGCTGAAATAATTTGAATATTCGCAACGTTTAACCACCATCGGTTTAAAGGACATGTTCATGAAGAATTTCAACCTGCTTTGTATAGCCACCCTCATCAGTTTTTGCTTACTTGCACAGCAAACCCGGTTTTATTCAGATCCGGAAGAGAAGTTCAAAGAGGCAAAAGAATATTTTCAGAAAGAACAATATAGCCTTGCCTATCCGCTTTTCAAGGAACTGAAGCTTTCTGTGAGAGAAACAGATAAAGCCAATGTGCCCGTTACGGTGCAGGAAATCAATTACTACACCACAGTATGTGCGTTAAAGCAAAATGAAGAAAGGGCCGAGGAAGATGCCCGGCAATACATCGATATTGAGAAAAATAATGCCAGGGTACAAATGATGAATTTTCACCTGGCTGAGTTTTATTTCCGAAACGAAAAGTTTGCCGATGCCGTTCAACGGTATGAACAAACCAATATTGCTAACCTGAGTAATAAGGAGATTGCCGATATGCAGTTTCACCAGGGCTATGCATATTTCAACCTTCAAAATTTTGCACAGGCCAAACCACTTTTCAACAGCATTAGAAACATTAGGGATGATCCCAATTACATTGATGCAAATTATTATTACGGATTTCTTGCTTTTCGTGACAGGCAATATGGTGAGGCGCTGGAGAGTTTTCGTGTAGTTGAGAATGAAAAAAATTACAGCTCTGTTGTACCCTATTATATTGCCCAGATATACTATATACAAGGGAAGAAAGATGAAGCCATAACTTATATCCAGAATAAGTTACAGGGCGGCGCCAGTTCACAGTATTATGATCTCGAATTGAAACAGCTCATCGGTCATGCCTATTTTGAGAAAAGGGACTATGCGAAAGCATTGCCCTACCTGGAAGACTATGTGGGACGTTCCAAAAAGGTGAGAAGAGAGGATCTGTATGAGCTTTCTTATTGTTATTACCAGGCGAAGAACTATACCAAATCGATAGATGGGTTTAAACAACTCAGTAGTAAAGATGATTCGCTCAGCCAGCATGCCATGTACCTGCTGGGTGATGCCTACCTGAAAACCGGCCAGAAGTCCAATGCCCGTAATGCATTTTTGTTTTGCTCAGCCAACAGCAGTAACCCAGAACAGAAGGAGATTTCCAAATACCAGTATGCAAAGCTGTCATATGAGTTAGGCTACCAGGATGAAGCCCTTAATAGCCTCAGTTCTTTTATTGCTGATTATCCTAATTCAAACTATAATGCTGAGGCAAAAGAACTGATGATCGATGTACTGGCTAATACAAATAATTACAAGGATGCACAGGCAATGCTGGAGACCCTGAAAAATCCTTCCGAAAATTCTAAAAGGGTTTATCCCCGGATTTTATTAGGACGGGCTGCAGAAATGATCAATGATGGCAGGATGGATGAAGCTGATCAGCTGCTCACCAAGGCGATCAGCGACCCCTATAACAGAACAGTACTTCCTTTTGCCTATTTCTGGAAAGGCGAGATCGGTTATCGTAATAATCAAATTGATACCGCTATCAAGTATTTTCATGCTTACCTGGATGCAGGGGCGCCTGTATCAGGTGAAGCAAACCCGGTGAATGCCAGGTATAACCTTGGTTATGCTTATCTCAGAAAAGAAAATTATAAGGTCTCCGTTACTTTTTTTGAGCCATTGATAAAAGCGCCGGCTTTAAATACAGATGCTTTTTCACAAGATGCTTATATGCGTACAGCAGATAACTATTTTATGATGAAGAGCTATGATAAGGCAAAGTTGATGTATGATAATGCTATAAAGCTATCATGGCCGTCTGAAGACTACGCTACATTCCAGATTGCGATGCTGGCTGGTGTTAAAAGTGCTGATAGTAAGATTAGTGGTATGAATAATATGATCAGGAAGTTTCCTAAATCTCCTCTTGTGGTTGATGCCAATATGGAAATTGCCAATACTTATATGGGTAATGAAAAATTCAGGGAGGCTATACCTTATCTCAAAGTTGTAGCAGAAAATAATGAAAATACCAGCCTGGTGCCACAGGCTTACCTGAAACTGGGAACAGCTTATTACAATATTGATAATAATGATGAAGCACTGAGACAGTTTAAAGCAATCGTAGAAAGATTTCCCAGTTCATCAGAGGCGGAAGATGCATTGGATAACATAAAGAGTATTTATGTAGAGCAGGGTAAACCGGATGAATATGCTGCTTATATGCGGCAGATAGGGAAACCTTTAAGTACTAATACAGAAGATGAATTAACATGGGCTGCCGCGGAAAAATTGTATGACGACCAAAAAGTAAATGAGGCGCTGAATGCCTATAATAGCTACTTGCAGAAATTTCCGAATGGAGCCCATGTAGTGGAAGCTAATTTTAACAGGGCGGAGATATACAACATAAAGAAAGACTGGAACAATGCCGTACCAGCCTATGAAGCAGTAGCAGCACAAGCTCCCAACCAGTTTGCAGAAAGATCTGTGCTGGCTGCTGCAAGGATCAACTTTTTTGAGTTGAAAAACTATGCCCGGGCGGAAGCATTTTATGCTCAGCTGAAGCAGATCACTTCAAGCCAGGAACTAAAACTGGAAGCGATGCGTGGATTATTGCGCTGCCAGTATAATCAGCAGAAATGGGCGGAGGCTTCTGAAAATGCAAAAGAACTGACAGCTGCAAAGGGTAGCAGTGCTGACGACAAGACCCTTAGCAATATGGTGATTGCAAAATCTTACCAGGTGGCGGGGCAATACAACGAAGCCATTAACAGCTTCAAATCCGTTGTACAGTTGAATAAAGCAGCACTGGCAGCTGAAGCAAGGTATGAAATAGCCAATTGCTGGTTTCTGCTAAATAAACTTACCGAATCAGAAAAAGCCGCTTTTGAAACAATTAATAAATCAGGATCCTATGATTACTGGATAACAAAAGCATATATCCTGCTTGGGGATATTTATTTTAAACAAAAGGATTATTTCAATGCCAAGGCTACTTTCCAGAGTGTTGTGGAGAA
>DEHX01000141.1:0-649 GCA_002352145.1 Chitinophagaceae bacterium UBA2789
TCATCTTCTTCACCTGAAAAAATAGAAGCAACTAACAGAACGGCTACCTGTGTGGTGGATGTATCATCCGGGGCCATCCAGTTTGCCATGCTGATGAAAGGTTTTGAATTTGAAAGAGCATTAATGCAGGAACACTTCAATGAGAATTATGTAGAAAGCCACAAGTTTCCCAAGGCGGAATTCAAGGGGAAGATCAAGGACAATCATGAAATCGATTACACAAAAGATGGAACCTATAAAGCAAAGGTCAAAGGCGATCTCACTATTCATGGTGAAACAAAAGAAGTGGAAGCCGAAGGAAAATTCATTGTAAAAGGCGGAAAGATCACTGCTGAGGCCGATTTCAGTGTAAAGCTGTCTGATTTCAAAATATCCATTCCCGGACTGGTGGCAGATAAAATTGCCAAGACAGCCAAAATCACTGTTTCCTGTGTGCTTGAATTATTAAAAAGCTAACCACCAACCCTCTTATTATGCAAAAGAAACTTATAGTTATATCTACCATTAGTTGCTTGCTGTTTTATTGCAAAAATCTGCAGGCACAAGATGAAGATCTTTTAAAATTGGTCGGAGAAGAAAAACCAAAAAAGGAATTTGTCAAGTATGCTTTCAAGTCGCCCAGGGTGATCAACAGTCATTCCATGGAATT
>DEHX01000141.1:717-8057 GCA_002352145.1 Chitinophagaceae bacterium UBA2789
GGCATCACCATGGATGGAACCGACTGGTCAGATCCAGCAAGACAGAACTATTTCACGTCAAGGCTGGCATACTATCACCAGGTCATTATCGGACGTAAGTTCAGCGAAGGCGTATCCTTGCAAATCGCCCCCACTATGGTCCACAAGAATCTTGTAGCGAACGAATCCGATCCCAATGATATCTATGGCATAGGTGTAGGCGGCCGTATCAAATTATCCCAGCGCATTGCTTTTACCTGGGATTACACTCATGTGATTGTTGGGATGCCTGACAGCGGCTATTATCATCCTTTGTCAATTGGATTTGATATTGAGACCGGCGGACATGTCTTTCAATTACATTTTTCCAACTCCACGGGTATGAACGAAAAAGCATTCATAACCGAAACCACTAATAAATGGGGAAGTGGTGAAATAAGATTTGGATTTAACCTGTCAAGGGTTTTCCAGATAAGAAAGAAAAAACATAAAGACTGATAAAGCAATAGAACCGGGATTTGCCCGGTTCTTTTCTATAAAATACTATCTGACACTATGCCTTTCCCCTGTAATTCATGATATCCCTGTCAAACAGGTAAAGACCACTTTTGTCATCACCGATCATTTCTAGTTTATCATTTAATGTCCGGGCCACTCTTTCTTCTTCCATTTGCTCATTCACATACCACTGCAAAAAATTATGGGTGGCATAATCTTTCTCTGCCANNCTTGAGCATATGTGCCCGTTCTTCATCAGATTGCTTGTATAAAAATTCCGTTACCCCTTCCAGGCCGGGCTGAATTTCGCACCAGGATGCCATGGCCAGGTAAGCCTGTGATGACTCAGCTTCCATCTGTACCTGCTTATTCAACGCTTCTTGTATTGATTTTGACAACATAATAATAGCTTTTGATTTTAAATAAAGATATATAACAAAACCCAACCCCTTTAAGTTTATACCGTACAGTTAAAACTCAGCTTTCAAAAACGGCTGTTCCCCTATATTTGTCAGATGCGAAAAATTGCCATTCTCTCTGCCTTATTCGCTGTTATCACCGGGCTAGTTTCCTTTACATCTGCCGATGATGACACTATGCGGTTACGCAAAATTTATTCCGGTCCATCATCTCAATGGCCAAGACCGTGGGTAGACGAAGGAGTAAAATGGACAGAGCTGGGCCTGCTTCCAGAAAGTCCCGTTGCCCCGTTCAAAGACTCGCTGCAACATATTATTGCACTCGGCAAATCCCTTTTCTTCGATACCCGGCTAAGTGGTTCCGGAAAGATCAGCTGCGCCACCTGTCATCAGCCGGAGCTAAACTGGACCGACGGAAAAGAAAAATCAATCGGGCATGAAGGCGCAGTCAATAAAAGAAATTCTCCCACTATACAAAACAGCTGGTTTTACATTCGCCTGTTCTGGGATGGCCGTTCTAGAGACCTGCAGGACCAGGCTTTTGCCCCTATCAACAGCGAATCAGAAATGCACAGTGAGATGCCAGACGTAATGCGAAAGCTAAGGAAGAGCAAAGGCTATAAAGAACTTTTCAAAAAAGCCTTTGGCGATGAACAGATTGANNAATAGTGAGCTCAGGGGACTTCATATTTTCCGCACAAAGGCTAAATGCATGAATTGTCATAGTGGTCCGCTTTTCACCGATAACTCCTTTCATAATATTGGCTTTTCCGGTAATGATGAGGGACATTACAAAGTGTCGCATAAAGAAGAAGATACCGGCAAGTTTAAAACCCCTTCCTTAAGGGATGTGATGAAAACCGGCCCCTGGATGCATGATGGAAATGAAACCGATATGGCAGCCATTATTGAACGTTTTAATACCGGTAGTCAATCGCCTGGAGTCAGTTCATTGGTAAGGCCCTTAAAACTAACCGCCCGGGAAAAAGCTGACCTGCAGGCTTTTCTGCATGCCATTTCTGCCCCTCCCGCAGATTTTCAAAAACCTGTTTTACCGGAATAGGCAACTATTTGCTGTGAAAAGCTATCTTTGATTACCTTTTCAAACAACCAAAAAAAAAATAACATGAAGAAACTGTTCCTAACATTGATCATTGCCGGGTTCGGCTTTATCGCCAATGCACAACCACCTGAAGGAGATGCAAAGGTGGGTGAATGGTATGGCGAAAAATTAAACACGGAAGGCGCCCTTAACATCAACGATGTAGTAGCCAAACTGGAAGGCGGCTCTGAGTTTGACAACGTAAAGATCAAAGCAAAAATTACCGAAGTATGCCCTAAAAAAGGCTGCTGGCTGAAGCTCGAATTAAATGATGGCAAAACAGCGATGGTAAAAATGAAAGATTATGGTTTCTTCCTGCCGCTGGCAGCTAAAGGAAAGACTGTGGTGATTGAAGGTGAAGCAAAGATGAAAACAACTTCTGTTGCTGAACTGAAGCATTACGCTGAAGACGCCAAAAAATCTAAAGAAGAGATTGATGCAATCAAAGAACCCCAGAAAGAAGTGAAAATAACTGCCAGGGGAATCACTATTGTAGAATAAACACTACACAACTAATAATATAAAGGCTGTCTTCACCGACAGCCTTTTTTGTTTTCGTTTTGCGTAAACCGTTTTTCTTTTTACGTAAGAACATTCAGTTATATCCGTGTGACCTTTGCGGCACTAAAACCCGAATATGCGAAGACGACTTTTTCTCTTTACAACAATTACTGCTTTGAGCACCATCTGTACCGCCCAGCAAAACCAGCCTTCAAAGATTTTTCATGACGATTCAACCAATCCTTCTCATAAATATTTACCTGATGTAACTGTTGTTGGTCGCAACAGCAAAAGTGATTACCAGCAAATGCCGGAAGTGGTAGGCACTTCTATCTATGCAGGCAAGAAAAATGCCCTCATCGTACTGGACAATGTGCAGGGAAATGTAGTCAACAACAGCATGCGCCAGGTATTGGCCAAAGTGCCCGGTATCCATGTATGGGAAAGCGATCCCAGCGGTATTCAGATCGGTATTGCTGCCAGGGGATTAAGCCCCAACCGCAGCTGGGAATTCAATATCCGCCAGAATGGATATGATATTGCTGCAGATCCTTTTGGCTACCCGGAGGCTTATTACAACCCACAGTTACAGGCTGTGCAGAGAATTGAAATAGTAAGAGGCCAGGGTTCCTTACAATACGGCCCTCAATTCGGCGGACTGGTGAACTATATACTGAGAAATGGGAGTGAGATCAATAAAAAGTTTGAGTTTGAAACGCAACAAACATTTGGCAGCAATGCCCTGTTCAACAGCTACAATGCCATCGGCGGTAAAACGGGCAAATGGCATTACTATTCTTTCTTTGATCACCGGAACGGCGACGGATGGAGACAAAACAGCCGCTATTTCACCAACGCAGGTTATGGAACAGCCACCTACTACTTCAATCCAAAACTTTCGCTGACTGCAGAAGTAATGTACTCCCATATCCGCAGCCAGCAACCCGGCGGTTTGACGGATGCACAGATCAAAGACAACGCACAACAAAGTCTCCGCAGCCGCAACTGGTTTGATATTAAATGGACGACACCTGCCCTAATCTTAAATTATCAACTCAATAAAAGCACAAAATGGAATACGAAACTGTTTGCCACCATTGGTGACAGAAGCAGTGTCGGCTTCCTGCAAGCTATTAATGTGAAAGACAGTATCAATACAGCTACCGGCGAGTACAATAATAGAAATATGCAGGTTGATAATTACCGCAACTACGGTTTGGAAAGCCGCATCATCTCAGACTATCATATTGGCAAAATGCAAAACACACTGTCCGGTGGTATTCGTTTGTACACCGGTACTACCCATCGTATGGCCGATGGAAAAGGAACAACAGGTTCTTCCTGGGATGCAAGCATAATTGGTAGCTACCCGAGAGATATCCATTTTGATTCTAAGAATGCAGCAGCTTTTGTGGAAAATATTTTCCGGTTCAGCGATAAGTTCTATATCATACCCGGCATACGCTTNNCAAAATATTACCCGCAGCAGAAGTTTTGTACTGGCAGGTATAGGAACAGAATACCATATTACAAGAACAACAGAGATCTACGCCAGTATAGCACAGGCATACCGCCCTATCCAGTTTGCAAACCTGCAGGCTCCGCCCACAACAGATGTGGTGGATAATGAGCTGAAGGATGCCAAAGGCTTTAATGCAGATCTTGGTTACCGCGGCAAAGTGAAGAATTTTCTGCAGTTTGATATTAGCGGGTATTATTTGCAATACAACAACCGGGTGGGCACTGTTACAGTAAGCGGTACACCTTCTTACCGTCTCATCACCAATGTGGGCAGCAGCACCAGCAAAGGACTGGAAACATATGTAGAGTTCAACCCCTGGAGAGCTTTTACCAAAAACACAAAAGCAGATATTATTGTATTTGGTTCTTATTCTTACACTGATGCCCGTTACAGCAGTGATCATAAAGATGCAGCCACCAAAGGAAAGAAAGTGGAGAATGCACCGCAAAACATTTTCCGTGGAGGTATTACAGCAGGGTATAAAACATTCCTGCTGACAACACAACTGAGTTATGTAGGTGAAACATTCAGCGATGCCAATAATACATTGACACCAACAGCCAACGGTAACAATGGCCTGATTCCATCTTATACCGTTACAGATATTACGGCCACTTACAAATTTTCCAAAGGAGTTAACATCAAAGCCGGTGTCAATAACCTTACCGATGCCCGCTACTTTACCCGCCGTGCAGGAGGTTATCCCGGTCCCGGTGCATTACCTGCTGACGGAAGAACCTTCTTCATCAGTCTCGGCGCTAAACTCTGATAAATTTTTCTTCTTCATCAAAAGCCTTTCTTTAAACAAGAGAGGCTTTTTTGTTTTTTCTCATAGCAGAAAAAAAATATCACATGACGTTTGTCAGCATGTGCACTGATTAACTAACTATGTGCTGTCATTTTTTTGTCAAAGAAATTCAGGACACTGTTTCCTGACAATGATGTGATAATTCTCAATGAATGCTGACAAAACTTTGTGCCCGAAACTTTTTAAAATTATTATGAGAAACAAATTACCGCTGATAACAACTGCTATAAGCTGTATAACACTTTCACTCAATGCACAGGTGCTGCGCATTCCGCCTCCCGAAGACACTACAAAAGCTAAAGACCTCGAAGAAGTCGTCATCACGGGACAATACAAACCCCAATCAGTTAAAAACTCTGTATACCAGGTTAAAGTAATNNGTAAAGATCCTGATCGATGGTCTGCCTGTTATTGGCCGCCAGGGTGTAAATAATGAATTTGACATCAGCCAAATCGATGTAAACTCCATCGAACGCATCGAAATAGTGGAAGGCCCTATGTCTGTTATGTACGGCGCTGATGCACTGGCCGGTGTTATTAATATTATCACTAAAAAATCCAGCAACTACAATCTTTCCGTTACAGCCAGGCTACATGAAGAAACAGTGGGTAAAGAATATGGTATCAAACAAGGTATCCATAACCAGCAGGCCGGACTTACCTGGAAGCGCAACAACTGGGAAGCCGGCGGATCATTTGCCCACAACTATTTCGGTGGGTGGCAGGATACCGCTGTAGGCCGTGAACTGGTCTGGCATAAAAAAGATCAGCTGATCGCCAACGGTTTTATCGGTTATACAAAAGGTAAACTCAGCCTTCGCTACCGTATTGATGGATTAGATGAAGTGATCACCAACCCCGGCAACTACTCTCCTTTTCCTGACCAGATCTCCGGCGATACTTTAGCTTACGACCAGGAATATCTTTCACAAAGAGTAATGCACCAGTTGCAGGGCTCTTATTTTGTCAGCAGCAAACTGAATTTCCAGGTACAAACTTCTTACACCGATTACAGCCGCCAGGTTTTCTCTACTACTGTCAATAAAAAGAACGGCGATGTAAGATTAGATCCCGGAGAAGGCAAACAGTCGGTTGTTGATTTCAGGGGATTCACATTTCGTGGTACTGCCTTGTACAGGTTATCTGATAAAGTAAGTTTTCAGCCCGGTGTAGATATTAACCTTGATCGTGGCGAAGGAGAAAGATTAAAGAGCGGCTCCAATGCTGTAGATGATTATGCTTTCTTCATCACTTCAGANNTCCATCAATGCCAAACTGGCTTTGACTAACGATATTGATTTTCGTATTTCTTATGCACGGGGTTTCCGTTCTCCTTCCCTTCGGGAACTCTACTTCAGCTTCTTCGATGCCAATCACCAGGTGGTGGGCAATCCTGACCTGAAAGCAGAAACCTCTCACAGCTTTACCGGTTCTGTGAACATGAAGAAGAAAAAAGATAACGGCGCTTTGTATCATTTGCAACTGGGCGGTTTTTACAATGATGTAAAGAACCTGATCGATTATGTATTTACCCAAAGCTCTGACACCGCCAAACTGTATAATGTACTTAACAGCAAAACATCCGGTGTAAACCTGACAGCAGGTTACGGTTACAAGAACTGGAACTTCAATGCCGGCTTTGCTTACACTGGTTTCTATAATGACCAGTATAGTGCAGACAAAAGTCTTCCTGAACTGGTATGGTCTGCCGAAGCCAATGCCAGTGCCAGTTATCATTTTAAAAAGATGGGCCTCGACCTGAACCTGTTTTACAAACTGGTAGGCAAACGTCCCCGCTATGTTACCAGCGGCCCCGATATTATTTTATCCGAACAGGATGCTTATCACATGGCCGACTTTACTGTCAGTAAAAAGATCATCCGGATGCTCAGCCTCAATGCCGGTGTACGCAACCTCTTTGATGTAAGCCGTATCAACAGCAGCTTCGTACAGGGCGGTATACATACCGGCGGCGGACTGAGTGTTGGAACCGGCCGTTCTTATTTCGCCACACTGGCATTTAACTGGAACAAAAAATAAGTCAACAAAAATTTTATCATATACTAATTACTACAGGATGAAACAAAAACTAACAATAGCACTTCTGGGCATTGCAGCAGTTACACTGTTCATCACAGGCTGCCGCAAAAGAGATGCAATAGAAGCCGACAACTTTGTGGCGTTTGAAACTGCAGCACAGGGTATGACCGCCGCTGAAAATTCCATCACTGTTCGCCTCGAACTCTCCCGCAATACCGACAGGGACATTGCTGTTACTATCAATCTGAATGAAATGGGTGTTGCCTATGCAACAGATTATACTACCACCCCTGCTGCCACAGCCGGCAAACTCACTGTTACCATTCCTTCCGGTAATAATGAAGCATCCTTTACTGTAACCAAAGTAAACGGTGTGCTTTTTGATGGAGATGAAAAGATCAATTTTGATCTGTACAGTTCTGCAGCACCGGTATTCATCGGCGCTACCAAACAGTTCACCCTCAGCTTTGG
>DEHX01000066.1 GCA_002352145.1 Chitinophagaceae bacterium UBA2789
ACGGATGATTCGAGTACTTCGTCCCGGTGCTGCAGGTCAAGCAATATCTTTCCTTCCTTAGCAGAAGCATCAAATGTGTAACGGTGTATGCCTGAACGGTAGAAAGAGGTTACAGCAGCTTTGATATGGTATTTATTCAATACTACTTCATAGTAACCGGGACTTGCTTTCTCATTATTATGCGAAAAGGGAGAGGCGTAATCTTTATTTTTCCAATTAACTTCTCCAGTAAAAGGCATCAGCAATACATCACAGTAGTCTGGTATGCCGGTACCGCTTAAGTGAGTTTGAGAAAATCCGTAAATGAGAGAATCTGAATAATGATAACCGCTGCAACCATCCCATCCTTCCAGTCTTGTATCCGGGCTGATCTGTATCATTCCAAAGGGCATGCTGGCCCCGGGATAAGTGTGACCATGTCCGCCGGTGCCGATAAAAGGATTGACTAATGAAGTATAATTTTTTTGTGCATTTGTTGTTGCGGTAACCAACATGAACAAGCTCATTAACCCTAACCATTTCATAGTAATAAATTATTCGTTGCCCAAGATAGCAGAAAAACGAAAGCTACCGGCAGTTTTCATCGTATTACCTTTGCCTAAAAATCGGTGATGAAGATTGCAGTTTTAGGTGCCGGTATGGTGGGCAGGGCCATTGCTCTTGACCTGGTAAAAGATTTTTCAGTAACATCTTTTGATGTAAATGTTGCCAATCTTGCTTTATTGAAAGAAAAAAATGAAAGGATCACAACGATCAATACCGACCTTACCGCCTATGAACATTATCCTGAGTGGCTTTCTGTTTTTGACCTGGTGGTGACGGCTGTTCCCGGGTTCATGGGTTTTAAAACCCTGGAGGCTGTTATCAATACCGGAAAGAATGTGGTTGATATTTCTTTCTTCCCGGAAGATGCTTTGCAATTAGATGCGTTGGCCAAAGAAAATGGAGTCACTGTGATAACCGATTGCGGTGTAGCGCCGGGTATGAGCAATTTTATTCTCGGCCGGTATAATGCCGAAATGAAAGTAGAGGCATTTGAAGCATATGTCGGTGGCCTGCCGCTGCATCCACAACCGCCGTTTAATTATAAAGCCCCTTTCTCTCCGGTGGATGTGATTCAGGAATACATCCGCCCGGCAAGACTGGTGGAGAACGGAAAGATTGTAACCAAACCCGCCCTGAGCGACAGGGAGCTGATGGATTTCGGCAAAGCCGGTAAGCTGGAAGCCTTTAATACAGATGGATTACGTTCATTAATTTTTACGATGGGCCATATACCAGATATGAAAGAGAAAACGTTGCGGTATCCCGGTCATATTGATCTCATTATTGCGTTACAGCAATCTGGTTTCTTTGATATAACTCCAGTAATTGTGAACGGAAATAACATTTCACCGCTTGATTTTACATCGAAGCTGCTGGTAAATGAATGGAAACTGGGTGAAACGGAAGAAGAATTTACCGTGATGAAAGTGATCGTAAAAGGTGAAGGCAAGAGGATCACTTACGACCTGTATGACCAGTATGACCCTGTGACCCAAACTTCTTCCATGGCCCGCACCACCGGTTACACCTGTACGGCAGCCGTAAATCTTATTGCAAACAACATTTTTATCCAAAAAGGCGTCTTTCCGCCTGAGCTGATTGGTTACAGGAAGGAGTGTTTTGATTTTGTGCTGGGGTATTTGAATAAGCGGGGGGTGCAATGGGTGAAAACAACCAGCTGATGCGGCAGTGCAATACCCGTTCAAGGGTATATTGTAATCAGCAGCATTAATTATCTTCATTTGTAAATACTCAACGGATGAGGGTCTTCCTCTTTTTTATTCTTTACGGTATCACTTTTCAGGTTATTGCACAAAAGGGTAATGGCGACCCGGAACTGATAAATGCTGTTAAGGCCGGTGAAATAAATACAATAAAAGAACTTATTGACAAAGGCGCCGCCGTGAATGCTGCAGATAGCAACGGGGCCACAGCATTATTGTGGGCTGCAGGTATTGGTAATTCAGAGATGGTGAAGTACTTCGTCAGCAAGGGGGCTTCTTTAAATATAAACGGGGTAATTTATACCAATACCGAACGGACCTCTTATTATGGCAATCTTACCGGCATTGCTGCCGGCGAAGGACATCTTAACGTTTTGAAATATCTTATTGATAGCTGCAAAATATCCGTGGATGATAAAGAGTATGACCCCGAAAGCAAACAGAAAANNGCAGATATAAATGCAAATCACACCAGCGATAAAGGAACACCACTTCTCTATGCCATACAAAGCGGCCATTCACAAACAGCTGAATTATTAATAAACAAAAGGGCTGACGTAAATAAAGCCAACAATAATAACACCACCCCGTTGATGGCAGCGGTGGAAGCAAATAATATTACAGTATGTATTTTACTATGGAAAAATAAGGCAGGGTTACAGACAAAAAATAATGAGGACAATACGGCTCTTGATATAGCCCTTGATAAAAAATACTACCGTATCATTGAATTCCTCAGCACACCGGGCAACTATGAAGCGGTACTTAAAAAAGAGTACTGGGCCGAACTAAACGACAGTTTAGATTTCTATAGTAATCTAAAAGAGTATGAAAGGGCTGTAGTGGTGGGAAAAAGGGCGTTGGCAGCAGCCAAAAAGGAGTTCGGAATAAAACATGATAATTATGGTAGTACACTAAAGAGTTTATCGGTTGTTTGCCGGCAGGCCGGAAGATATGAACTGGCTGCAAAAAATGCGGAAGAGGCAGCTGTTTTCTATAAGGAAAATGCCGGTAAAACATCTGTTGCTTATGCTTCCATACTTAATCAGCTCGGCTTGAATTATAATGCACTTCGGGATACAGCTAAATCCATTAAAAACTACAAACTGGCATTGGAAATTCTAAGACTACCGGGAAACCAGGACAACTTACTCGAAAGTGTGCTTTACAATATGTCCAGCTTTTATGCAGATAATAAACAATATAGAACTGCATTGCCCCTGTTGAAGGAAATGATACAACTGCAGGAAGAAATATATGGACGGGAAAGTGCTGATTACCTGGATGGTTTAAGCAGGCTGGCAAATGCATATAAAGGATCTGGAAGTATTGATGAGGCTTTAGGGGTAAGAAAATTAAAAGCATCGTTAAGTAAAAAAATGTTTGGTGACAGCTCGGTAAAATATGCGGCCGAATTAAATCAGATTGCCATGCTGTATGAAAATATTAACGATACCGTAAATACAGAATCATATTACATACAGGCTATTAATATACTCAGGACTCATCGTCCATTGCAGGGTCTGTTAATTGATGTGATAGAAAACCTGGCAGGTTTTTATGAAGTAATTAATCGATTTGATGATGCATTATTGTATAGAAGGGAGAATTACGGCTATATAGAATTACTGAAGGGAGCAAACTCTGAACTTTTGGCAAGTAACTGTAATCAACAGGCCAGGCTATATGAAGAATTAACAAAGTATTTTTTAGCTGAACCACTTTATATACAAGCCCTTGACATTAGGAAGAAAGTTGTTGGGGAAAAACACCCGGATTATGCCCAGAGCCTGAATAATCTTGCGGGAGTATATGAAAAGATGAACCAGTATGAAAAGGCTGAACCGCTTTATCTGCAGGCTAAAGAAATCTGGAAGACATCCCTTGGCGAAGAAAGCCGTGATTATTTAATATGCCTTAACAACCTCGGTTCTTTATATAACAGCATGGGGCAATATAAAAAAGCTGAATACTATCATATTAGTTCAGGGGAAATCAGGAAAAAAGTGTTTGGGCAAAATAGCCCTGATTATGCTACCAGCCTGAACAATCTTGCTTCGTTATATGAATCGATGGGGCAATATGATAAGGCCGAACATCTTTACCTGGAAGCAAAGGAAATACGGAAAAAGGCTTTTGGAGAAACCAGTAATCTCTATGCCATGTGCCTTAATAATTTGGGTGTCCTATACAACACAACGGGAAAATTTAAGAAGGCTGAAAATTTCTATCTTGAATCTATGGCAATCAAAAAAAATCTTTTTGGAAAAAACCATGCCGATTATGCCAACAGCCTTAATAACCTGGCAGTACTCTATAAGGATATGGGAGAGTATAAAAAGGCACTTCCTTTTTTTCTCGAGTGCGTAGAAATATGGAGAAAAGCATTGGGTGAAAAACATTCTTATTATGCTACCGGTCTCAATAATCTGGCTACACTGTATTCAGACATGGGTGAATACGAAAAAGCGGAACCACTTTACCTGAAAGCCGGAGAAGTATGGAAAAAAGCATTGGGTGAAAAACATCCCAACTACGCCACCAGCCTCAGCACACTTGGTGTTTTGTATAAGAAAATAGCCCGGTATGATAAAGCTGAATTGCTGTATTTACAAGCACAGGAAATATTTAAGACGGCTTTTGGAGAAATACACCCCGAGTTTGCGAATAGCCTCAATAATCTCGCTGTTTTGTATAGCACAATGGGTAAATATGATAAAGCAGAATTTTTATACCTGCAATCAAAAGATATCAGGAAAATGGTGTATGGAGAAAATCACCCATCATTTGCTACAAGCCTCAATAATCTTGCTATACTATATGAGGCTATAGGTCAGTATGAAAAAGCAGAACAACTCTACCTGCTGTCAAAAGAGATCAGGAAAAAGATATTGGGCGGAAACCACCCTGATTATGCCCTTAGTCTTAACAATCTTGCTGTTTTATACAGGAAATTAGGCCGATTTAAAAAGGCTGAGCCACTTTACCAGGAGTCAAAAGAAATTATTAAAAAAGTAAGAGGTCCCGATCATCCTGATTATGCCCTAAGCCTTAACAACCTTGGTGCTTTATACGAGGTAATGGGCGAAAATGAAAAATCCGAAGCAGCTTACCAGGAAGCGATTAATATTAGAAAGAAAATACTGGGAGAAAATCATCCTGATTATGCCCTAAGCCTGAATAACCTCGCTTACTTATATACTAGCACAGGTAAATATGATAAGGCCGAACAGCTTTACAAGTCATCACTTGCCAAACTAAAAAAAGCCTTTGGCCCGGAAAATACCGAATACGCCCTTGTTGTTAACAACCTTGCTTCTATGTTTATGATAAAAGGAGAATACTTTCAAGCAGAAAAATATTTTATTGAGTACAATCAGATTGAAATAAAAAACATGCTTTCGGTATTTGATAACCTGTCCGAAAATGAGAAGGGAAATTACCTGGAGGATAAATTGATCCTTAATGATGAAAACAATAGTTTTTTATACAACCACAAAAAGCAAAACCCATTACTTTCTCAAACCAATTATAATCTTCAACTATTATTAAAATCATTGTCACTGGCCAGTACTAAAACGGTTATGGAAGCTGTCAGAAACAGCGGTGATACGTCTGTACAAATACTATTTGATAAATGGAAAGCAAACAAATCGATACTCGCAAAGCAATATTCACTTCCTGTAATTCAGCGCCGGGATGATATAAAAAGTATAGAAGAACAAACAGAAAATCAGGAAAAAGAACTCACCCGAAAATCAGCCGAGTTTAAAAACCAGCAGCAATCTTTGGAAATAAGAACACCAAATGTAAGAAGCAGGCTGAATGAAGACGAAATAGCCCTTGAGTTCGTACGCTTCGAACTGCTGAATAAAGAATGGACTGATAGCATCATGTATGCCGCTTACATTCTCACTGCAAAAGACTCTATTCCAATCTTTGTTCCGTTATGCGAGGAAAAACAACTGCAACAACTCTTCGACAGCGCCGGCACCACGGCCAATGCCATGGTCAGTAAATTTTACCGGGGGTTGGAGTTGGGCAATGCCGGTACCGCCGCATCATTGGGAAAGGACTTGTATAATTTGATCTGGGCTCCGCTGGAGCCTTATTTAATGGGGATAAAAAAGATCAGCTATTCACCTGCAGGCAAATTGTATAGTATCGCCTTTCATGCCCTGCCAGTGGATAGTAGTAAACTATTGATGGATAAATATGAACTTAATCAATACACCAGCACCCGGCAGGTGGCTTTACGAAAAGAACAAGAAACAAATAGCAAAATACAAAGCATATCACTTTTCGGCGATGCAAGGTTTACCATGGATAGTACAACCATCGCTCAATTAAAAAAAAACAACACGGCTTCTAATATTTACACTCCCCCCAATCGCGGCAATCGTGGCAGCACATGGACCGATCTGCCCGGTACGGCTGAAGAAGTGAAAAAGATCAAACAATTATTTGAACAGAACCAGTCTGACAGACAGACAGGCAAGATCAATACAAAAACATTTACGCAAAACACCGCCAGTGAAGAAAACCTGAAAGCACTAAGNNAGTAACGATAATTCCTACACATTAGCTAATGACCCCCTGCTTAGAAGCGGCTTAATTTTATCCGGAGGCAACTATGCATGGAGCGGCAAGGCACCCATTGAAGGGGTAGAAGACGGCATTGCAACGGCCTACGAAATATCTCAACTCAACCTTAGCAATACTGAGCTCGTCGTACTTAGTGCCTGCGAAACAGCACTGGGTGATGTAAAGGGCAGCGAAGGGGTATTTGGTTTACAAAGAGCCTTTAAAATGGCGGGAGTAAAGAAAATGATCGTCAGCCTGTGGCAGGTGCCGGATAAAGAAACGGCCGAACTGATGACAAGCTTTTACAACTATTGGTTAAAAGGCAAAACGATTGAACAGGCTTTTGCACAGGCGCAATCGGATATGCGAAAAAAATATTCACCGTATTATTGGGCAGCGTTTGTATTGGTGGAATAAAAAAATAAAAATGAGAATGAAAAAAATCGGATTTTTTGTTTTAGCAACAACATTGTTGATGACACAACTGCGGGCACAGTATGGTAGTGTGGGCATTTTTGAAAAAAATGCTGAGCAAGAGGTAACCAGCGTCCGGATATTTCCTGTAAAATGTACTGTCACCAAGATGGATGACAGCGCTTACCTGAACCTCCGGAAAAGTATCAATGCTTTTATGCACCTCGATGGTTCAAGGGTATATACTCAATTCTATATCCCGTTTACAGGATATGACGGGGCCAGAGAATTTGCAATAGATGAGTATATCGGCAAAAAAGCAGCAAAAAAAGTAAAGTTCATCCGGGAGTTTGAAGAAATTTTGCTTGACAATGGAGGAAATGTGGTTAGCACACAGGTAAAAGAAAGACCGCCCGGCATTATGGTTATTTATTATGCTGATTTTAGTAAAACTGCCGATGCCACTGTTATAAATTCTGCATATGCCTATACTGTTTATAGCAAAACCCCGATTAATGCACAGGAAGTGGCCAAAACATTGGCGGGCCGGGTAGTTGGCAGCTCAAAATATACTTATGAGTGGCTGCCGGGAAAAACAATGGAGTATGCCAAAAATAAAATTGGGCCCGGAATAACATTTCGGGATAACGGGGAATTCAGAATAAACTGAACAAGTGAGAACTATCCGTATTTTATCTTGCCTGATTTCTTTCATGCTATTAGGTGCCAGCCGTGTAAAAGCACAAACCTGGGAGCAACTGAACGACAGTTTTCATTATTACTTCGAAAGAGAAGATTATAAACAGGCCCTGCCTGTAGCACAAAAAATTGTGGACGTTGCCCGAAATGATTTTGGTGAAGCCGATCAGCAATATGCCACTGCGCTTAATAATCTTGCTTACACTTTTTATAAAACCGGCAACCTTGCAGCAGCAGAAGATAATTTCCTGGAATGTTTTACTGTAAAATTGAGAGTATATGAACCTGAAGATGAACGCTGTCTTAGTACAGCACAAATGCTGAGTGATATTTATAAGGAGCAACAAAACTATAAGGAGGCCGAAAAACTATTAACCGGTTATTTGCAAATTCTTTCAAAGAAAAATAAGCAGCAGTCAAAAGCAATTGTCTATTCTCTTTTTATGCGGGGCGACAGCTACCGGGTATTACAACAGAATGACCGGGCTATAACAGATTTTCTTGGGGTTTTGAAAAATGAAAAAGAGTTTATTACAGATACTTCCCTTTTGTATGGCGCCTACGAAGCGCTGGCTGATTTGTTTGGGGATGTATCAGACCTGCAGAAAGGAGAAAGGATCTTCTTGAGACATACAGAATTTTGTAAAGCGGTAGATGGAGATCAAAGTGAAAAATATGTGCTTTCCCTGTTTCGCCAGGCGGCATTTTATGGGAGGGCTAAGCAATATTTACAATCACAGCGAACCCTCGACAAAGTAGTTGATTGGTACAGTAAGAACAAAGGCATGGAAAGTGAAGAATATCTTTCTGCTTACAACAACAGTATGTTATTGCTGTGTAAACTGGGAAACTATGCTGCTGCCGACAGTATGATGGATGCACAATTGGATCGATTGAAAAAAAAGTTGGGTGAAAGCTCACCGGCCTTTGAAAATGCCGTTCACAAAGCAGGCATGATTTTTATGCAGGCTGAAAATCAATCCAAGGCAGAAGAATATTTTAAGAAAAGTATTGCCATAAGCCGCCGGTTAAATAATCCCGCATTGTTGATGAGCCGGCTAAATGTGTTCGATTCCCTGAATGTTAACAGCCGAGAAGAAAGGATCTTTATTTTAGAAGAAATGGTTGCGCTGCACGAAAAGCATAAACTACTTACCGATTCAGCTTATGCAACCAAATTGCTTTTCCTTGGCGGTTCTTACGAGAGAAGCGGATACAGTGATAAAGCTGTAAACCTGGTGCCAAAAATGGACAACGCAGCAAAGAAGGGGTACAAGGAACGTTCAAATGGCTTTATTGATTCCCGCACCATCATTGCCAATATTTATGTAAGCGTCGGGATGCTGGATAAAGCGGACAGTTATTATCAACAGTCACTCAAACTGGCAAAAGAAGTATGGAAAGACAGAAAGGACAGGTATGCCGGGTTACTAAAAAAAGTAGGCCAAATGTATAGTTACGCCGGTTTTGATAAAAAAGCCGAAGAAATACTGATGATGGCTCGTCAATGGATGGAAGAAAGCCAAAGTACCGATTATAGCGACTGGTCATCTGTTCTTTATGAACTCGCAACTGTAAAAAGTACGCTGAAAAAAACAACAGAAGCTGAGTCGGCCTTCAGGGCTGCAGTGAACTATGCAAAAAAAGATACGGCCCTTTTTTATGAATATCTGCAGTACGCAATACTTTTCGCCGAATTTTTTACCGACAATAAACTATTTGATAAAGCCGATAGCTTATACAGGGAAATTACCGGTGTTACAAACTACCCGGGAAAACAATCTTACAATGTATTTCTTTCCACTTTATCGGCCTGGGGTCTATGCAAATATAAATCCGGGGATACGGTCAACGCTGCCAGAATTATTGACTCGGTAGTTCAGTTGTCTCATCGTTTTTATAAGAACAATCAAACCTGGGACGATGGGGTTCTCTTTCGGTTATCTCATTATTACAGGGTTACAGGACAATATAATGAAGCTGTTTATTATGCTGAAAAGCATTATCAAATTGCCGCTCTTAAGGACCAGGATGATAAAACATTGTTTGCACCAAGAATTATCCTGCTGTTTGCCTGCCTTCATGCCGGCCAGTATAGCAAGGCAGAAGAGATGATTGCAGCGATGAACAAATCATCGTTGAAGTATATGCTCAATAACCTGGATGCTTTTTCGGATGCCGAAAGGGAAAAGTATTTGTCCAAAATAAACAGGAATTTACATTTATCAAATACCATGTTGCTGCGGAACAAAAACGCCACACCGGCATTTCTGAAAGAAAGTTTCAATGAATTATTATTACTAAAATCCCTGATACTGGCAGAAAACCGTAAACTGATTGAATCAGTTATTGGGGGCAGTGATACTACTTTGCAAAGGCTTTATGGTCAATGGTTGTCAACCCGTAATTTATTGTCCCGTGAATATGCAAAACCTGTGAAAGAAAGGAGGGGAGATATTATACAGCTGGAAGAACAGGCAGAAAGCCTGCAGAAAGAAATGAATCAAAAATCAGCATTTTTAGGAAACAGGCAACGGAGTAAAACAATTTCGGTAAGTGATGTACAATCTGCTTTGCAGGAAGAAGAAGCAGCTATCGAGTTTGTTTCTTTTGTTGTAACCAATGAAAGGAATGACAGTATAATGTATGCGGCTCATCTATTGTTAAAAAATAATCCTGTTCCTGTATTTATACCACTTTGTACGGAAAAGCAACTGCAAAAACTTTTTGACAGTGCCGGGTCTACTGCTACCGGTATGGTCAATCGAATTTATCGGGGTATTGATTTAGGCACTAACAATACTGCTGTTTCTTTGGGCAAGGAGCTATACAATTTAATATGGGCGCCGCTGGAGCCACACCTGAAAGGAATTAAAAAAATTAGTTACACCCCTTCCCGCAAACTTTTCAATATTGCATTTCAAGCATTACCTGCAGACAGCAGCCTGTTGCTGATGGATAAATATGAGTTTCGCCAGTATTTCAGTACCAAACAGGTGGTATTGCGAAATGAAAAGGTAACAACTAACACAACAGGTACCCTTCAGCCCAAAAACATTTTTTTGTTTGGCGATGCCAGTTTCAATGTTGCCGGTAAAACTACAAGCAAGCAGCCGATGAAGAATAAAGGCACATCAGGCTTTTACCTGCCTGCAAGCAGGGGTAATCAGAATAGTTTATGGACTGACCTGCCCGGTACTGCAGAAGAGGTAAAAAAGATCAAAAAACAATTTGAGTTAAATAAGGTACCTGCTGCTGTTTTCACACAGACTGCAGCCAGTGAGGAAAACCTGAAAGCATTAAGCGGTAATTCACCGCAAATACTGCATATTGCCACACACGGCTTCTTTTTACCCGAACAGGAAAAAAAATCGGATGATATTGTCACCAATAATCAAAATGCTTACACACTGGCCAATGACCCCTTGCTGCGCAGCGGTCTGATTTTATCCGGCGGAAATCATGTTTGGAGTGGCAAAACACCCATTGAAGGAGTAGAAGATGGCATTGCTACCGCTTATGAAATTTCACAACTCAACCTAAGCAACACAGAACTGGTCGTACTCAGCGCCTGCGAAACAGCACTGGGAGATGTAAGAGGAAGTGAAGGTGTGTTTGGTTTACAAAGAGCATTTAAAATGGCCGGGGTTAAAAAGATGATCGTCAGCCTGTGGCAGGTACCGGATAAAGAGACGGCAGAGTTGATGACCAGCTTTTACAACTACTGGTTAAAAGGCAAAACGATTGAACAGGCTTTTGCACAGGCGCAATCGGATATGCGAAAAAAATATTCACCGTATTATTGGGCAGCGTTTGTATTAGTGGAGTAGATCAGCATATCCGGATTTCCTGTTTTTGCTTTGTTTATTAACACTTGCTGATATTATAGTCTAACCGCCAGCACAATACCGCAAAGCTTGCCGGAATAGTCATTGGCATTGTATCAAATTAATGTTTACTTTGTTACATAATTACATTGTAGTATCTGTGCCTGAACAGATTGTTTACTAACCAAAATAACCATCATGAGAAAAACATTTTTAACACTAGCCTCACTAGCTATTTGCCTGTTGTCCTTTGCACAGGATAAAGCAGCCAAAGAAAAAAAGAAACCAACATTATCTTTCACAGCTGGACCTTCAATCCCGATTGGTTCTTTTGGAGAAAGCGACCCCCTGAATGTCAGCAGTGGTATGGCTAAAATGGGAACCAGTTTCTCAGCTACATACACTCATTTTATTCAAAAGGATTTTGGTATCGCCGTTTCTTTCCTGGTGAACTGGTATGAAACAGATACACTGCTTTTTTCCCAGGGCAGGGCTTCAAAACCCGGCGATAACTGGCAGATGGTGGGCTTTTCTGTCGGGCCTGCTTTTTCCCGGAGTTTTTCAAAAAAGCTGGAAGGGGATTTTCGCCTCACCGGCGGTTTTATGAATGTAAATACGCCGGTACTTACTTATGCACTGAGAACAATTAAAAAGGATACCAGGTTTACGCCGGTTCTGCAGGCTGAAGCAGGGTTGAATTATTCCATTGGTAAAAAGATCTATCTTCTTTTGAATGCAGCGTATATGCATATGGACCCAAAGTTTGACGCAGTACTTACTATCAATGGCAATGCGGCTGATCCTTACCAGCAAAGCATTTCTGTTATCAATATTAGGGCGGGGCTAGGTGTAAGATTGTAAAGTGAAGGGTTTAGCACAAAAAAAGGCTGTATCAAACGACACAGCCTTTTTTATTTTTTGTAAGTTTTTTATTCTGCTTCCGCCACTACTTCTTTTACTTCCGGTATCATCCGCTTCATCATGCCTTCAATGCCGGCTTTTAAAGTGATCATGGATGAAGGACAGCCACTGCAGCTTCCCTGCATCATCAGGTTCACCACTCCTTCATTATAACTTTTGAACTGAATGGCACCACCGTCCATTTCTACGGCAGGGCGAACATAATTGTCAAGCAGTTCTTTAATACGTTTTACCACATCATCATCATCTGCCGCCACTTCATTACTGCTTTCCTGTTTTACAGCAGCGAGTTCTTCCTCATTTACCACGGCTTTGCCTTCTTCCAGGTAATCTTTCAAAAACTGGCGAACAGAGGGTATTACATCCTGCCAGTCTGTATCTGCTGTTTTGGTCAGTGTAACAAAATTGCTGGCAATGAAAACGGCTTTTATAAATGGAAAACCAAATAACTCGGTCGCTAGTGGCGAAGGTTTAGCACTTTCCGCATCCGGGAAATCAATGCTTTTACCGGGATACAGAAGTTTGTTGGCTACAAACTTCATGGTTTCCGGGTTAGGCGTCATTTCGGTATAAATGCTGATGATAGGATTACCTGTTTTAATCATAAACTCACTTTAAGATGCAAAAATAACAATTCTGCGGGGCCAATGTTTACGAAGGCGGGAAAGGAAACGATTAGGGGGAGGTACTGAAAACGAACTGCTTATTCTTTCATTTTACCGCTTTTTTTCAGGTAGCGGACAATAGCGTAAACAACCACCAGGACGCCGAGAAAAATACCTAATAACAAGTTGCGGTGATTTTTGTCATACCCGCTGAGCTGGGGATAGTTGAGTAAAAGTATTAGTACAATACCACAAAGCCAGATGAACTGGGTAGTATGTTCTTTCAAAATCCATCGCTTCCATTTGAATTCCATGCTATTCAGCGTTTGTCCAAGCCCTTTTATATTGGGAAACCAACGATTTACCTTTTTACAATATTCATCAAAGCCACTGCCGAATTTACCCCGGAGAAAATTCTCTTCGGCCAAAACAATGGCCTGGTAAATGAATAAAAAAACCGGAATTACAATGGCAACATACACCAGCGAATTGGCCAAAATACCCACACCAAGCAGCATCAGGATATTGCCGACATATAGTGGATTGCGGCAATGACGAAAGATCCCTTCCGTTACCAATCCTTCAGCGTAAGGCTTGCCTTCCTTTCCGCCCCTAACAATATAGGCCAGTCCTATGGTGAGGCCACGGATCAGCTGACCTAAAATGGTTACTAATAAACCGATTGCAATGGGCCAGATAAAATAATTATTTCCAAAGTTTGCGGAAGAAAATAAAGGCCAGGAAGGAATGAACAAGGCCCCATAAAATAAAATAAAAATCCAGTTCCGGTGTTTGAAAAAGAAATTCCCGATACTAACCATGCCTTTTATTTTTTGACTGCAACCAACCCTGCAAAATTGTACCATTTAAAAAAGACCTCGCAATGAGCAAATCCCTGGTCACGCAACAAAGTAATATTTTCTGATAGTTTATACGGAACAAGTACATTTTCCAGGGCTTCTCTTTTTTGGGAGATTTCCAGTTCGCTGTAATTGTTTCTGCGTTTGTAATTGTAATAGTAATTGATAAAGTCCCGGTTGAAATTATTCTCTTCGGCTAATATTTTCTCTACCAGTATCAGCACACCGCCGGGATTAAGCCCATTGTAAATATCTTTTAAGAGCCGCTCCCTGTAAATGGGTCTTACAAATTGCAGGGTAAGACAAAGCACTACTACAGATGCATTTTCTATTTTAATACCTTGTCCAAGATCAGCACATCGTAATTCATAAGGACGGGAAAATCCTATCTCCATCAATTTAGACTTGCACTTATCCAGCATTTCCTGTGAATCATCAATGCCGATGAATTTTATGTCCTGGTCCACCATCGTATCCATACCGATCATCGTAGTACCGGTAGAGCAACCCAAATCATATACAAAGGTTTCTTCCCTTGCATGATCGGCGGCTAGCTCAGCCATCATTCGTTGAATTTCTCCATAGAACGGAACGGAGCGGTTTACCATGTCATCAAACACTTTGGCCACATTGGCGCCGAATTTAAAGTCACTGACCTTTTCTATTTCGTCCCGAAACACTTCGTCTTTTGCCATAATCAAAAAAATTGGGATACAAAGTAAAGCANNAAAAAAATATATCATCTCGGAAACTGCACCACCTGCCAGGGCATCATTAAAGAAACAGGCATTGATAAAAAAGGCTTTGATATGCAGGAAATAAAGACTGAAAAAATTACGGCTTCCCAGTTAGATGAAATGAAAAAGCTGGCTGGCAGTTTTGAACCCTTGTTCAGCCGCAGGGCGATCAAGTACAAGGAAATGGGTTTGAAGGA